>NZ_JBEZGK010000026.1:0-91860 GCF_040649935.1 Micromonospora sp. NPDC048842 | reverse complement strand
ATCTGCGCCCGCTCCGCGGACGACAACCTCTGCCCCGGCATGACCCCTCATCCTGACGAGAATCCACCCCGTTGCAACAACCACTTGAGCCCAAGTGGCGGGGATACCCCGACTTCCGTGAAACCGAGTGGATCATGCCCGCCGGCGAGCTCAGCCGGGCCGGCAAAAGCGCTACGGCGACGGCGGGCCGTTCTGGGCCCGGGTGATCAGGTCGTGCAACGGCTTGGTGCCGCTGCCGACCATCACACCGGTCACGACGGCGTCGACCCAGACCGCGATTCCGTTCCAGTCGGCGCCGGCGACCGCGTGCAGAACGTAGAACCCGCCGGCGCTGGACGCCACGGTGGCCATCCCGCTGGCGAGACCCCAGGCGACGATTGTGCGGTTCGCCTTCGCGCGCGCGACCTTGGCGGTGGCCACGGCGACGGCCTCGCGGTCAGCCTCGGTGGGGCCGTCGACCCGGATGTTCACGTCGGTCACCGTTCGGGACAGCGCGGCCTCGGCGGCGCGTCCTGGCAGCCACCGGGAGAACGGTTCCAGGATCCGCTCGACCGCTGCGGCGAAGACCAACAGGGTGAGGAAGACGCCAGTGGTGTCCTCGGGCTGGATCTTCGCCGCGGAGGCGCCGCTGCGCCAGATCGCCCAGCCGGCGACCGCGCCGACTGCGATCAGCCCGAAACCGGCGACCACCGCGCCCGCGCCGGCCTGCTGTGACGCGGCGACGACCGACGGCCCTGGCTCCTGCTCGGGTCGGGGCGTCGCCGCACCGGCGTTGACCGGCGAAACCGCAATCCCGCCCCCTGTCGACATCGGCTCGACCTGGGTGGACGTCTGTCCCTGCAATTCCCTGACCAACCTTACGACGGCCGCTCGCGAGACGTCGAGGCGTGATGATCCGGACCCTCGGCGAGCGGGTGGCGCACCGACTGCGCTCGGGGCGCGAGACTACGGCACTGAGGCGAACACAGTGGATGGCCGGGTTGGGTGGTCAGCCGGCCGATGTTCGACACGGGTTTCAGGATGTCGGGGTTTCCCACCGGCCCAGACACCCCGATTTACGCAAAGCCGAGTGGATCATGCCCGGGACCAGTCGAGCCGGGGTCAGCGTGTAGGCGCCGCGGAGGTCTCGCCCCTACAGCAGGCTCCCGTGGGCGGTGACGACCAGTCGCCACTCCGGTGTTCGGAGGGTTCGCAGATCCGGGGCCACGACAGGTTCGCCGCCGGGCGCGCAGACCCCGTACACCTGCGACGCGACTGCCTCGGTGAGGAGGTGGTCGAAGTGGAACGAGCCTTCGAAGCCGAGCCAGACCACTGTGTCGCCGGCGGCACAGGCGACCCGCAGGCAGTGGGCCAGGTAGCGGTGCAGGAGCGGTGGCAGTTCGTCGAAGACCAGGTCGTACTCGGCGACACGGGCGTACGGTTCGTCCCGCTCGAGGGAGTAGGTCTGCACGTCGAGCGGCACGACGCCGCCGTCGGCGAATTCCGGCACCCGGGCCGTGACGCCCGGCACGAACACGCTGACGACCGGCTGCGCGGCGAAGCGCAGACCGGATGCCAGGTCAGTCATCAGCGCAGGCCGCGGACCATCAGCAGGTACGCGCAGTAGGCCATCGGCACCACCAGGAAACAGATCAGGAACCCGAGCGGCAGGTAGCGCGGCGGGGTGCCGGCGACCATCGCGGGTCGCCCCCACCGGCCCAGCACCAGGTACCCGCCGAAGAACGCCACCGCCGGCAACCCCGCGCAGATCCACGCGCCGAGGGTGAACCCGTCCACCAGACCGACACCCGAGGCGAGCACCAGCATCAGCACGAGCACCCCGGCCGCCGCGCCGCACCCGGCGTAGACGGCGACCGCCCGCGCCAGCGGCGACCACGTCGGCAGCAGCGCCGGCCGCTGGGCCAGCAACTCCGCCTGCTGCCCGTGCCGGTCGGCCTCGTCGGCCATCCGCCGGGCCAGCTCCAACTCGACCGCCGGGTCGGCCGCCGCCGCACGCTGCGCGGGTACCCCGCCGCCCGCCGGGCTCACCGCCGTCGGCAGCGCCAGCCGCGCCTCCCCCGCCGGCAGTTGGGGGTACGCCCCGACCCCCGCCCGCCCCGGCGCGCCGGCTGCGCCGGCGGGTTCCCCGTCCCCGGTTCCGGGTGCGGAGAAAGGGCCACCGGCAGCGGAGGGCGACCCGGGTGGACCGGGCCAGGCAACGGTCTCGCCGGGCCGTCCCGCCGTTGCGGCGGGGGTGGCGGGTGGTTGGTCGATGCCGATGGCTCGGCCGAGCTGGTCGAGGCGCTGCCCCTGGGCGGTCAGCCGTTGCTGGAGGTAGTCGACGGCGGCGTGCAGGTCACGGCGGCGCGCGGACTCGGCGGCGGCGTGCTGTTCCCCGGCGCGGTGCTGCGCGGAGAGCTGCCGGGCCAGCGCCGCGTACTCCTCGAAGGACACTGTCACCGCTCCCCGTCCGGGTCGTGCCCGTCGCCGACGAACGGGACGATCAGCCGCGTGCGCTGGTCGTGCCGGTCGATCAGCAGCGCCCGGTCGGGGCGGGGCGTGTAGGCCAGGTCGTGCGCTCCGAGGTGCATTGCCAGCTCGGCGCCGGGCACGTTGAGAGCGACCAGGCAGGCGACGTCGTCGCGGTTCTGGGTGCCGCCGAGGTCGTCGGCGAGCCGGCGCAGCCCCCGCCACCAGCCGAGCAGGTGCACCCCCTGGCCGGGGCCCTGACGCAGGACGGTACGCAGGTCGTCCAGGCCGGAGCGGAACGTGGCAGGGTCGGTGGCACCGAGGACGGGCGCGGCGGCGTCCACGCCGAACACCACAAGGTATTCGCGGCCGGTGGGGTCGGCGGCCAGGGCGGCGATCCGGTCGCGCAGCCCGACCGCGTCGAGGCGCCGCACCGGGTGGCCGGCGGCCCGCAGCAGCGTTTCGGTGTCGTCGGCGACCGGATCGGCGACGTCGACCAGGCAGGCCAGGTAAAAGCGCGCGTCGCCGGGGGTGTGCTGGCGGGCCAGGCTGAGCGTCGCGGCGCGCAGCACGTCCGCGCCTGTCGGTGCGGTGCCCACCACGGCGAGGTGCCGGCCGGGTGTGGTGTCCATCAGGAACAGTGCTGTGGTGCCGTGCACGTCGACGGTTCGGCCGACCAGGGCCATCGGGCGTCGACCACCGGGGCGCAACCCGGCGTAGGTGCTGTCGTCCTCGATCCGCGCGGCTTCGTACCCCTTGAAGACCGCTGGGGCCCGCGAGCCTGGCGGGCGGGCCTGCCACAGGTCGTGGCGTAACGCGGCGAGGTCCGCAGTGGCGGCGTGCGCGTCGGGGAAGCGCAGCACTGTGTCGGCGCCGACCGCCCCGGCGGCGGTGTTGACCACGGCGGAGCCGACCGGTAGGGCCGCGGCGGCGTCGTTGAGCTGGTCGAGCACCCCGCCGCCGCCGGGCAGGGCCACCCGCAACGCGAACTGCCCGAAGATCGCCTCGGCCCGCCCGTAGAGGGCTTCGATGCCGGTCATGCTCTGACTGGCGAGCACCAGGTGGATGCCGTACGAGCGGCCCTTGCGGGCCAACTCCTCCAGCAGGTCGACCGACTCGCGGGCCAGCGCGTCGTTGCCGGCGAGTAGCACGTGGAACTCGTCGATGACGGTCACGATTCGCGGCAGCGGATTGTCAGGGGGCAGGTCGGCGAGCTTGGTGACGCCGTGCCGTTTGAGGGCGGTGGCCCGGCGCTGCGCCTCCCGGCGCAGCTCGCGCAGCACGGCGAGGCCGTACTCGCGGTCGGACTCGATGCCGACGGCGCGGGCGTGCGGCAGCCAGGACGGGTCCCGCCCGGTGGGCACGAACTCGGTGAAGCTCACGCCCTCCTTGAAGTCGAGCAGGTAGAGCTGCAACTCGGCCGGCGAGTAGCGGGCGGCCAGCCCGTAGAGGACGTCGAGGAGGAAAACGGTCTTGCCGGCACCGGTGCGCCCGCCGACCAGCCAGTGTGGGGTGGCGTCGTCGAAGGCGAGCGTCAGCGCGGCGCCGAGGGCGGCACCGCCGCCGGCCCGGCCGATCACCGTCCGCAGGCCGTTGCCGGCGGACTCGGCCCAACGCCGTTCGGGCAGCAGGTCGGTGAAGGGCAACGCGTCGGCGCGACGGGTGGCGGTGCCGAGGTGCTCGGCGAGCGCGCGTACCGAGGCGGGCGGCGGGTCGCCGTCGAGCAGGACGGGTGCGGCGAGCCCGCTGCCGTCGGCGCTGAACGGGGCGCCGGGTGGGTCGCCGACGTGCGCGTACCCCTGGTTGAGCCGCACCGCTGTGGTGCCGCCCAGCGGCGGCGCGGTCTCGCCGGGCAGCCGGGGCGGGTGGCCGGCGAGCAGCACGCACACGGCGGCGGCCGGGCCGGCGTGGGTGAGCGCGGCGAGCCGGGCCAGCTCGCGCGGCGGCGGTGCGGCGGTGGCGACCACCACCAGCAGTCGGCGGGCGGCCTGCTGGCCGTGCTGCGCGGCGCGGGCGTGCTGCTCGGCGGCGTCCAGCAGCGCGGCCACCTCGGCCTCACCGGTGGCCGGCGGGTCGAGCACCCCGGCGTCGAGCAGCGGTCGCAGCGGGCCGAAGGTGGCACCGAGCGCTGCGGTGTCGATGCCGGCGACGCGGACCTGACCGGGCGGCGCGGTGGCGACCAGCCGCAGCACCAGCGCCCGCAGCAGCCCGGCGACCTGCGGGTCGCGGGCGTCGGTGTCCACTGCGAGGTGGTGGCCGCCGCCGAGCGGGACCAGCACCGGAAAGGCGCCGTCCGCTGTGGACGCCTCGCCGATCCGCACCGCGGCCGGATCGTCGGTCAGCGGGGTGACGCCCGGGGCGGGGGTTGCCAGGGCCGCGCCGAGGCGGGCGAGGCGGGTCACCAGGTCGTCGGCGCCGACCGGCGCGACGGTGGTCGGTGCCGCCCCCAGGGCGCTGCGGGCGGTGTCCAGATGCGCCCGAGCCGCCCGGTGGGAGTTGACCGCCTGCCCGTACGCCGACGCGAGCCTGCCCACCCTCTGCCCCCAACGCCACGGCCGCCTGGTCCCAGGAACCCTAACGGACACCGGCGGCACCCGGACAGTCCTGCGAGGACGTGTCACGCGGGACCGGTCAGGCGGGGCCGCACGCCGCCGGGCCGGAGGCGTCGGCGGCCCCGCAGCGGAACACCTCCACCGGCGCCCTCGCCACGTCGGGCACCTGCTCCACACGCATCAGGGCCAGCCGCTTGTCGACCGGCTCCCCCGAGTCGGGCGTGAACCGGATCAGCCCGGCCACGCCCGGGTAGCCCTGCCCGGCGTTCTGCCGGAGCACCTCCGCGTGCACGCCCACCGGGTTCACCGAATCCGGCTTCCAGCGTTGCCGGGGGTCGGCGTGGTGCAGCCGGGCGGCGAGGCTCTCCACCGCCCGGACCAGCATCATCGACGCGTCGTAGGCGAGGCTGACCCGCTCGCCGACCTGCTCCTCGGAGCCGGGCCGGCAGCGCGGCGGGTCGAGCAGGTCGTCGGCCTGGATCCAGGACAGGAAGCTGGCCCGGGCGTCGTCGTCGCGCCGGTCCTGGGCGGCCCGCAGCGCAGCGCAGGTGGCCAGGGCCGCCTTGGAGACGTACGTGACGGGCAGGTTGCCGGGTGCTGCGGCGCGCAGCCCCGGGTTGGCCATGTACCGGTTGGCCGAGTCGTCGGCGACGAGGTGTCGGGGCGGGTTGCCGCCGCACTCGCGCAACGCCCGCAGGAAACCGTCGAACTCCGACCACCGACCCGCGTAGAAGAGCATGCCGGTGTAGCCGCACTCGTCGGTCAGCCGCTGCCCGGTGCGCCACGCGTCGAGGCGGGTGAGCCGGGGGCCGAACTGTTGTCGGAGCCCGTCGACGAGGGTGCCCACGTAGAGGTCCTCGGTGAGAGTGCTGCCCTCCAGAGTGGTGTAGAAGACGTGCGCCTCGTCGACCTTCAGCACCTGCTTGGCGTACGCGTCGACCAGCTTCACCTGGTCCTTGTTCGGTGCGGAGATCTGGAGGTAGAGGCGGGAGTTGGCGTCCATCTTGTCGGCGGAGAGGGTGGGCGCCAGCACCGGCAGCCCGACCTGGTTCAGCTCGCGCAGCGCGCGGGCGGTGCTGGTGCGGCTCTCCACCAGCCCGACCACCCCGAGCACCGTGGGGTCGTCCCGGGCCAGCTCGGCCAGCATCGCCACCGCCCGGTCGGCGTAGATCATCTGGCGGCCACCGTTGGCCACCACGATCCGCAGCAGCGCGGCGCCGTTGGCGCCGGCCGACTCCTTCAGCAAGGCGTACTGGGCGGTGGCCATCCCTTCGAGTTCCTCGCGCTCGGAGACGTACGACTCATCGTCCGCGCGGGTCAGATTGCCGGTCAGGGTGCCCAGGTAGACCAGGGTGAGGAAGGGCCGTCGTCGGTCGCTGCGCTGCCAGACCTCCTCGGCGGCGCGGTTCTGCGCGAAGATGCGCTTTTGAACTGTGCGCAGCCGGTCCTGGCCGGGGTCGTTGTTGAACACCTGCGAGGCGCTGTCGCTGTAGCCGACACACTCGCCTTTGCCGACCACCTCGACCGAGACCTGGCCGGTGAGCGAGGGGTGACAGCCCGGTCCCCACCGGCTGGCCACCCACAGGCCGAGCACCGCCACCAGCACCAGGCAGAGCGCCGTCGGCAGGAAGCGTCGCGACCACCACGGCGGGTCGGGCGCGGAGAAGGGGCGCACCCCGGCACGGGAGGGTGGGCCGGTGTCGGTGTCGTCGGGGCGCAGCGCCACGAGCCAGGCGGCCGGGCGGCGCAGGCGGCGCATCTCCGGCAGCGCCTCGACCCACTCGTCGAATGCCTCGTCGGCCTCGGTCAACGGGTGCGGCTCGGGCAGTTCCGGCGGGGGCCGCCCACCGGACGCGATGACGAGCAGCGGGTCGTTGCGGCCGGTCTCGGTACGGACGTCGCCGATCAGTCGGACCAGGTCCCCGCCGACGTTGCCGGGGGCGACGTGGTCGATCAGCAGAGCCGGGTACGCGGTGCGCCGCCAGTCCGACGGGCGCCACGGCCGACGCCGGTACGCCTGCCGCAGGTCCTCCAGGAACGCGTGCAGCAGCAGCTTGTTGACCTGGTCGGGTTGCTCCCCGTCGCGCCAGCCCGCGGTGAGGCGCTCGGCGAAGCCGAGGAAGGTGACCGACTGCCGGGGCGCCAGGTACTGCTGACGCATGAACCAGTTGTAGTGCCGCCCGAGCACCGGCACCCGACCGGAGACGGCAGCCCGGAAGACCACCCCCGGCACGGCCCGACGGACCAGCCAGAGCAGCACCTGGGAGACGATGCTGACCGCGTCGCCGCCGGAGGGCAACGCCTCCGGCGTGCGCGGGCCCCTGCGGTCGCGCAGGCGGCGGACCAGGGCGGCGCGGCTGTCGTCGGCGTCGACGCCCAGGCTGAGGCTCTGCTGCATCAGCCAGTCGGCGAGCGGATAGTGCCGGAAGCGCAGCCGGGCGGCGCCGAAGGCCTCCAGGGAGAGCTGCCGGTGCAGCTCGCGCAGCAGCGCCGGCACGTCCCCGGCGCCGGGCGGCGCGTCGGCGTCCAGCACGGCGTGCGGGACCCGCCGCCGTGGGCCCTGGCCGAGGAACCGGCGCAGCGGCACCATCAGATCCGCGGTGTCGGAGCGGACCAGCCACAGCAGCGGCAGCCGGCGATCGCCGCGACGGGGTCGCCGCAGCAGCCGGGCGAGCAGCGCGAACAACTCCAGGCCGCCGGCCGGCAGCCGTTCCCGGCCCGCTGTCGACTGCCGTTGGCCGATCAACTTCCGATTGGGTAACTCCGAGCGTCGCACGTGTCACCTCCGATCAACACAGTGTGACCTTGCGGTGCAAGGGACGCCAGAGCGCGACGACGGCCGATGGGTGTGGCAGGCCGACGACGTTCACAGTTGTCGATTAGGTTGGCCTGGCGAACACCCGATGGAGGGAGTCCACCCCGTGCGACGAGTCCTCACGGCGGCCACCACCGCCCTGACCCTCACCACCGCCGGCACCATGCTCGCCGGCACCCCCGGCCAGGCCGCCCCGACGGGCTGGGGCCGTCCGGTCGTCTCGGCCGCGCCGCAACCCGGCGCGCCCGGACTGGGCGACAGTTACTTCCCCGACTACGGCAACGGCGGCTACGACGTCGAGCACTACGACGTCCGGCTGCGCTACGAACCGGCCACCGACCTGCTCACCGGCACCACCACCATCCTCGCCACCGCCACCGCGGACCTTTCGACGTTCAATCTGGACTTCCTGCTCGACGTCGAGTCGGTCCGGGTCAACGGTTGGGCGGCGAGCACCAGCACCGCTGGTGCGCACGAGTTGGTGGTCACCCCGGCCCGCACTGTGACCCGGGGCCAGCAGCTCACCATCGTCGTGCGCTACTCCGGTGTCCCGTCGGAGGCCCTGGTCAACGGCTACACCGGCTGGACGCGTACCGACGACGGCGCCCTCGCCGTCAACGAGCCCGAGTCCGCGTGGTGGTGGTTCCCGAGCAACGACCACCCGCTGGACAAGGCGACCTACGACATCTCGGTGTCGGTGCCCACCGGCGTCGAGGTGATCAGCAACGGCGTGCAGCCGAGCCCGCCGCTGGCCGAGGCCGGCAACCGCACCCGGTGGATCTGGCGGACCACCTCCCCCACCGCCACCTACCTGGCGTTCATGGCCATCGGCCAGTACGACATAGTCACCGACACCGCCCCGAGCGGCCAGCCGGTGATCAACGCGTACAGCACCTCGCTGGGGGCCCTCGGGCCGGCCGCGCGGGCCAGCATCGAGCGGACCGCCGAGATCGTCGACTGGGGGAGCGGGATCTTCGGCCCGTACCCGTTCGAGGCGCAGGGCGGCGTGGCCGGGCCGATCGACGGCATCAGCTTCGCGCTGGAGACGCAGACCCGCCCGGTGTACGGGCCGGGCTTCTGGCGACGCGGCGCAAACACCTACGTGGTGACGCACGAGCTGGCCCACCAGTGGTTCGGCGACTCGGTCTCGGTGGCCGACTGGCGCAACATCTGGCTCAACGAGGGCTTCGCCTCGTACGCCGAGTGGCTCTGGTCGGAGGAGCAGGGCGAGGGCACCGCCCAGGAGGTCTTCGACTTCACCTACGCCAGTTACCCGGCCGACGACGGGTTCTGGCAGGTGCTGCCCGGCGCCCCGGGTGCCGCTCGGATCTTCGACAACGCCGTCTACGACCGGGGTGCGATGACCCTGCACCAGTTGCGGCTGGCCGTCGGCGACGACGCGTTCTTCGAGATCCTGCCGACCTGGACCGCCGAGCGCCGCTACGGCAACGGCACCATCGAGCAGTTCCAGGCACTGGCCGAGCAAATCTCCGGGCTGGACCTGGACGACCTGTTCACCACCTGGCTGTTCACCGCCGGCCGGCCCGACGTGGCGAGCGCCGCCCGTAAGGCCGCCCCGCCGACCGAGCCGAAGTCCTGGGCCAAGATCCGCGAGTCGCACCACCTGATGTCGCACTAGCCCCACGCCCGCGTCGATCATGGAGTTGTGGTGCCTCACAGACCGGGCACCGGTGGGCATTCCGCCCACCACAACTCCATGATCGACGCGGCGGGGGTGCGGCAGCTCGTCCGACGGTGCTGGCGGGTGGGGTTCTACGGGGTTTGGGCCGGCCGGGCGTTTGTCGCCTCGGTCGTGCTCGCCTCGACGGCGCGGATGTGCCGGTACGCGAACCAGAGCGGCGGGAACGCCCCGACCGCGAAGGACAGGTCGACGACCGTCCAGAACCAGGGGATGTCCCGGATCGGGCCGCAGATCAGGGCCAGCGGAACGATGCCGGCACAGGCGATCATGCCGACCTGCACCACCCAGACGTTGCGCACCGGGTCGCGCAGTGGCCCCCAGAAGGCCACCGCCAGCACCAGGTGGGCGAAGGCCAACCAGTCGGTGCCGTAGAGCAGGAACGGGTAGTCCTCGCCGGCCGCCACGAGCCCGGTGTGCACCCGCTCTATCCAGGCGACCAGAGCGGGCAGTTGACCGGCGAGCGGATCCAGTACGCGCAGCAGCCAGCGCACCTCGATCTCCAGCGGGAAGGCTGTGACACCACTCAGGAAGAGCCCGATCAGCACGATCCACAGCCATCGGCGGGTTCGCCGTAGCCGCTCCTCTATGTCCATGATCGCAGCGTAACGATGATCTTCGTGTCGCCCTGTCCCGGAAGCGGGCCGCTGGGGGTGACCGCTGTCTCAGCGGTTCGCGACCGGCCCGGCGGTGACCAACTCCCGGAGCCGAACTCCGCCCGACCGCATCGCCCCGGCTTCGGCGGGCGCGATGACGCAGACCGCACCGGCGGGCCGGACCATGCGGGCGGCCCGGAACGCCGCTCGTCGTACCGGATGGCGGGGCCGCGGAACGACGAGCGCGAGGGTCGCGGCGCGGCCACGCTGCCGATCCAGGGCGACGCCGGCCGCCGTCGTGGCGATCGCCGCTGCGGCTCCGGCGAGGACGAGCGTCTGCCGGGGCCCGGCGTGTTCGGCGAGCCAGCCGAGCAGCGGGGCGCCGACCGCGGCGGAGACCGAGCCGGTGACCGCCAGGGCGGCGAGCACCCGGCCCCGCATCGCGCCGTCGGTGTCGAGCTGGGCGCGGGTGCCCACTGTGGTGTCGATGACCACCGCGGCGGCGGCGATCGGCAGGATCACCGCGGCGAAGCTCCAGGTGCCCGGTGCGAGGCCGGCGACGATCTGCAACCCGCTGGCGAGCAGGCCCGCGACGACGAGCGTCCGGTAGCCCAGGGAACGCCGGCGGGCCGCGACGAGCGCGCCCACCACAGTGCCGACCGCGAACACCGTCGACAGCAGGCCGTACCCGGAGGCGCCGGCGTTCAGTGGCCCGTCGCTCATCGCGGCCATTGTCACCTGGTAGTTGCGGCCCAGGCTGCCGAGCACGAACGACAGGGCGAGCGCGAGGAGCAGCACCGGCTGCCCACGCAGGTAGGCGAACCCGGCGCGGACACCGCCCCGTGCCCGGCCGGCGTCCAGGGCCGAGAGGCCGGGCACGGCTCCCGGGCGTACGGCGAACAGCGCCACCACCACTGCGGCGAAGCTGGCCGCGTTGATGCCGAACAGCAGGGCGGGTCCGACGGCGGCCACCACCACGGCACCGAGGCTCATGCCGAGGATGCGGCCGGCGGAGTTGGTGAGCGAGCCGAGCGCCAGCGCGTTGCCCAGCGTCTCCCGGTCGACGAGGCTGGCGGCCCAGCGCCCCATCACCGGCCCTTCGATCGCCGAGACGGCACCGGTGGCCAGCGAGATCGCGAAGATCAGCGGCAGGCCGCCGACCCCGGTCACTGCGACCGCCGCCAGTCCGGCGGCGAGCACCGCGTGGGCGCCCTGGGCGGCGATCAGCAACGGGCGGGCGGGCAGCCGGTCGGCCAGCACGCCGCCCCAGACGCTGAGCAGCAGCGTGGGCGCCGCCTGGAGCAGCACGGCGAAGCCCATTGACGTCGCCGAGCCGGTCTCCTTCAGGACGTACCAGTTGACCCCGAGGACCTGCATCCAGGTGCCGATGACGGAGACGAAGCCGGCGAGCGCCCAGATCCGGTAGTTGCGGTGGCGCAACGCGGCGAAGGTGGCACCTCTGGCCACGACGGACCTCCAGCGATCGGCAGCATGATCATTCACACCGATCGCGGCGCGGTTCGGCAGCCGACAAGTCTTGCCGGCTTAAACCTTTTTGCCCACCTTTGTGAGCGGCTTCACCAGCGGGAATGCCCGGCCGGTGCGGTGGCGGACCTGCCGCACCGACCGGGCGCCCGTACCTCAGCGAGCGGCGAGAGCCTGCGCGGCCGGGCCCACCGGGGCCGGCAACGCACCAACACCGCCCAGATAGCCGTGGATGGCGGCGGCGACCGCCCGCCCCTCGGCGATGGCCCAGACGATCAACGAAGCGCCCCGGTGCATGTCACCGGCCACGAACACCCCGTCGGCGTCGGTCTGCCAGTCGTCGCCGGCGTCGATGGCGCCCCGAGGGTTTCGGGCCACGCCGAACTGCGCCAGCAGCGGCTGCTGCTCGGTGCCCTCGAAACCGATCGCCAGCAGCACCAGGTCGGCCGGCAACTCCCGCTCGGAGCCCGGCACCACAGTGACGACCCGCCGGCCGTCGCGCTTCTCCACTGTCACCTCGGCGATCCGCACCGCCCGCACCTGACCGGTGCCGTCGTCCACGAACTCCTGCACCGCCACGGCGAAGACCCGCTCGCCACCCTCCTCGTGCGCCGGGTAGCTGCGCAGCACCCACGGCCAGGTCGGCCACGGGTCCCGTGCCTCGTCGCGCTCCTGCGGCGGCTGCGGGTACAGGTCGAGCTGGTGCACGCCCGCGGCGCCCTGGCGGTGCGCGACGCCGAGACAGTCGGCCGCCGTGTCACCGCCACCGATGATCACCACGTGCTTGCCGGCCGCGTCGATAGGGGTGCCGTCCGGCAACACCGCCCGCGCCAGCCGACGCTCGGCGGTGGCCACCACGCCGGCCTGGTCGGTGGCCGCCGTGGCGACCGCGCGATTCGCCGCGACCAGGTGCGCCATCGCCTGGTGTACGCCCCGAAGCGCCCGCCCCGGGGTCTCCGGCGTGTCCCTGCCCTGCAACGCCCCACAGGCCAGCAGCACCGCGTCGTGCTCGGCACGCAACTGCTCGGCGGTCACGTCCACCCCGACGTTCACGCCGGTACGGAAGCGCACCCCCTCGGCGGTGAGCTGGGCCAGCCGGGCATCGATGTGCCGCTTCTCCAACTTGAAGTCGGGAATGCCGTACCGGAGCAGACCACCGATCGCGTCGTCGCGTTCGTACACAGTCACCGCGTGACCGGCGCGGGCCAACTGCTGGGCGGCGGCGAGGCCGGCGGGCCCGGAGCCGACGACGGCGACCGACCGGCCCGACGGCGCCGGCACCGGACGGGGAGTGAACCCGCGCGCCGCGGCGGCGTCGGCGATTTCCACCTCGACCTGCTTGATGGTCACCGGTTGACCGCCGGAGATGCCGAGCACGCAGGCCGCCTCGCAGGGCGCGGGGCAGAGCCGACCGGTGAACTCCGGGAAGTTGTTCGTGGCGTGCAGCGACTCCGCGGCGGCGTCCCAGTTGCCGGTGCGCACCAGGTCGTTCCAGTCCGGGATGCGGTTGCCCAGCGGGCAGCCGTCGTGGCAGAACGGGATGCCGCAGTCCATGCATCGGGTGGCCTGCTCACGGACCAGTTCCTCACCGGCCGGCGGGTACACCTCCCGCCAGTCGCTGATCCGCACCGGCACCGGGCGGCGGGCCGGCAGCCGCCGGTCGTAGCGCAGGAAACCGTTCGGGTCAGGCACGTGCCACCTCCTGGGCAGCCACCCGCGGGGCGGGCGGCACCGGCATCGCCGGCACAGCGGGCGCGGTCAGTTCTGTCATGACCGCGTCGTCGACGTCGCGGCCGGCTGCTTCGGCGGCCCGCATGATCTCCAGCACCCGGCGGTAGTCGCGGGGTACCACGGCGGTGAACTCGGCCACCGCCTCCGGCCATCGCTTGAGCAGCTCCTCGGCGACCGCCGACCCGGTCTCGGCCACGTGTCGTTGGACCAACTCGTGCAGGAGCGACTGCTCCTGCTCGCCCAGCGGCAACAGGTCGACCAGCTCCGCGTTGACCCGGGCCCGATCCAGGTGGTGCACGAACGCCGTGCCGCCGGACATGCCCGCCGCGAAGTTCCGGCCGGTCGCGCCCAGCACCACCACGGTGCCGCCGGTCATGTACTCGCAGCCATGGTCTCCGACGCCCTCGACCACTGCGGTAGCGCCGGAGTTGCGCACCGCGAACCGCTCCCCCACCCGGCCGCGCAGGAAGACCTCGCCCGCCGTGGCCCCGTACAGGATGGTGTTGCCGGCGATGATCTGATCCTCGGCCCGCTGCCCCGGCTCGGCGTCCGGGTCGAGGAACGGCGCGGCGGCGTCCGGACGGACGATGAGCCGACCCCCGGAGAGGCCCTTGCCGACGTAGTCGTTGGCGTCGCCGTGCAGACGCAGGGTCACCCCGCGCGGCAGGAACGCGCCGAAGGACTGCCCAGCCGTGCCGTGCAGCACGAACTCGATGGTGTCGTCGGGGAGGCCGGCACCGCCGAAGCGACGGGTCACCTCACCGCCGAGCATCGCGCCGACGCTGCGGTGCTCGTTGCGCACCGCCACCTCGACGCGCACCGGCGCCCCGTCCGCCAGAGCCGGACGGGCCAGCGCGATCAGCTCGTTGTCGAGCGCCTGATCCAGGCCGTGATCCTGCGCGCGGATCCCGCGTCGGGCCGCGCCGGCCGGCAGCTCCGGCAGGTGCAGGACGGGCGCCAGGTCCAAGCCGTGCGCCTTCCAGTGCGTCAGCGCCGGGGCCACGTCGAGCACCTCGGACTGCCCGATCGCCTCCTCGATCGACCGGAAACCCAGCTCGGCCAGGTACCCCCGGACCTCCTCGGCGAGGAAGAGGAAGAAGTTCTCCACGAACTCCGGCTTGCCGGTGAAGCGCTCCCGCAGCACCGGATTCTGCGTGGCGATGCCGACCGGGCAGGTGTCCAGGTGGCAGACCCGCATCATCACGCAGCCCTCGACGATCAGCGGCGCTGTCGCGAAGCCGAACTCCTCCGCGCCGAGCAGCGCCGCGATCAGCACGTCCCGGCCGGTCTTGAGCTGGCCGTCGACCTGCACCGTGACCCGGTCGCGCAGCTTGTTGAGCAACAACGTCTGCTGCGCCTCGGCCAACCCCAGCTCCCACGGGGTGCCGGCGTGCTTGAGCGAGTTCATCGGGGAGGCGCCCGTGCCGCCGTCGTGGCCGGAGATCAGGATGACGTCCGCCTTGAGCTTCGCCACCCCGGCGGCGACGGTGCCGACGCCGACCTCGCTGACCAACTTGACGTGCACCCGGGCCGCCGGGTTGACGCACTTCAGATCGTGCACCAGCTGGGCGAGGTCCTCGATGGAGTAGATGTCGTGGTGCGGAGGCGGCGAGATCAGACCCACGCCGGGGGTGGCGTGCCGGGTCCGGGCGATCCACGGCCACACCTTGTTGCCGGGCAGCTGACCGCCCTCACCCGGCTTGGCGCCCTGGGCCATCTTGATCTGGAGGTCGTCGGCGTTGACCAGGTATTCGCTTGTCACACCGAAACGGCCGCTGGCGATCTGCTTGACCGCCGAACGCCGGGCCGGGTCGTGCAGCCGCTCGACGTCCTCGCCACCCTCACCGGTGTTGGACTTGCCGCCGAGCCGGTTCATGGCGATGGCGAGCGTCTCGTGCGCCTCCGCCGAGATCGACCCGTACGACATGGCGCCGGTGGCGAACCGCTTGACGATCTCGGTGGCCGGCTCGACCTCCTCGATCGGCACCGCCGGACGAACTCCGGTGCGCACTGTGAACAACCCGCGCAGCGAACCGGCCTGCGCCGCGAGCGCGTCGACCTTTGCGGTGTACTGCCGGAAGACGTCGTACTGCCGGCTGCGGGTGGCGTGTTGCAGCAGGAAGACCGTCTCCGGGTTGAACAGGTGCAGCTCACCCTCGCGGCGCCACTGGTACTCGCCACCGACCTCCAACCGGTCGGAGGCGGCGGCGCCGGCCGGCGGCCAGGCCAGCGCGTGCCGGGCGGCCACCTCGGTGTGCACGCCCGCGAGACCCACCCCGCCGATGCGGCTGGGGGTGCCCCGGAAGTAGCGCTCGACCAGCCGGCTGTCCAGGCCGACCGCCTCGAAGACCTGCGCACCGCAGTACGAGGAGACCGTCGAGATGCCCATCTTGGACATGATCTTCAGGACGCCCTTGCCGAGCGCCTTCGCGTAGTTGCGCACCCCGGCGGCGGGCTCCACCCCGGCCAACGTGCCGGTGGCGATCATGTCCTCGACCGACTCGAACGCCAGGTACGGGTTCACCGCCGCCGCGCCGTAGCCGATCAGCACCGCCGCGTGGTGCACCTCTCGGCAGTCCCCGGACTCGACGATCAACGCCGCCCGCGTACGGGTCTGCTCGCGGACCAGGTGCTGGTGCACGGCGGCGGTGAGCAGCAGCGACGGGATCGGCGCCAGGTCGGCGTTGGAGTCCCGGTCGGAGAGCACCAGGATGCGCACGCCGTCCTCGATCGCCTCGGAGACGTGCCGGCAGATCTCGGTCAGCCGCGCCTTGATCCCAGCGGCGCCCTCCCGGATCCGGTACAGCCCGGAGACCCGGACGGCCTTGAAGCCGGGCAGGTCGCCGTCCTCGTCGATGGAGAGGATCTTCGCCAGCTCGTCGTTGTCGATGATCGGGTGCGGGAGCACGATCTGCCGGCAGCTCGCGGCGCCCGGGTCGAGCAGGTTGCCCTCCGGCCCGATTGTCGACGCCAGGCTGGTCACCAACTCCTCGCGGATGGCGTCCAGCGGCGGGTTGGTGACCTGGGCGAAGAGCTGGTGGAAGTAGTCGTAGAGCAGCCGCGGCCGGGTGGACAGCGGCGCGATCGGGGTGTCCGTGCCCATCGAGCCGAGCGGCTCGACGCCGGTGCGGGCCATCGGCCCGAGCAGGATCTTCAGCTCTTCCACGGTGTAGCCGAAGGTCTGCTGCCGGCGGCGCACCGAGTCGTGCGTGTAGACGGTGTGCTCGCGGGCCGGCAGGTCGTTCAGCTCGATCAGCCCGGCGTGCAGCCACTCGCCGTACGGCTGGGCGGCGGCCAACTCGGACTTGATCTCCTCGTCGTGCACGATCCGCCCGGCCACCGTGTCGACCAGGAACATCCGGCCCGGCTGGAGGCGCCCCTTGGCGACCACGTGGGCCGGGTCGAGGTCGAGGACACCCGCCTCGGAGCCGAGCACCACGAGCCCGTCGTCGGTCTGCCACCAGCGCCCCGGGCGCAGCCCGTTGCGGTCCAGCACCGCGCCGACGATCTCGCCGTCGGTGAAGGCCACCGACGCCGGACCGTCCCACGGCTCCATCAGGCTGGCGTGGAAGCGGTAGAAGGCGCGTTTGGCCGGGTCCATCCCCGGGTCGTTTTCCCAGGCCTCGGGGATCATCATGAGCACCGCGTGCGGCAGGCTCCGGCCGGCCAGGTGCAGCAACTCCAGGACCTCGTCGAAGTTCGCCGAGTCGGAGGCGGCGGGGGTGCAGACCGGGAAGACCCGCCGGATGTTGCCCGGCACGTTCGGCGAGCGCAGGAGCGCCTCGCGGGCCTGCATCCAGTTGCGGTTGCCCCGGATCGTGTTGATCTCGCCGTTGTGGGCGATGAACCGGTACGGGTGCGCCAGCGGCCAGGACGGGAAGGTGTTAGTGGAGAAGCGGGAGTGCACCAGCGCGATGGCGCTGTCCACCCGCTCGTCGCGCAGGTCCGGGTAGAACGCCGGCAACTGGTCGGGCGTGAGCATGCCCTTGTAGACCATGGTGCGGCTGGACAGCGACGGGAAGTACGCCGGGACGCCGCGCTCGGCGGTCTCCCGTTCGGCCTGCTTGCGCAGGCAGAACGCCACCCGGTCCAGTTCGAGGCCGCGCAGCGGGGAGCCGGCCGGCCCGTCGGGCGTGTCGGTGAGGCGGTGCGCGGCCAGGAAGAGCTGCCGGACCCGGGGCATCGCCGCCAGGGCGGTCTCGCCCAGGTCACTCGGGTCGATCGGCACGTCCCGCCAGCCGAGCAGGTCGGCACCCTCGACCAGCGCGTACTTCTCGACCACCCGGCGGGCACGCGCCTCGGCGGCATCGTCGTCCGGGAGGAAGACCAGCCCCGTGGCGTACTCGCCCGCTGGGGGAAGCACGACGTCGGCCACCGCGCGCAGGAACGCGTCGGGCACCTGGATCATGATGCCGGCGCCGTCGCCGGTGTTCGGCTCCGCGCCACGGGCGCCCCGGTGGTCCAGCCGACAGAGCGCGCCGAGCCCATTGGCGACGACCGAGTGTGAACGCCGGCCGTGCAGGTCCGCCACGAAGGCCACGCCGCAGGCATCGTGCTCCTGCGCTGGGTCGTAGAGACCCTGGGCGGACGGACGGGGGTGGGGCGTCGGGGACGCCTGCGGGCTGTGCGGGTGCGGCTGTTCTGTGTCCGCGTACGGCTGAGCCACCGGGCCTCCTGTCGTCACTCAGGTTGGATCATGGTGGGGACGACGTCGGCCCGTGGGTCTATTGAGTCTACGTTAGGGCCGGGGTCGCACGGCCACCCGAGATTGATCACACCGTCCACTGGCTGGGACGTGTAGTCTCGCGCGGTGGATCCGCTACACAAGCACGTCTTCGACCGGTTGGAACGCTTCTACGACGCGGTGCCCCGCGACGTCGCCGGTGCGGAGGAACATGGCGCGCTGGTGCTGTTCGTCCGCGAAGGTGCCGGCTGGCCGTTCTACGCCCGCCCACGGATCGACGCCACCGAGCCGCCGTCGCTGGCCGACGTGGTCTCGGTCCGCGAGCGCCAGCGGAAGCTGGGCCTGCCAGAAGCCTTCGAATGGGTGCACGAGACGGCCCCCGAGCTGCTGGCGGTGGCCCGCTCGGCGGGGCTCAGCGTGCTGGAGGCACCGCTGATGGTGCTCGACCCGAGCGCGCTGCCCGACCCGGCGACGCTGTCCGACGCGGCGGTGCGGGTGCTGGCGGCCGACTCCCCCGGCTTCGCCGCCGACGTCGCCGCACGGCGTGCGGTGGCAGCGGTCGCGTTCGCCGCCGCCGGCACCGCCCCCGGTGACGCCGGCCCGGCCGAACGCGACGCCGCCGTCACCGAACTCGAACTGGCCGCGCTCGACGAGGAGCGCGTCCGGATCGCCGACGGGCGACGGATCTCCGCGCTGGCGGGCACGCCGACCGAGGGCGCGCTGGCCAGCGGCATGGCGATGCGGGTGGACGACGTCGCGGAGATCGCCGGGGTGGCCACCCTGCCGTCCGCCCGACGACGCGGGCTGGGCGCCGCGCTCACCGCCACCCTGGCCCGGGAACTGCTGGCGGCCGGCACCGAGCTGGTCTTCCTCTCCGCGGGCAGCGAGGAGATCGCGCGGGTCTACCTGCGGGTCGGCTTCCGCCGAATCGGCACCGCCTGCATCGCCGAACCCGCCGCCCTCATCCCCTGACCTGCCCCGCCCCGCTCCGCTCCCACTCCCACGCGCGTCGATCATGGAGCTGTGGTGCCGGCTTGAGGCGGATTTACCACCTTCGTCCACCAGCACAACTCCTTGATCGACCCAAGGTGTGGGGTGGGTGGGGTCAGGTCGGTGGGCGCCACTGGGCGGCGGAGGTGGCGGCGCTGGAGAGCAGGCGGGAGTTGATCGTGCCCAGTGCGGCGTCCCGGGCGCGCAGCGCCAACCGGCCCCGGGTCTGAAGCACCGCCGACATCCGCCTGGTCTGCCGGACCACAGTTGCGGCCCGGGGGCGGCGCACCCGGTCGTACGCCTGGACGGCGTCGGGCAGCCGGGCCTCCCGCAGCAGCGACGCGAGCGTGGCGGCGTCCTCGAACGCGAGGCAGGCGCCCTGCCCGAGGTGCGGCGGCATCGCATGCGCCGCGTCGCCGAGCAGCACCACCCCACCGGGCCCGACCGGAAAGCCGTACGCCCGGGGCAGCGGACGCAGCTCGCGAACCTCCTGTTGGACCAGGTCGGCCGGGTCGGTGGCGTCGAGCAGCGCGCCGACCGGCGCGGGCCAGCCCGCGTACCAACGGCGCAGCAGGGCGAGCTGGGTCTCCGGTGGTTCCGGGCGGGGGGCGCCGGCGGCGGTGGCCACCCAGTAGATGCCACCCCGGCTGGACCCACCCGAGGAGCCGCGCTCACCCAGCGACGCGGCCACGAAGCGGTAACCCGCGCCGAGAATCTCACCGGCCAACGGCTGATCGTCGGGCAGCCGCGGTGCCTGGTACCAGGGGATGACGGCCCGCCAGGCGGCGCACCCGGAGCTGACCACCCGGGACTCGGGCGCGAGTTGGCGTCGGATGCCGCTGTCAGTGCCGTCGGCGGCCACCACCAGATCGGCCTCGATGGTGTGCCGCCCGTCGCTGACTCCCGGCCGCTCGCCCGGCTCGACGCGAACGTGGCGCACTGTCACCCCGGTGCGTAACTCGACCCGCTCGCCGAGACCGGCGATCAGCGCGTCGTGCAGATCCTCCCGGTGCACCACCACCGGCATGCGGTCGGCCGGGATGGGCCGGGGCTGCACGAGCCAGTGCCCGTCCGGGCGACGGACCCCGCCGTCGGGCAACGGGGTGGCGATGGCGGCCAGACCGGCGCCGAGGCCGAGGGCCTGGAGCGCGCGGACACCGTTGGGCCAGAGCACCACAGCGGTCGGCTCGGGACGCACCCGTTCGGCGCGTTCCAACACTGTGACCTGCCAGCCGGAACGGGCCAGCGCGCCGGCCACCGCGAGGCCACCGACCCCTGCGCCGACCACCACCGCGCTTCGCATCGGTGCCGCTCAGCTGTCCCGGTCGGCGGGACGCGCGCCCGTGGCGTCGGCCCGGTCGGTGCGATCGGCGGACGGTTCGTCAACCGGCTCGTCGTCGTTCGACGTGAGGTCGGCGGCTGCCGTGTCGTCGGACGGCTGGCCATCAGCCGGCCGGGAGTCGTCGTCGTTCGCCGGCGGCACATCGCCGGTCTCCTGCCAGGCGGCGTACTGCTCCTCGCTCACCACCCGGTAGCCCTCCGGCGCGGCGGCCCGCGTGGGAGTCTCCCGCTCGGAGAGGTCGACCTGGGACAGGTCGGACGTGGGGGGCGGGGTCGTCGTCGCCGGGCCGAGCGGGATCAGGTAGTCCCGAGGGCCACGCACCCGGACGAAGTAGATGAGGGCGCCGAGGAAGACCAGGGCGGCGGTCCAGACGTTGAGCCGGACGCCGAGGATCTGGTTGGCCTCGTCGGTGCGCATCAGCTCGATCCAGAACCGGCCGACGGTGTAACCCATCACGTACAGCGCGAACGCCCGCCCCCGGCCCAGCTTGAGCCTGCGGTCGAGGAGGAGGACCAGAGCTACGACGCCGAGGTTCCACAGCGCCTCGTAGAGGAAGGTCGGTTGGTAGAGACCCGGTTCGAGGATCGGCTGCCCGGCGTCGTCGCGCAGCGCGTGCCCGGGGTTGTCCGGGTCCATCCGGTGGATCTCCAGACCCCATGGCAGGGTCGTCCGGCCACCGAACAGCTCGTTGTTGAACCAGTTGCCGATCCGGCCGACGGCCTGGGCCAGCGGCAGCCCGGGGGCCAGCGCGTCGGCCACCACGCCGAACGGAATGCCGAGCTGTCGGGCCGCGATCCAGGCACCGACCGCGCCACCGGCGACCGCGCCCCAGATGCCGAGACCGCCCTCCCAGATGGCGAACGCCTTCATCGGGTCGCCACCGGCCCCGAAGTACTTCTCGGGTGAGGTGATCACGTGGTAGATCCTGGCGCCGATGATGCCGGCGGGCACCGCCCAGACGGCGATGTCAAGCACCGCGCCGGGCGCGACGCCGCGCTGCCGCAGCCGGCGCTCCGTCACCCAGCAGGCCAGCACGATGCCGGCGATGATGCAGAGCGCGTAGGCCCGGATCGGCACCGGCCCGAGCTGCCAGACCGCGGTGCTGGGGCTGGGCAGGGCCGCCTGGGGGGAGAGCGAGGCGAGGGTCACGGGTGCACACGCTACCGCTGCACACCCCCGCAGCGGCACCCCGGGCCGCTGGAGGGCGCATCCCGGTGACTTCTGGTTTGCGCCGCCGTAGGCTCTTTGTCCATGAGCGCGCTCACCTGGGCGGTCGCCGCGGTCGTCACCGACGACACCGGTCGGGTGCTGCTCTGCCAGCAGGGTCGGGGGGTCCGCCGCTACGCGTTACCCGGCGGACGGCTGCGCCCGGCCGAGGACCCGGTGCGGGCGGCGCTACGGGACATTCGCGCGGAGACCGGCTGGGACATCGAGCTGATCGACCTGGTCGGGGTCTACCGCCTGAGCGTCCCCCCGGGAGATGCCGCCGCCGGACGCGCCGGGCCGGCGCCGGACGTCCTCGTGCACGTGTTCCGGGCCCGCACGGCCGGGGTCCGACCCGCCAGCGACCCACCGCCGGACTGCCGGTTGTCCTGGTACTCCCCCGAGGCGCTGCCCGAGGTGGTCACCCCGCTCACCCGGGCCGCCGTCAGCGACGTGACCGCCGGCCGCTCCGGCGTGCTCCGCGACGTCCCCTGCGCGCCCGGCACCGTCGCCTCCGCGCCGATGCCGGCGGCTCGCCCGGCCGAGGACGGCCGCCCGACGATCGGCCAGGACGCGCAGCCGCCGGGGACCGGCCAGGACGCGCAGCCGGGGGCGGGGCAGCCACCGGAGCAACGCGGCGAGGCCCCGGACCGGTCCCTGCACCCCTGACAAGCCGCAACCGTCCCGAGGTCCGCCGCGTGGTCGCGAGCAGCCTCGCTTGGCGCGAGCGCCGAGGGTTGAGCCGGGCGAACTCAGCGGGGCCGGGCTCAGCCGGGCCGGGCTCAGCCGGGCCGGGCTCAGCGGGTGGGGTTACGGACGCCCTCGGCGAGTTCGGCGCTGAGCGTGCGCAGGGCGGCCAGCCCGTCGGCCTCGGTGGGCGCGTCGAGCACACACCGGACCAGCGCGCTGCCCACGATCACTCCATCGGCGTAACCGGCGACGGTGCCGGCCTGCGCGCCGGTACCCACACCCAGACCGACACCGATCGGCAGGTCGGTGACAGCGCGGGCCCGGGAGACCAGCGTCGGGGCGGCGTCGGAGGTACGCGCCCGGGCGCCGGTCACCCCCATCACGGCGGTCGCGTAGACGAAGCCGCGGCAGTGCTGCACAGTCATCGCCAGTCGAGCGTCGGTTGACGACGGCGAGACCAGGAACGTGCGGTCCAGCCCGTGCGCGTCCGAGGCGGCCAGCCACTCGTCGGCCTCGTCGGGGATGAGGTCCGGGGTGATCAGGCCGGTGCCGCCGGCGGAGGCCAGGTCACGGGCGAAGACGTCCACGCCGTACCGCTCGACAGGGTTCCAGTAGGTCATGGTGACCACCGGAGCGCCGGTGGCCGCCACCGCCTCGATGATGCGCATCGTGTCCGCTGTGCGTACGCCCCCGGCCAGCGCGATGTCACTGGCCCGCTGGATCACCGGCCCGTCCATCACCGGGTCGGAGTAGGGGATCTCCACCTCGATCACGTCGACGCCGGCCTCGACCATGGCGGTCATCGCGGCGATGCTGCCCTCGACGGTGGGGAAACCGGCCGGCATGCAGCCGACCAGCAGTGCCCGTCCGTCGGCGCGGGCCTTGTCGAAGGCCACCCCGATCCGGCTCATCTCACCGCTCCTTGTCGAGGATGCCGAAGTAGTCGCCGGCGGTGTGCACGTCCTTGTCGCCCCGCCCGGAGAGGTTGACCACGATGGTGGGCTCCCGGCCCAGTTCCGCGGCGAGCTTCGGAGCCAGCGTGACGGTGCCGGCGAGCGCGTGTGCGCTCTCGATCGCCGGGATGATGCCCTCGGTACGGCAGAGCAGCTCGAAGGCGGCCATCGCCTCGTCGTCGGTGACCGGCAGGTAGTTCGCCCGGCCGGTGTCGTGCAGCCACGCGTGTTCGGGCCCGACGCCCGGGTAGTCCAGGCCGGCGGAGATCGAGTGCGACTCCAGGGTCTGCCCGTCGGCGTCCTGGAGCACGAAGGTGCGGGTGCCGTGCAGCACCCCGGCGGACCCACCGGTGATGCTCGCCGCGTGCCGGCCGGTGGCCACCCCGTCGCCGCCGGCTTCGAAGCCGTACAGCCGCACTGCCTCGTCGCCAACGAACGCGTGGAAGATGCCCAGCGCGTTGGAGCCGCCGCCGACGCAGGCGGTCACGGCGTCCGGCAGCCCGCCGGTGAGGTCCAGGCACTGCTGGCGGGCCTCGTCACCGATGCCCCGCACGAAGTCGCGCACCATTGCCGGGAACGGGTGCGGGCCCGCGGCGGTGCCGATCAGGTAGTGCGTCTCGTCGACGTTGGCCACCCAGTCGCGCATCGCCTCGTTCATCGCGTCCTTGAGGGTGCGCGAGCCGTTGGTGACCGGAATGACCGTCGCGCCGAGCATCCGCATCCGGGCCACGTTGAGCGCCTGCCGCTCGGTGTCGACCTGGCCCATGTAGACCACACACTCCAGGTCGAACAGGGCGGCGGCGGTCGCGGTGGCGACACCGTGCTGGCCGGCGCCGGTCTCCGCGATCACCCGGGTCTTGCCCATCCGCTTGGTGAGCAGCGCCTGGCCGAGCACGTTGCGCACCTTGTGCGCACCAGTGTGGTTGAGGTCCTCGCGCTTGAGCAGCACCCGCGCGCCGACCTTCGCGGAGAACCGCCGGGCCTCGTAGAGCAGCGAAGGCGTGCCGGCGTAGTCGCGCAACAGCGCGCCGAACTCCGCCCGGAAGGACTCGTCCGCCATCGCCGTACGCCACGCCCCGTCGAGCTCGTCCAGCGCGGCCACCAGGGCCTCGGGAACGAACCGACCGCCGAAGCGGCCGAAGTGGCCGGCGGAGTCGGGCTGCGGGCCGGCCACCGGGGCCAGCGCGTCGGCGCTCATCGGGAATCCTCTCGGTGGGACGTCAGACCGGCGCGGGTCAGCGCACCGGCCGGGGCGTTGCCGGGTGGTTGCCGGCGTTGACCAACTCGGCGACCGCCTCGCGGGGGCTCTTCTGGGTGACCAGGCCCTCGCCCACGAGGACCGCGTCGGCGCCCGCGGAGGCGTACCGGATCAGGTCGTGCGGGCCACGAACGCCGGATTCGGCGATCTTGACGACGCTGCTGGGCAGGCCCGGCGCGATCCGCTCGAACACCGACCGGTCGACCTCCAGGGTACGCAGGTCACGGGCGTTGACCCCGATCACCTGCGCGCCGGCTTCCAGCGCGCGGTCGGCCTCTTCCTCGTCGTGCACCTCGACCAGGGCGGTCATGCCCAGCGACTCGATCCGCTCCAGCAGACCCATCAGGACGTTCTGCTCGAGGGCGGCGACGATCAGCAGAACCAGGTCGGCGCCGTGCGCGCGGGCCTCGTGGATCTGATAGCTGGAGACCACGAAGTCCTTACGCAGCACCGGCACGGTGACCGCGGCACGGACGGCCGCCAGGTCGTCCAGCGAACCGCCGAACCAGCGCCCCTCGGTCAGCACGCTGATCGCCCGCGCCCCACCTGCCGCGTAGTCGACAGCGAGGTCGGCCGGATCGGCGATCTCGGCCAGCCGGCCCTTGGACGGCGACGAGCGCTTCACCTCGGCGATCACGGCCACGCCGGGCTTGCGCAGCGCCGCGTACGCGTCCATGGGCGGCGGCGCCGCCGCTGCCAGTTCACGGATCCGCTCCAGCGGAACCTGCTCCTGGCGTCGGGCGACGTCTTCACGCACGCCGGCCAGAATCTCGTCGAGCACGCTTACGGACGCTGCCTGGCCGGCCTCGTCCCCCTCCGCGTGCGCATGCTCAGCAGTCACGAACGGACTCCCCTCTCCGGGCGTCATGGGCCGATGCTAGGGGCAGCCGACCGACGCCGAATGCCGGGGGTATGGCGCTGCTCACGAAAAGGGCTGCGGCATAATGGCCGACTTGCCGTGAAGGGGTTGTCACGCAGCGCCACCTCCGGTATCGACCACCGTCACGCGGTATGGAGCCTGGCGGCCGCGGTCAGACCGGGCCGATCCATCGATCATGCCACCAGTTTCCGCTCGCCGCCTGACCGCAGCGATGCCAATCGATGCTGTGAGCAAGCTCAAGGCCGAACGGACGGTGCCTGGTCACAGCCGAGGCGAGACAGTTGACCGGGCGGTCACCGCGGCGAAACGTCGACGGGCGAGCATCGTCCTCGGGCAGACTCGATGACGCGCCTGCCCCGACCGCAGCAACTCCTCGTGCGAGGTGACCATGAGCATTTCCGAGCCGAACCCGACCATCGGACTGACCACCATCTCGCGGACGGTGGCATCGCTCGCCGTCGGAGTGGTGCACACCGTGGAACGGGCAGTGGTGGGCGAGGGACGGATGCGGACGGCACGGGGCAACGCCTGGGAAGCGGTGTGTGCCGACCGGGCCCGCGCCGACCAACGCGCCGAGCTGAACCGCCTGGTCGCCGAGCTGACCGCCGCCCGCGCCACCAGTAGCCGCGCCCAGTGGGAGCGCCAGCCGGTCGGCTGACCGCCCGCCGGCCGCCGCGTCGACTGTCCGTCGCGGCCACCGCGTCAGCCAGCCGTCGCGTCAGTCGTCCGTCGGGTCCTCGCCCCGGTCCAGCGCGTCCCACGCCTCGGTGGTCCGCCGCCCCGCCAACGGCGTCGGCGGCACGGCCGGGTCGCTCTGCGTCCCCGCGGCCTGCGGCGCGGTCCGCGCCGGACGTTCGTAGCGGGCGCCCATGGCCGGCCAGTCACCGCCACGCACCGCCGTCCACCAGCCTCCCCCGGCGGCCAGCAGGCCGCCGAGCAGGCAGAGCGCCGGCCACTGCCGGCTCGCGTCGCCACCCACGTCGGCTACCAGCCCATACCCGCCGCCGGCCGCCACGGCCAGACCGAGTACGCCGAGCAGCGCCCCGAGCACCCGACGCAGGCGGCCCCGGGTGGCCAGCACCGCGCCACCCCCGGCCAAGGTCACCAGGGCCAACGCCGGCAGCCAGGGCAGCAGACTCGCACCGCTGCGGGTGTCACGCACCGGAGGCAGCGGCGCCGGACGTACCGTCAGCTCTACCGACCAGCTACGCGTCGCGGCCCACAGCGCCAGGCCCGCGCCGGCCAGGCAGAGCAGCACGGCGTACGTCAACGCGCGCCGACCCACGACGGACCGCTTCCCGCCGCTCACGAGCGCAGCCCTCCGTTCGCGACCGCGGGGCACCACTTCGCCGCACTCCGCGCGCTCACCGTGCCGGCCGGAGGGTTTCGGCAGCCGCGATCGCGGCCAGCACGGCCGCCGCCTTGTTTCGCGTCTCCTGGTCCTCGGCGGCCGGGTCCGAGTCGGCGACCACCCCTGCCCCTGCCTGGACGTAGGCGCGGCCGTCGCGGATGAGCGCGGTCCGGATGGCGATCGCCATGTCCAGGTCGCCGCCGAAGCCGAAGTAACCGACGGTGCCGCCGTAGAGGCCACGACGGACCGGCTCCAACTCCTCGATGATCTCCATGGCGCGCACCTTGGGCGCCCCGGAGAGCGTGCCGGCCGGGAAGGTCGCGGCCAGCGCGTCGAAGGCGCTCTGGTCGTCACGCAGCGTGCCGGTGACTGTGGAGACGATGTGCATGACGTGGCTGTACCGCTCGATGGTGGCGAACTCGGGCACCTCCACGCTGCCGGGCTGACAGACCCGACCCAGGTCGTTACGGCCGAGGTCGACCAGCATCACGTGCTCGGCTCGTTCCTTCGGGTCGGCGAGCAGCTCGGCGGCGAGCGCGGCGTCGGCGGCGGGGGTGCCACCCCGCGGCCGCGTGCCGGCGATCGGGTGCAGCAACGCCCGGCGCCGCCCGTCCGCGGCTCCGGTGACCTTCAGGTGTGCCTCCGGGGACGAGCCGACGATGTCGAACCCGTCGAAGCGCAGCAGGTACATGTACGGGCTGGGGTTGCTGGTACGCAGCACCCGGTAGACGTCCAGCGGGTCGGCGTGGGTGGTCCGCTCGAAGCGCTGGGAGAGCACGATCTGGAAGCACTCACCGGCCCTGATCGCCTCCTTGGCCGCCTCCACCGCCTTCGGATAACCACCGTCGGGCGTACGGCATTGCACCTCGCCGGCCGGCGGACGCTCGACCGTGGAGATCATCGGCGGGATGGGCCGGGACAGCGCCGTGGTCATCGCGTCCAACCGGCCCACCGCGTGGTGGTAGGCGGCGGCGACCTGCGGGGCGCGGTCCGGGGCGTCCAACGGCGGCAGCACCGCGTTGGCGACCAGGATCGCCGAGCCGTCGTAGTGGTCGAGCACCACCAGGTCGGTGGCGAGCATCATGCCCAGCTCCGGGACGCCCAGGTCGTCCTCGGTCAGCTCGGGCAACCGCTCGAAGCGCCGGATCAGGTCGTAGCCGAGGTAGCCGACCATGCCCCCGGTCAGCGGCGGCAGACCGTCGGACGGGTCACCGACCGGGCCGGCCAGCGCCGCCACCGTCTCCCGCAGCATCCGCACCGGGTCGCCCTCGGTGCTCAGCCCGGCCGGCGGCTGGCCGAGCCAGGTCGCCACGCCGTCGCGTTCGATCAGGGTCGCGCTGCTGCGTACGCCGATGAACGAGTAGCGCGACCAGGCCATGCCGGCCGAGCCGACGCCCTGCTCGGCCGATTCCAGCAGGAACGTGCCCGGTCCACCGGCCAGCTTCCGGTAGACCCCGACTGGGGTCTCCCCGTCGGCCAGCAGTCGCCGGGTGACCGGCACCACACGCCAGTCGGCGGCCAGCGCGGTGAAGGTGTCCAGGTCGGGGCTGAGGGTGCCGTCGGTCATCAGCCGACCCACCTTTCGGTAGTGACCGCGGTGCTTCGCCGGGTCGCACTGAGCGTGCTCACGGTGCCTCCGTCCCGGTGACGGGCAGCTCGGTGAAGAAGCAGGTCCGGTGCCCGGTGTGGCAGGCCGCGCCGACCTGGTCCACGCTGACCAGCAGCGCGTCCCCGTCGCAGTCCAGGGCGACCGACCGCACGTACTGGTGGTGCCCGGAGGTGGCGCCCTTGACCCAGTATTCGCGGCGGCTGCGCGACCAGTAGGTGGCCCGGCCGGTGGTGAGGGTGCGGTGCAACGCCTCGTCGTCCATCCAGGCGACCATCAGCACCTCACCGGAGTCGTGCGCGCGCACCACTGCGGCGACCAGACCGTCGGCGGTGCGGCGCAGTTGGGCCGCGATGGCCGGGTCGAGCCGGGACGGGCGCGCCGGCGCGGGCAGCTCGTTCGGATCGCTGGGGACGCCGGTCACCGGCGAGTCAGGTACGGGCACAGTCACCAATTCTCCCGCACGCGGCGCGGGCACCGCCGACCGCTCCCGCCAGGGCTGCGGCGAAGGCTCCGAGAGCCAGGGCTGCGACGAGGGCCGCGGCTGCGACAAGGGCCCGGACTGCGGCGGAGGCCCGGACTGCGACAAGGGCCCGGACTGCGGAGAAGGCCCGCACTGCGACAAGGGCCCGGACTGCGGAGAAGGCCCGCACTGCGACAAGGGCCCGGACTGCGACGAGGGGCCGGCCGGCCGCGCCAGCTGGGCGACGTAGCGGTCCAGCCGGCCGTCGACCAGGGCGGCGGCCAGGTCCGCGCCGGCCGTGTCGGCGATCTCCTCGGCGTACGGCCGGATCAACGGCAGCGTGCCGGCGACCAGCCGTACCGCAGCGGCCCAGAGCTGCCCGGTGGCACCCGGGCGCAGCCCGAGGCAGAGCAGCATGTCCGTCCGGTAACCGGGTGGCGCCACCGGCAGTTCCAGGGCCGCCGCGAAGGCCGCCCGGCGGGAGTGGACCCGCACGGACGGGTTGGCCGGGCGCAGCACCGAGGGGCAGAGCCGCGCCAGGTCGGCGACGGCGAGCCGGACCCCGAGGCGGTCGCTGGCCGCGCGGGCGGAGGCGGCCTTACCCAGCGTGGCGATCATCTCTTCCAGCCGGGGTGGTTCGGCGGGCTGACACAGCACCGGCAGGTCGATCCGGGGCCGCCAGTGCGGGTCGGCCCAGAGCAGCCGCGCCGGCGCGGTGACCGGCAGCCCGAACGCCCAGTCGGCCGGTTCGCCCAGTCGGTGCACCCAGGACCGGATGTCCCGGGCGGCCACCGAGACGTGAGTGACCTGGCCTGCGGACTCGTCCAGGTAGGCCCGGCGGGCCGCGTACGGGGCGCCGCCGACCAACACGTCGAGGTCGACGTCGCTGTGCGCGGTGGCGGCACGGCGGGCGTGGCTGCCGCGCAACAGGATGCCGACCACCGGCCGCTCGGCGGCCTGCCGCAACCGCGCGGCCCAATCCTCAAGAAAACCGCTATCCGGTAACGGAGCGTGACCCACCGCGCCATCGTGCCGTACGTCCGATCGGCGCGCAATGCCCGTTGGCGGACTTCGTGTCCGGTCCGGAGCCTACTGCCCGTTCTCGCGCTCCGCGCGACGGTCGCCCCGCCGGGCACCGGTGCGGGCGTTGCGCCCGGCGCAGTATTTCATCTAGCGTTGAGTTCAACAGGTGATGAGTTTCTCTGGAGGTGCGTGATGGACGATGCGATAGCCGTCCGAGACCTGGTCGTGGACCGGGGTGGGCGGCGGGTGCTGGACGGCATCAGCTGCCGGGTTCCGCGCGGTGCGGTCACCGGGCTGCTCGGCCCCAGCGGCAGTGGCAAGACCACGTTCATGCGCGCGGTGGTCGGGGTGCAGCTGGTCAGCGGCGGGGCAGTCACCGTGCTCGGTCAACCGGCGGGAACCCCCGCGCTGCGGCACCGGGTGGGCTACCTGACCCAGGCGCCGAGCGTCTACGCCGACCTGACCGTCCGGGAAAACGCCCGCTACTTCGCGGCCCTCTACGGGCGTGGGCGCGCCGAGGCCGACCGGGCGATCAGCGATGTCGGGCTGGCCGAGGCCGCCGGTCAACTGGTCGGCACCCTCTCCGGCGGTCAACGCAGCCGAGCCTCGCTGGCGTGTGCCCTGGTCGGGGAGCCCGAGCTGGTCATCCTCGACGAGCCGACAGTGGGCCAGGACCCGGTGCTGCGGGCGGACCTGTGGGCCCGGTTCCACGCGATGGCCGCCGCCGGCACCACCCTGCTGGTGTCCAGCCACGTGATGGACGAGGCGGCGCGCTGCGACCAACTGCTGCTGATCCGCCAGGGGCGGTTGATCGCCGACGACAGCCCTGCCGCGATCCGCGCCACCGCCGGTGTGGACGACCTCGACGAGGCGTTCCTGCGGCTCATCCGGGCCGGCGAGGCCGCCTCCACCAGCACCGACGCGACAGCCGCACGGGAGACAGCATGAACGCGCGAATTCTCGCCGCCACCACCGGTCGCATCCTGCGTCAGCTTCGGCACGACCGGCGGACCATCGCGCTGCTCGTGGTGGTGCCGGCCGTCCTGCTCACCCTTGTCTACTTCATGTACGCCGACCAACCGACCCCGCCCGGCCAACCGTCGACCTTCGACCGGATCGCGCTGGTGATGCTCGGCATCTTCCCCTTCGTGATCATGTTTCTGGTGACCAGCATCGCCATGCTGCGGGAACGCACCTCGGGCACGCTGGAGCGACTACTCACCACGCCGCTGGGCAAGCTCGATCTGCTCTTCGGCTACGGCATCGCTTTCGGGTTGGCCGCCGCCGTGCAGGCAGCCGTCGCCGCCACGGTGGCGTACTGGATCTTCGATCTGGAGACCGCCGGCAGCATCGGGCTGGTGCTCGGGATCGCCGTGCTCGACGCCGTGCTCGGCGTCGCTCTCGGGCTGCTGTGCAGCGCCTTCGCGCGCACCGAGTTCCAGGCAGTACAGTTCCTGCCAGTCGTCGTGGTCCCCCAACTGCTGCTCTGCGGGCTGTTCGTGGCCCGCGACCAGATGGCCGGCTGGCTCCAGGCGCTCAGTGACGCCTTCCCCCTGTCGTACGCCATCGAGGCGTTGCAGGAGGTCGGCGCCCACGCCGAACCGACCGGCCGGATGTGGCGCGACGTCGCTGTGGTGTTCGGCGCGGTGGTGCTGGCGCTGGTGCTCGCGGCGGCCACCCTGCGCCGACGCAGCGGCTGACCGCCAGCGTCGGGGGCGGCGGCCGGCGCGGCAGCCGACCCCGGCGTGGGCGGGCCGGCCCACGGCGGGCCGAGGCGGACGAACGAAGGGCGGCGATGACGCGGCGGACCGGCCGGCGACCCGGCAACCCGGGCACCCGGGAGGCGATTCTCGACGCGGCACGGACGGCGTTCGCCGAACGTGGCTACGACGCCGCCTCGATCCGGGGCATCGCCGGTACGGCGCAGGTCGACCCGGCGCTCGTGCACCACTACTTCGGCAGCAAGGACCAGCTCTTCCTGGCCGCGATGAACTTTCCGGTCGACCCCGGTCAGCTGGTGCCGAAGGTGCTCGCCGGCGACCGGGACGGCGTCGGTGAGCGGATGGTGCGCATCTTCCTCGGCGTGTGGGACTCCCCGACCGGCAGCGCGGCACAGGCACTGCTGCGCTCCGCTGTGAGCAACGAGTGGACCGCCCGGCTGCTGCGTGAATTCGTCACCACCCAGGTGCTGCGCCGGGTGCTGGAGAACCTCGACGTCGACCCGGTCGAGCTACCGCTGCGGGGCTCGCTGGTGGCCACCCAGATGATCGGCCTGGCCATGATGCGGCACGTGGTGCGCCTTGAGCCGGTCGCCTCGGCGGACCCGGAAACCCTGGTGGCCGCGATCGGCCCCACCATCCAGCGCTACCTCACCGGCCCCCTGCCAAGCTGACCCGACAGCGCCCGACCGGTTAGCGCGGGGGGCGGGCGTTGGCTGTGAGTCGCAGCGGCGGCAGCAGGCGCGGCAGCTCGGCTGGGTCGGCCACCGGGCCCGGGAAGGCCAGCCGGATCCGACGCCGGGCGCCGGGTCGGCCGAGGGCCACCACCAGCCCGTAGCGGTCGATGCGCACCACCCGGGGCGGCCCGTCCGGCGTCTGCTCGGTCAACCCGAGCTGCCGGCGCAGGTACTCCGTTACCTGGGCGCCGTGGCACTCGGCGAGGTCGGCGAGCAGGCGGGCCTCGACCGGGTGCACCGGGTCGGGCTCGGCCTCGGCGTACTCCACCGGGTCGATCCGGTGCACGACGCCGGCCCGCTCCCAGCGGACCTCGACCACCTCGAAGCGGAACAGCCGGAACCGGGTGCCCAGGTCGAGCAGGTCGCCGGTCGGCTCCACAGTGGCGAACTCGACAGCCGCGTGGCGGGCCTCGTCGCCGCGCAGCTCGGCCGCCCAGCCGGACACCCAGGCGCGACCCAGGCCGGGCGCGCCGGCGGCGGGCGGCAGGTCGAGCACGTCGAGCACCACAGCCACGTCGCTGCCCCCGGCGGCAGGTTGCAGGGCGGCGGCCAGGTGGCTGGCCACCGGCACCAGCAGCAGCACCCGCCCGTCCGAGTCGGTGACGTGCCGGGCGTGGTGCGGGCCCGGCCGGTGGGCCAGGTGCACAAGGCCGGGCAGGCGGCCGGCGACGAGGGTACGGACGATCTCGGCGGAGTTGGGCCGCATGGGCGCGACCTCCTTCAGAGGTTAGGCTTACCTAACCCGGAGCCTAGAGCACCCACCCGTCGACGTCCACCACACCGCCGCACCTCACCGGGTCTGCTCCAGCCAGGAGGCGTAGAGCAGCCCGTACACCGAGTCGGCGTCGCGAACCAACTCGTCGTGCGGGCCGCGCTGCACCACCCGACCCTGGTCCACCACGATCACCTCGTCGGCGGCCTGCGCAGTGGAGAGCCGGTGCGCGATGGCGAGGGTGGTCCGCCCCCTGGTGACCGCGTCCAGCGTGCGTTGCAACCGCACCTCCGTCGCCGGGTCCACAGCGCTGGTCGCCTCGTCGAGCACCAGCAGGTCCGGGTCGGCCACGTACGCGCGGGCCAACGCGACAAGCTGCCGCTCACCGACGCTGAGCGCCTCGCCGCGCTCCCCGACCGGGGTGTCCAGGCCCGCCGGCAGACCCTCCAGCCAGTCCGACAGGCCCAACTCGGTGAAGGCGACGCTCAACTGCTCGTCGGTCAACTCCGGCCGGGCGAAGCGGACGTTGTCCCCCACCGTCGCGTCGAAGAGAAACCCGTCCTGCGGCACCATCACCACGCGGGAGCGCAGCGAGTCGAACCGGACGTCGGTCAGCGGCACCCCGGACAGCAGCACCGCCCCGGCCGACGGGTCCATCAGCCGGGTCAGCAACTTGGCGAACGTGGTCTTGCCGCTGCCCGTCTCACCGACCACCGCCACCCGGCTCTTCGCCGGGATCTCCAGGTCGATGTCGTGCAGCACCGGCGGACCACCCGGATAGGCGAACCGCACACCGGAGAACCGGATGTCCAGCGGCCCGCCCGGCAGCTCCCGCCCCTGCTCCCCCGGGTCGGCCACGTCCGGGGCGACGTCCAGCACGTCAAGCACCCGACGCCAACCGGCTATCGCGTTCTGCGCCTCGTTGAGCACCTCGGTGGCGATCTGCACCGGCTGGATGAACAGCGTCACCAGGAAGAGGAACGCGGTCAGCTGGCCGATCGACAGCGTGCCGTCCACGCCCAACAGCACGCCGAGCACCACCACGCCGGCCAGCGCCAGCCCCGCCGCCAACTCACCGACCGAGCTGCCCACGATGCTGATCCGGATCGCCCGCTGCTGCGCCAGCCGCTGCCTGTCGATCGCCTCGTCCAGCCGCCGCTCGGTGCGCCCGGCGATCCCGTACGCCCGGATCACCGGCGCGCCCACCACGCTCTCGCCGATCGCGCCGAGCAACGTCCCGGTGCGTTGGCGCACCGTCGCGTACGCGCTGCCGAGGCGACGTTGCAACTGCCGGATGACGAACACCGCCGGCAGGAACGCGGCCAACACCACAACTGTCAACTGCCAGGAGTACGCCAGCATGACGGCGGTGGTGACCACCAGCTGACCGAGGTTGACAAGCAGGATCACCCCACCCCACTGGAGGAACTGGGTGATCTGGTCCACGTCGCTGGTGACCCGCGAGACGAGCGAACCGCGCCGCTCCGACTGCTGGTGCAACATCGACAGGTCGTGCACGTGGCGGAACGCGCGCGTCCGGACGTTGGCCAGCGCCGTCTCGCTGACCGTGAACAGCCGGCGCATCATCAGGTAGCCGCAGATCGTGGTGATCGTCAGGATCGCCGCGGTGATCGCCACCACCGTCCAGACCACGTTCAGATTCAGACCACCGACGAGGCCCCGGTCGATGCCCTGCTGCACGGCGACCGGCACGGCGACCCGACCGACCATGTAGACCAACGCCAGGGCCAACGTGCCGGCCAGACCGATCCGTAGCTCCGGCGAGAGCGCCAGGCCCCGACGCAGGGTCTGCCAGGTCGTCTCCTGCCGAGCCTCCTGCTCGTCAGTCCCCGTAGTCGTCGTACTCACCGGGCCCGCCTTTCGTTCGCGACTGCGGGGCTCCGCTGCGCTGCACTCCTCGCGCTCACCGGGCCCGCCTTTCGTTCGCGACTGCGGGGCTCCGCTGCGCTGCACTCCTCGCGCTCACCGGTCCACCTCGATCTCCAGGCCCGACGGCAGCGGCGCCACGTCGTCGCCGTAGGAACTTTCCTGTGCCCGCTCCACCTCGGCCTGCTCGTAGGCGGTGACCAGGTCGACGTAGCCGGGCACGGTGGCCAACAACTCGCTGTGGGTGCCTCGGGCGACCACCCGTCCCTGCTCCACGTAGATGACCTCGTCGGCGAGCGCGATGGTGGCCCGGCGGTACGCCACCACCAGGATCGACGCGGCCGGAACTCCCGCCTGCGTGGTCGACGACCGCAGCCCCGCCAGGATGGCCGCCTCCACTCGAGGATCGACAGCGCTCGTCGCGTCGTCGAGCACCAGCAGGCGCGGCCGACCGGCCAGCGCGCGGGCCAGGGTGAGCCGCTGCCGCTGACCGCCGGAGAGCGAGGTACCCCGCTCGCCGACCATGGTGTCCAGACCATCGGGCAGCGCGGCGACGAACCCGTCCGCCTCGGCGAGCCGCAGCGCCGCCCAGACCACCTCGTCGTCGACACCGGGCCGGTCGAGGGCGATGTTGGCGCGGACCGTGTCGTCGAAGATGAAGGGCACCTGGGCGACCAGGGCCACAGTGCCGGCCAACGACGCGGAGGTCAGCTCGCGCACGTCCACGCCGTCCAGGCTCACAGTGCCGGAGTCCGGGTCGACGAGGCGCACCGCCAGCGAGGTGATGGTGGACTTGCCGGCGCCGGTCGGCCCCACCAGGGCCACCGTCCGACCGGACGGCACAGTGAAGCCGACCTCGCCGAGGACCTGCGCGCCGGGCGGGTGCGCTTCGGCCGGCGGGTAGGAGTAGTGCACGTCGGTGAAGGTGAGGGTGGCCGGGCCGGCGCCGGCCGGGTCGAGCACCCGCTGCCCGTACGGCATCTCGCCGGTGGCGTCGAGCACCCGGCGCACCCGGTCCCAGCCGGCGACGCTGCGCGGCAGCTCGGCCAGCACCCAACCGATGGCCCGCACCGGGAAGGCCAGCACTGTGAAGAGGAAGGCCACGCTGACCAGCTCGGTCACGCTGATCGCGCCCTGGCGCAGCCGGAACGCCCCGACCACCAGCACGGCCAGGGTGCCGAGGCTGGGCAGCGTCTCCAGCAGCGGGTCGAAGATGCCGCGCAGCCGGCCGACAGCGATCAGCGAGTCACGCAGCTCACCGGCGCGGCCCGCGAACCGGGCGGTCTCCTGGGCCTCGCGGCCCATCGTCTTGACCACCAGGGCGCCGTCGAAGCTCTCGTGGGCGATGCTGCTGACCTCGGCGCGCAGGCGCTGCGCCCGCGCCTGCCGGGGGGCCATCCGGCGGGAGTAGACGACGTTGAGCGCGAACAGCGCGGGGAAGACGGCGAGCCCGACCAGGGCGAGCGCCCAGTCGGTGGCGAAGAGCGACACGATCGCGCCGACCAGCATCACCAACGTGCCGACGGCGAACGGCAGCGGCGCGATCGGGTACCAGGCCGCCTCCACGTCGGAGTTGGCGTTGGACAGCAGGGTGCCGGTGGAGTTGCGGTGGTGCCAGGACAGCGGCAGCTCCAGGTACCGACGGGTCACCCGGCGTCGGTAGGACGCCTGGAGGCGGTACTGCATGTAGCCGGCGCCGAGCCGGCGGCCGAAGATGCCCGCCACCCGCAGCACGCTGATCCCGAACAACGCGGCCGCGGCCAGCGCCAGGGTGCCGGCGCCCACCTCGCCGCGTTCGATGGCCGGGAGCGCCACGTCACCGATGACCGACCCGACGACCCGGGCGCTGACAATGATCATCCCGCCGAAGAGCACGCTGCCGACGACCGCCACCGAGAAGATCCGCGGCTGCTCACGGATCGCCTGCCGCAGGACGCCCAGCCCTCGACTGAGAACGTCCCGACTTGTCTTGCTCGCCACGCTCTCCCCCGCCGTAAGCCGCAATTATCTCCCTCATCCTTACCGGTCGGGGCCAGTGCCGCCGACCCTGACTGGATATGTCGACCATCACGTACCGGACGGCGGCGTGCCGTCGGCGTCGACCGGCGTCCGCTGTCGCGCGCCGACGGGCCACCGGGCCTACGATCGGGCCATGCCGCGGTACGCCCGAGCCGAGCGCGAGGCGCTGGCCGATCTTCTCCTGGCCCTCGGGCCGGACGCCCCGACCATCAACGAGGGCTGGGTGACCCGTGACCTCGCCGCGCATCTGGTGCTGCGGGAGCGCCGTCCGGACGCGGCGGGTGGGATCGTGCTGCCGCCGCTGCGCGGCTACGCCGAGCGGGTCCGTCGGCGGCTCGCCGCACGGCCCTACCCCGAGCTGGTGGCACAGGTGCGCCGACCGCCGGTGTGGAGCCCGGTCAGCAACCCGCTGACCGACGAGCTGGCCAACACGATGGAGTTCTTCATCCATCACGAGGACGTCCGGCGGGCCGGCTCCGGGTGGCAGCCGCGCGATCTGTCGGCCGGCCTGCAGAACGCGCTCTGGAAACGCGCGGCCCCGATGGCCCGGCTGGCACTGCGGCGCTTTCCGGCGGATCTCTACGTGCAGGCGCCCGGCCACGGTGAGGTCTCCCTGGGTCGCGGTGGTGAGCCACTGCGCCTGGTCGGGGCACCGGCCGAGCTGGTGCTGTTCTTCTCCGGCCGGCAGCGGGTGGCCCGGGTTCAACTGAACGGCTCAACGGAGGCGGCTCGGCGGCTACGCGCCGCCAACCTGGGCATGTGACTACGTGTGCGTAAACGGTCACTGAACGACTGTGGAATTTCCCACACCCAGCGAAACACGCTGATACCTCCTCCCGTACGCTTCACCGCGCCGCTCCGCGCCGGGCGGCACGGAGTGGGGGCACACTGTGCGGGACTTCGCGATTTCGGCGCTGCGGGAACCCCCGTTTCCCACGGGCCGTCACGGGGCCACGGACCAGGTGGCGGGTGAGAGCATCGAGTGGGCGCGCACGTTCGGGCTGGTCGATTCCAGCCAACGCGTGCACCGCCTGGAACGGGCCGACGCCGCCGGACTGGCCGGCCGCGCCTGCCCGGACGGCTCGGTGGACGGCCTGCGGCTGCTCACCGACCTGATCAGCTGGCTCTTCGTGATGGACGACGCCTGCGACGAGGACGGCCTCGGCGCCGACCCGGTCCGACTGGGCCCGGCGATCAGCACCCTGCTCGACGTGCTGGACCGGTGCGGTGACCCGTACGTCGTACCGCCCGCCGTCGGGCCACTGGGTGACGCGCTGCACGACCTCTGCCGCCGGACCCGACTGCACGATCACGCCGGACTGCTGCTGCGGTTCGTGAGCCAGATGCGCGAGTACCTGTTGGCGCTGCTCTGGGAGGCGGGCAACCGGGAACGTCGGCGCGTACCCGAGGTCGCGGAGTACGTGCAGCTACGCCGGCACATCGGCGGCGTGCACCCCTGCCTCACCCTGACCGACCTGGCGTCGACGCGGCCCTCGGGGCCAGCCCAGCGCGCCAACCCGGGGCTGGTCGCCCTGGACCTGCTGGCGGTGGACCTGGTCTGCTGGTGCAACGACCTTTTCTCCTACGGCAAGGAGAGCCAGGCCGACCCGGACGCGCACAACCTCGTCACGGTGCTCGCCCAGGACGGCGACGCGGACGAGGTGACGGCGCTCCGGAGTGCGGCACACCGGTTCAACCAGGGTTTGGCGACGTACCTGGACGCGGAGGAGGCGCTGCGCGCCGCCGACGACGACGGGATCCGCGACGCCCTGGCCGCCCGGCGCAACTGGGTCCGGGCCACCTACGAGTGGTCAGTGCAGGCTGCCCGGTACGCCTGATCGGCCGTACCGGTTGGTGGGATGGGCCGGCCGGACGATCACCAGGGCTAGCCGATGCACGGCAACAGGCAATACTCTTCGGTAACCATCATGACGTGACGACCGTCACGCCACCACCCCCGAAGGCGGCTACAGCGATGGCTCTCGATGTACCGTACCGCTCCATCCCGGACATGTTCCTCAAGCGCGTGGCGGCCACCCCCGACCGGAACGCGTTCGCGTCCCCGAACTCCGACGACTCGGGGCCTGTCTGGCTGACCTGGGCGCAGGTCGGCCAACGCGCCAAGGCGGTCGCCGCCGGCCTGCACGGCCTGGGCGTCAGCCAGGAGGACCCGGTCGCGATCCTCGCCAACACCCGGCTGGAATGGGTGATCGCCGACCTCGGCATCATGTGCGCCGGCGGCGCGACCACCACCGTCTACCCGACCACCGAGCCGGCCGACGCGACGTACATCATCGCCGACTCCGGGTCGAAGGTGCTGTTCGCGGAGAACCCGGCCCAGGCGGCGAAGATCGCGGGGGCGTCCCTGCCCGCGCTCACCCACGTGGTGCTCCTCGACGGCGCCGTCGACCCGAACGCCGCGATCGCGCAGTTGACGCTCGCCGACCTGGAGGAACGCGGCACCCAGGCGCTGGCTGCCGAGCCGGAGTTGATCGACATGCTGGTGGCCGGCATCGGCCCGGACCACCTGGCCACGCTGATCTACACCTCCGGCACCACCGGCCAGCCCAAGGGCGTCGAACTGCTGCACGGCGGCTGGTGCTGGGAGGCCGTGGCCCAGGCGGAGGTCGGGCTGCTGCGCGACGACGACCTTCAGTACCTGTGGCTGCCGCTGGCCCACTCGTTCGGCAAGACCCTGCTCTGCGGCGCCATCCACGTCGGTCTGCCCACCTACGTCGACGGGCGGGTGGACAAGCTGGTCGACCTTCTCTCGGTCATCCGTCCGACGCTGATGTGCGGCGCTCCCCGGGTGTTCGAGAAGGTCTACAACAAGGCAGTGACCACCGCGCAGGGCGCCGGCGGCGCGAAGGCGAAGATCTTCGGCTGGGCCGTCGGCGTCGGCAAGGAGAAGGTCACCCTGGAGCAGGCCGGCAAGCCGGTGCCGGCCGGGCTGAAGCTGCGCTACGGGCTGGCCGAGAAGCTCGTGTTCAGCAAGCTCCAGGCCCGCCTGGGCGGGCGGATGCGGGTGCTGGTGTCCGGCGCCGCGCCGCTCAGCCCGGAGATCGCCACCTTCTTCGCCGCCGCGAACCTGCCGATCTCCGAGGGCTACGGCCTGACCGAGACCAGCGCCGGCAACTTCGTCAACCCACCGGCCGGGCTGCGGATCGGCACCGTGGGCCGGGCGATGGGCGACCTGGAGTGCAAGATCGACACCGACGGGGAGATCCTGGTGCGGGGCCGGCCGGTGATGCGCGGCTACCACAACCTGCCGGAGGAGACCGCCGCCTCGTTCACCGAGGACGGCTTCTTCCGTACCGGTGACATCGGCACCCTTGACGAGCAGGGCTACCTCCGCATCACCGACCGCAAGAAGGACCTGGTCAAGACCTCGGGCGGCAAGTACATCGCGCCGTCGCACATCGAGGGCATGTTCAAGGCCATCTGCCCGTACACCTCGCAGGCGGTAGTCGTCGGTCAGGCCCGCAACTTCTGCACCATGCTGGTCACACTGGACCCGGACGCCATCCGGGGCTGGGTCGCCGGTGGCCCCCTCGAAGGGCGCAGCTACACCGAGATCGTCGCGTCGGCCGAGGCCCAGACGATGGTCGAGGAGTACGTCGCCCAGCTCAACGCCAAGCTCAACCGCTGGGAGACGATCAAGAAGGTGGCCATCCTGCCGCGCGACCTGACGATCGAGGACGGCGAGATCACCCCGTCGTTGAAGATCAAGCGGCGTGGGGTGGAGAGCAACTTCGCCGCCGAGATCGACAAGATGTACGCCGGCACCCTCGCCGAGCTCTGACACGACGCCGGTGGCCCCGCACCCGCTCGGGTGCGGGGCCACCGGCGTTCGTGGCAGCGGGGCCGCTCAGGCGATGACGGAGGGCTCGCGCCACCGCTGGCGGCCGGCCCGGTCCAGGTCGTAGCGGATCGCCGCGATCCGCCCCACGGCCTCCACGAGGTCCGCTGCGGGCAGGGTGAAGGGCAGCCGCAGGAACCGCTCCAGGGTGCCGTCCAGGCCGAACCGGGGGCCGGGGGCCAGCCGTACGCCGACCTCCTCCGCGGCCCGGGCCAACGCGCTCGACACCGGGCCGTCCAATTCGGCCCAGAGCGTCACGCCACCGCGTGGCACTGTGACCCGCCACTCCGGCAGTTGGTGCGCCAGCGCGCCAAGTAGGGCGTCCCGCTGGACGGCCAACTGGACCCGGCGATCGGCGACGATGGCCTCGGCGTCGGCCAGCAGGTGCACAGCTACCAGTTGGTCCAACACCGGGCTGGCCATGTCGACCCCGACCCGCACGGCGGCCAGCCGCTGCACCTGCGGCGCGGACGCGCGCACCCAGCCGATCCGCAGGCCACCCCAGTAGGGCTTGCTCATCCCGCCGATGCTGACCACCCGGCTGTGCCGGTCGTAGGTGGCGACCGGGGGTGGCACCTCGGTGCCGTCCATCGACAGGTCCACGAAGGACTCGTCGATGATCAGATCGGTGCCGACCGCGTGCGCGGCGGCCACCACGCGCTCGCGCAGCGAGGCGGGCATCAGGTGCCCAGTCGGGTTCTGGAACTCCGGAATCAGGTAGGCCAGCTTGGGCCGGGTCTGTCGGAGGCTGCCCAGCAGCAGGTCGGGCTCCCAGCCGGCGTCGGCGGCCAGCCCGTGGGTGCTGATCCGGGCCCGCCGGCCGGCCAGCGCGGCGAGGGCGTTGGGGTAGGTCGGGGACTCGACCAGCACGGTGCCGCCGGGGGCCAGGGCGAGCCGCAGCACCAGGTCCAGTGCGTGCTGTGTGCCGCTGGTGACCATGATCTGGTCGGCCGAGGTGGGCAGACCCCGGGCGGTGTACGCGTCGGCCACCGCCTCGCGCAGCTCGATGATGCCGGTCGGGTGGTAACCGGCCCCGCTCAGGTAACGGGGCAGGTCCTCGGCGGCGGCCCGCGCGGCCGACAGCAGTTGCGGCGGTGCGGCCAGCGCGGCGACGCCGAGGTCGAGCATCTCCCGGTCGTCCAGCGGGGTCCACAGGCCGGTGCTGGCCACCCGGTGGTTGCCGGGCAGCATCGTCCAGCTACCGGCGCCCCGCCGGCTGGCCAGGTGCCCGGTCTCGCGTAGCTGCCGGTAGGCGGCGGTGACAGTGGTCCGGCTGATCCGCAGCGCCTCGGCCAGCTCCCGTTCGGCCGGGAGGCGGACGCCCAGCGGCAGCCGGCCGTCGGCGAGCAGCCCGCGCACCGAGCCGGCCAGCGCCGCGTAGTCGGGGCTGCGGCGGCGGCCCGGCAGGGCATGCCACTGCCCGAGCAGACGGGCCAATTGGACGCCGCGCACCTGCCCAGTCATAGCCACTCCTCGGATATTGGCTTCTTCCTCGACGAGGATTGGCACCTAGGGTGGCATGCATGGCACTGCTTGGCAATCTGCGGCACCGACCGGTTCGACGGTTGGTCCAGCTCTACCTCGGGCTCACCGTCTACGGCGTCAGCATGGCCCTGATGATCCGCTCCGACCTGGGCCTCGACCCCTGGGACGTGTTCCACCAGGGGCTCTCCGAGCTGACCGGGCTGTCCTTCGGCACCGTCACCATCGGCGTCGGCGCGCTGGTCCTGCTGCTCTGGATCCCGCTGCGGCAGCGGCCCGGCCTCGGCACCGTCAGCAACGTCGTCGTGATCGGCCTGGTCGTGGACGCCACACTGGCCCTGCTGCCCACGGGTGGCCCATTCAGCGTCCGGATCGCGATGCTGATCACCGGGATCGTCGCCAACGGCGCCGCCACAGCCCTCTACCTCGGCGCCCGGTTGGGGCCCGGCCCCCGCGACGGTCTGATGACCGGGTACGTGGCCCGCCGGCCCGGCCTGTCGATCCGACTGGTGCGCACCGTCATCGAGGTCACAGTGCTGGCGCTGGGCGCGCTGCTCGGCGGCACTGTCGGCGTGGGCACCGTCGCGTACGCACTGGCCATCGGCCCGTTGGCCCAGTTCTTCATCCCGCTGTTCGCCGTGCCGGAGGGCACCACGCCGGACAGCGCCGCGCCCCCGCCGGGCAACCCCGCGCCGGCCACCCCGGCCGGCTGAACCCTCACCGACCGTCCGCGAACCGGTACGTGGTGGTGGTGCCGCGCACCGGTTCGTGGGTGGGTGTTCCCTTCCGCGACGCGCGCCGTCATCATCTCTGCATGGGGGAGAACGGTTGGCGCTGGAACGACGCCTGGATCTTCGTGTCGCTCGTCATCGCGAGCGGGGCCGGACGGCACCGTCGGTCGGCGACAAGCCGGCGGCCGGAGGGCGTCCGCCTGACCGACGTGCTCTCCACCGCCGACCACCTCAACCACGCGATTCCGCAGCGACACGAGGTGGAGGCCGCGGTCCAGCGGCTGGTCGGCGCCGGGCTGGTCAGCGTCGCCGACGGCTGGTTCCGGATCACCGCCGAGGGTGAGCAGCTGTGGCGTACCCGTCCGCGCGCAGGTGTGGCGACCATGGTGGACACCGTGCAGGGTGTGTTGACCCGCCGGCACGCTCCCGGGAGGGCGGACTGGATCCTGGAGGAGGCCGACCACGCGGCTGCCGTGCAGGAGTACGCGGTCCGTTCGATTCCCACCCCGCGTCGGTCACCGGAGGGCCACTCCGGCGAGCGCTGAGCTGCTCAGCGCACCGGATGGCCGCCGAGGCGCAGCGCGTCCTTGACCTCGGCGACGGTCAGCTCGCCGAAGTGGAAGACGCTGGCGGCGAGCACCGCGTCCGCACCGGCGCCGATCGCTGGCGGAAAGTGGGCCACCTCGCCGGCGCCCCCGCTGGCCACCACCGGCACGTCCACCACCGCGCGCACCGCGGCGATCAGCTCCAGGTCGAAGCCCGCCTTGGTGCCGTCGGCGTCCATCGAGTTGAGCAGGATCTCCCCCGCGCCCAACTCGGCGCCCCGGTGCGCCCACCACACGGCGTCGATGCCGGTGCCGCGCCGACCTCCGTGGGTGGTGACCTCGAAGCCGCTGGGCGTGCCGCCGTTCGGCGAGCGCCGCACGTCGAGGGAGAGCACGAGCACCTGCCGGCCGAACCGGTCGGCGATCTCGGCGATCAGCTCCGGACGGGCGATGGCCGCGGTGTTCACGCCGACCTTGTCCGCGCCGGCGCGCAGCAGCGTGTCCACGTCGGCGACCTGCCGGACCCCACCGCCGACGGTCAGCGGGATGAACACCGACTCGGCGGTGCGGCGCACCACGTCGAGCATGGTGCCCCGGTCGCTGGAGGACGCTGTGACGTCGAGGAAGGTCAACTCGTCAGCGCCGGCCCGGTCGTACGCGGCGGCGAGCTCCACCGGGTCGCCGGCGTCACGCAGGTCGAGGAAGTTGACCCCCTTGACCACCCGCCCGGCGTCCACGTCCAGACAGGGGATCACCCGTACCGCCACCGTCATGCCGCGAGCCTATCCTCCGCACGCGGCACGGCGGTCGACCCGATCGGGTCGACCGCCGTGAGAGAGGCCTGGGTCACACCTTGACGAGCATCTTGCCGAGGTTGTCGCCGCGCAGCAGGCCGAGGAACGCGGCCGGGGCGTTCTCGATGCCGTCCACGATCGTCTCGTCGTAGGACAGTGTGCCGTCGCGCAGCCAGCCCGAGACGTCGCGCACGAACGCCGCCCGCACGTCGTTGTGGTCGTTGACCAGGAAGCCGCGCAGGGTGAGCCGCTTGCCGATGACCAGCGCCAGGTTGCGCGGGGCGGCCGGCGGCTCGGTGGCGTTGTACTGCGCGATCATGCCGCAGATCGCGGCCCGACCGTGCAGGTTCATGGCCGAGATCGCGGCCTCCAGGTGGTCACCGCCGACGTTGTCGAAGTAGACGTCGACGCCGTCCGGGGCGGCCGACCGCAGCGACTCGCGGACCCCGTCGTGGTAGTCGAAGGCGGCGTCGAAGCCCAGCGCCCGCAGCCGCTCGACCTTGGCCGGCGAGCCGGCACTGCCGATCACCCGGCCGGCGCCCTTGAGCTTGGCGATCTGGCCGACCAGGCTGCCCACCGCGCCGGCCGCGGCGGAGACGAAGACCGTCTCGCCGGGCTTCATCGCGGCCACCTCCAGCAGACCGGCGTACGCGGTCAACCCGGTCATGCCGAGCACGCTCAGGTACGCGCTGACCGGGGCGATGCTCGGGTCGACGGGGCGGGCCGCGGCGGCGTCGAGCAGCGCGTACTCCCGCCAGCCCAGCCCGTGCAGGATCGTGGTGCCGACGGCGACGTCCGCCGCCTCGCTGGCCACCACCTCACCGATCGCCGCACCGTCGAGCGGCGCGTCGAGCGCGAACGGCGGCACGTACGACTTGACGTCGTTCATCCGTCCGCGCATGTACGGGTCGACGGACATGTACTGGTTGCGGACCACGATCTGGCCCGGTCCGGGCGTCGGAACCTCGGTCTCGACGAGCCGGAAGGTGTCTTCGGTGGGCCAGCCCTGGGGGCGGCTGGCCAGGTGAATCTCGCGGTTGCTGGTCACGGGGTGGTCGTCCTCTCGTCCGCGGATGGGTGCCTGGGGCCGCGAGGTCACGCGGACAGGGTCTCGCGGACGGTCAGGGTGACGTCGACGTTGCCACGGGTGGCGTTGGAGTACGGGCAGACCTGGTGGGCCTGCTCGACGATCTGCTCGGCGACCTCGCGGGGCGCGGCGGGCAGGTCGACGACGAGCTGCACGGTGAGCCCGAAGCCGCCGCTGCCGTTCGGGCCGATGCCCACCTCGGCGCCGACCACGGAACCGGTCACGTCGGCCTTGGCCCGGCGGGCCACCAACCGCAGCGCGCTGTGGAAGCAGGCCGCGTAACCGGCGGCGAAGAGCTGCTCGGGGTTGGCCGCGCCACCGGCGCCGCCCATCTCCTTCGGCACAGCCAGGTCGAGCGTGAACGTGCCGTCGGAGGTCTCGACGTGGCCGTCCCGGCCGTCGCCGGTGGCGGTCGCGGATGCGGTGTAGACAACCTGCATGGTGGTCACTGCTCCTTCTGTCGGTGGATGGTGTCGGTGACCCGGGTGAGGGTGTCGCGCAGCGCGACGAGCTCGTCGAAGCCCAGCCCGGTGGCCTGCGCGATCCGCAGCGGGACATCGCAGACCCGCTCGCGCAGCGCCCGGCCCTGCTCGGTGAGGCCCACCTCGACCCGCCGCTCGTCGCGGGCCGACCGCCGCCGCACCACAAGGCCCGCCCCCTCCAGCCGCTTGAGCAGCGGGGAGAGCGTGCCGGAGTCCAGCCGCAGCTCGGCGCCCAACTCTGACACCGTGGGGGCGTCGTCGGGACGCTCCCAGAGCACCAGCAGCGCCAGGTACTGCGGGTAGGTCAACCCGACCTCGTCGAGGATCGGCCGGTAGACGTCGGTCAGTGCGCGCGACGCGGCGTAGAGCGCGAAGCACACCTGCCGGCGCAGCACCAGGTCATCGGTCACCGCTGAACCGTAGCCCACAATTAAGTTGTGCACAACCTATCGAACCGTGGGACGGCCCCGCAGGCCGCCCGGGCGGGTACCTCAGCGATCGCCGAGGTACGCCTCCAACTCCACCTCTACCAGGTGCTCCGGGTCCAGCAGACCGGCCACCACCACCAGGGTGGCCGCCGGCCGGACCGCGCCGAAGACAGCGTTGTGCGCCCGGCCCACCTCGTCGGCGTACAGCCGGTCCGTCACGTACAACCTGGTCCGGACCACATCGCCCGGCTCCGCACCCACCTCGGCGAGCGCGGCCAACCCGATCCGCAGCGCCTGCGCGGTCTGCGCGGCCGCGTCACCGACGTGAACCACCCGGCCGTCCACAGTCGACGTGCAACCGGCCGTCCAGGCCCGCTCACCGGCCCGGACCACCCGGGAGTACCCGTAGCGCTCCTCCCACGGGCCGCCCGACCCCAGCCGGGTCGTCGTCACGCCTCGGCCAGCGTCCGCAACGCCTCGGCCACAGTGAAGGCACCCGCGTAGAGCGCCTTGCCGGCGATCACGCCCTCCACCCCGGCCGACTCCAGGGTCGCCAACGCCTGCAGGTCGTCAAGGGTGGACACGCCACCCGAGGCGATCACCGGCCGGTCCGTACGGGCACACACCTCGCGCAGCAGCTCCAGGTTCGGCCCGCGCATCGTGCCGTCCTTGGTGATGTCGGTGACCACGTACCGACTCGCGCCCGCCTTGTCCAGCCGCTCCAACACCTCGTACAGGTCACCACCGTCGCGGGTCCAACCCCGCGCCGACAGGGTGTGACCCCGCACGTCCAGCCCGATGGCCACCCGGTCGCCGTACTCCGCGACCACCCGGTCACACCAGACCGGGTCCTCCAGCGCGGCGGTCCCGATGTTCACCCGGGCCGCACCCGTGCCCAGCGCCGCACGCAGCGACTCGTCATCACGGATGCCGCCGGAGAGCTCCACCTTCACGTCCAACTGGCGCACCACCTCCGCGAGCAGGTGCGCGTTCGTGCCCCGACCGAACGCCGCGTCCAGGTCGACCAGGTGGATCCACTCCGCGCCGTCCTGCTGCCAGGCCAGCGCCGCGTCCAACGGGTCGCCGTAGATGCTCTCGCTACCGACGGCGCCCTGCACGAGCCGGACGGCCCGGCCGTCAGCGACATCCACGGCGGGTAACAGGGTGAGGCTCAAGGTCTTCTCCTCGATCAGGTACGACGGTCCAGGGCGATCACCACGATCGCCGGCAGTACGAGCAGCAAGAGCACGATCAGCGCGAAACGCAACGCCAGGTTGTCGACGAACGTCCAGATCAGCAACAACGCCGCGCCGGTGAGCAGCACGATCGCGGCCCGCTCACCCCGAGTGTGCCGGGGCAGCCGCCCGGAGCGACCCCGTCGCAGCCGCGGCGTCAAGCTGCGGACCACAGCGCGACGACGTTGCCGCCGGGCGACCTGGCGCTGCCGGACCACCCGCTCCCTGGCCTGCTCCGCCTCCCGCTCCGCCCGCCGGCGGGCGCGCTCCCGGCTCACCGCGACGCCCGTCGCTCGGGCACCGCGCGACGACGCTCAGTCACCGCTGGGCAACGTGGCGAGCCAGTTGCGCAGCAGCGCGGCACCGGTGTCGGCGGACTTCTCCGGGTGGAACTGAGCCGCCGACAACGAGCCACGCTCCACCGCCGCGACGAAATCCGTGTCGTGGTGGGCGGTGGTCACCGCGGCACCGGCAGCGGCCAGCGCCGTCGGGTCGCCCATCGCGTACGAGTGGACGAAGTAGAACCGGCTCTGCTCCGCCAACCCGGCGAACAGCACCGACTCCCGTGGAGCCCGGACCGTGTTCCAGCCCATGTGCGGCAACCGGGTGGCGGCCAGCCGGGTCACCCCGCCGGGCAGCAACCCCAGCCCCTTGGTCACCACGCCGTGCTCGTCACCATGCTCGAAGAGCACCTGCATGCCCACGCAGATGCCGAGCACCGGCCGGCCGGCAGCCACCCGTTCGGCGATCACCGGGCCGGCGCCCAGCGCCTCGATCCCCGCCATGCACGCCGCGTACGCGCCGACACCCGGCACCACCAGACCATCGGCGGCAGCCGCCGCGGCCAGGTCGTCGGTCACCCGGACGTCCGCACCGGCGGCGGCCAGCGCCCGCTCCGCCGAACGCAGGTTGCCCGAGCCGTAGTCGAGCACCACCACGTCACTCATGTCGTCACCCCGATCACCCGTTCTCCGGCAGCAGCCGCAGCACCCCGGCGACAGTGGCGAGCACCGCGAGCGCCGCGGTGATCAGCACGGCGGCCTTCGGCGCGCCCTGCCGGTAGAGCGACCAGGTGCCACCCACCAGCACCCCGGCCAGGATCAGCAGCAACGTCGGCAACGCGGCACCCATCAGAGCCACCTTCCAGTCGCGACTGCGGGGCTCCGCTGCGCTGCACTCCTCGCGCTCATCAGAGCGCGCCCTTCGTGCTCGGGATCGCCCCGGCGGAACGCGGGTCGATCGAGGTGGCCTCGCGCAACGCGCGGGAGACCGCCTTGAACTGCGCCTCCACCACGTGGTGCGCGTCCGGGTGACCACCCGGTCGGGCCGCCCGCAGCACGTCGACGTGCAGCGTGACCCGTGCCGCCTGACCGAAGGACTCCCAGATGTGCCGGGTCATGCTCGTCGCGTACACCGGCCCGATGTACGGGGCGAGCACCGGCTCGTCGTGCACCACGTACGGCCGACCGGAGAGGTCCACCGCGGCCCGGACCAGCACCTCGTCCATCGGGACTGTCGCCGAGCCGTACCGCCGGATGCCGACCTTGTCGCCCAGCGCCTGGTCGAACGCCGTACCCAGGGCGAGCGCGGTGTCCTCGATCGTGTGGTGCGCGTCGATCTCCAGGTCACCCACAGTGCGCACGGTCAGGTCGAAGCCGCCGTGTCGGGCGATCTGGTGCAGCATGTGGTCGTAGAAGCCGACGCCGGTGCTGATCTCGGCGGCACCGGTGCCGTCGAGATCGATCTCGACGAGGACCTTGGTCTCCTTGGTGATCCGTTCCACCCGGGCGGTCCGACTCATTGCGAAGTCTCCATTGCAGAAAGGAAGGCGTCGGTCTCGGCGGCGGTGCCGGCGGTCACCCGCAGCCAGCCGGGCAGGCCGACGTCACGGACCAGCACCCCCTGCGCCAGCAGGGCGTTCCAGACGATGGTCTGGTCGCCGCCCACCTCGAAGAGCACGAAGTTGGCGTCGCTGTCGGCGACCCGCAACCCCCGCTCGCGCAGCGTCGCCACGATCCGGTCCCGCTGCGCCATGATCGCGCTCACCGTACCGAGAAGGGCATCGCGGTGGGCCACCGCCGCGCGTGCGGCGGCCTGGGTGAGCGCGGAGAGATGGTACGGCAAACGGACGAGCTGCACCGCCCGCACCACCGCCGGGTCGGCGGCCAGGTAACCCAGCCGGCCACCGGCGAAGCCGAACGCCTTGCTCATCGTCCGGGTGACCACCAGCCGCGGGTGGCCGGGCAGCACCGCGAGGGCGCTGACCGTCCCGGGTCGGGCGAACTCGGCGTACGCCTCGTCCACGACCACCATGCCGGGCGCGACGTCGAGCACCGCGGCGATCACCGCCGGGTCCAGTGCCGTGCCGGTGGGGTTGTTCGGCGAGCAGAGGAAGACCACGTCCGGCCGGTGCTCGCGGACCTGCGCGACCGCCTCCTCGGCGGTCAACCCGAAGTCGACCCCGCGCGCGGCGGGCACCCACCGGGTGCTGGTGCCGAGGGCCAGCAGCGGGTGCATCGAGTACGCCGGAACGAAGCCGAGCGCGGTGCGCCCCGGCCCACCGAACGCCTGGAGCAGCTGCTGCTGGATCTCGTTGGAGCCGTTGGCCGCCCACACCTGCTCGACGGTGAGCCCGTGCCCGAGATATTCGGCCAGGTCGGCGCGAAGCGCCACAGCGTCCCGGTCCGGGTAGCGGTTCAGCTCGCGCAGCTCGGCCGCGAGCGCCTTGCCGATCGCCTCGACCACCGGCTCCGGCACCGGGTGGGAATTCTCGTTGGTGTTGAGCCGCACCGGCACGTCCAACTGCGGCGCCCCGTACGGCGACAGCCCCCGCAGGTCGGCCCGGATCGGCAGATCGTCCAGGTCGATGCGCTCGCTCACGCCGACCCTCCCGGGAAACGGGCCTGGACCGCCTGGCCGTGCGCGGGCAGATCCTCCACGTTGGCCAGGGTGACCACGTGCGGGGCCACGTCGCGCAACGCGGCCTCGGTGTATTCGATCAGGTGCACGCCGCGCAGGAACGACTGCACGGACAGCCCGGAGGAGTGCCGCGCGCAGCCGCCGGTGGGCAGCACGTGGTTGGAGCCGGCGCAGTAGTCGCCGAGCGACACCGGCGACCAGGCGCCCACGAAGATCGCCCCGGCGTTGCGGACCCGCAGCGCCCACTCCCGGGCGTCGACCGTCTGGATCTCCAGGTGCTCGGCCGCGTACGCGTCGACCACACGCAGCCCAGCCTCGAGGTCGTCGACCAGGACCACGCCGCTCTGCTGACCGGTCAGCGCCGTGGTGACCCGCTCGGTGTGCTTGGTCGCCGCCACCTGCCGGGCCAACTCCGCCTCGACCGCCTCGACCAGCGCCACCGACGGGGTGACCAGCACGCTCGCCGCGAGCGGGTCGTGCTCGGCCTGACTGACCAGGTCGGCGGCCACGTGCGCCGGGTCGGCGGTGTCGTCGGCCAGGATGGCGATCTCGGTCGGCCCGGCCTCGGCGTCGATGCCGACCACGCCGCGCAGCAGCCGCTTGGCGGCGGTCACCCAGATGTTGCCGGGGCCGGTGATCAGGTCGACGGGGTCGCACCGCAGCTCACCCGCCGGGTCCACGGCCGCGCCGTACGCCAGCATCGCCACCGCGTGGGCCCCGCCCACGGCGTACACCTCGTCGACGCCGAGCAGCGCGCACGCGGCGAGCACCCGGGGATCGGGCAGGCCGCCGTTGTCCTTCTGGGGCGGGCTGACCACCACCAGCGAGCGCACCCCGGCCGCCTGGGCGGGCACCACGTTCATCACCACTGTCGACGGGTACATCGCAAGGCCACCGGGCACGTAGAGGCCGACCCGGTCGACCGGCAGCCACCGCTCGGTGACGGTGCCGCCGGGCACCACCTTCGTGGTGTGGTCGGTGCGCCGCTGGTCGGCGTGCACCCGACGGGCCCGGGCGATGGACTCCAGCAGCGCGGCGCGCACCGCCGGATCGAGCACCCCCTCCGCCTCGGTGATCGCCTCGACCGGCACCCGCAACACCTCCGGGGAGATGCCGTCGAACCGTTCACTGGCCTCCCGGATCGCTGGGTACCCATGCTCACGGACCGCCTCCACCAGGGGCCGGATGCGCTCGACGGCGACGGACACGTCGAGCTGGGCACGGGGCAGCAGGCGGCGCGGGTCACCGAGACCGTCGCGCAGGTCGATCCGATTCAGCACCCTTGCGAGTCTAGGCGGCCGGCCCGACGTCCACCCGAGCCGCCCGTCCGCCGGGACGGTGAGCCGGGCCACGCCCTCGGGGGCGAGATTGGTTAGGCTCGACCATGTGACCGCACGGCTGCCGGTTTTCCCGCTCGCAACGGTGCTCTTTCCCGGGTTGGTGCTGCCGCTGCACATCTTCGAGGAGCGCTACCGGGCGCTGGTCCGGCACCTGGTCAGCCTGCCCGACGGTGCCCCGCGAGAGTTCGGCGTGGTGGCCATCCAGGCCGGCTGGGAGGTCGCGCCCGCCGGTCCCGCCGGCGTCCCGGCCAACTCGAGCGTCGGCGAGGTGACGCTGCACGAGGTGGGCTGCACCGCCGAGCTGCGCCAGGTGACCGAGCTGACCGACGGTGGTTTCGACATCGTCACTGTCGGTCGGCGTCGGTTCCGCATCGCCGAGGTCGACGACAGCACCGAGCCCTACTTGACCGCCGACGTCGAGTGGCTGCCCGACCCGGGCGGCCCGGACGAGGTGGCCGATCTGCTGGCCGCCCGGGTGATCGCGGTGTTCCGGCAGTACCTCGGGCTGATCCGCTCCGACCCGGAGGAGATCTCCGAGCAGTTGCCGGAGGACCCGACTGTGCTCTCGCACCTGGTGGCGGCGACCGCGGCGCTCACCGTCGACGACCGGCAGCGGCTGCTGGCCATCGACGACACCGCCTCCCGGCTCCGCGCCGAGCTGCGGTTGCTCAACCGCGAGGCGGCTCTGCTGCGTCAGGTGCGGGCGGTTCCGGTGCCGCTGTCGGAGCTGGCGTCCCCGCCGACACCCAACTGAACTCCCCCGGTTCGGGCTCCGGGCGTAGCCCCGGCCACCGCGACCAACCGGCCAGCAGGGTGTACATGACCGCGGCCCCGAACGCTGGCAGCAGCAGGTTGCCGTGCGGCACCGGCAGCACGCCGAGCAGCCAGTCCACTCCACCGGCCCGCAGGTCGGCGGGTTTGCTGAAGGCCTGCCCGGCCGGGGCAGTCGCCAGCAGCCGGTCGAACGTGGCCAGACCGATCCGCCGTCCCACCTGCCAGGCCACCGGCGCGGCGACAAGGGTGCCGAGCACAGCGGCGAGCAACCCGACCGGGCCGCGCCGCCGACGCAGCACGAACCACAGGGCGAGCGCCACGAGCAGCCCGAAGGCGAGCCCGAGCAGGCTGAACCAGCCGTCGGCGGCGATCGGCTGCTCCGGTTGCGGCTCGGCGTAGATCGCCCCCTCGGCGGTCTTGAGCACCGGGGTGTCCGGCGCGAGCGCGGCCCAGAGCAGCCCGAGCGGAACACCCAGCGCGGCCAGCGCGAGCACGGCGCCCAGCACCGTCACCAGGGCACGCAGCGGACGACGCGGCTCGTCGAACCGAAGCTCCAGCGAGCTCTGGTACGCCGCCGGCAGGTGGCCCGCATCGAACTCGCCAGGCGCTGTCCCGGCCGACGTGTCGACCTCCGGCTGTTGCGCGTGCGGCGTACTGGGGGGCGCGGGTTGGTCGGGCTCGTCGACGGGCCGCTCACGGTCGGGGTTGTCCGGGCTCACCCGATGATCCTCTCAGGCCCGGTGCGCGGCCGGGCTCCGGTGGCGGCAGACCAGCTCACCGGGCGAACGGCTCCACCATCATCGCCGCGGCCCGCAGCCACGCCTGCCGGGTCTCCGGTTGAAGCTGGTGGTACTCGATCGACGACCCGGTCTCCAGAGCCGGGTCGTACGGCACGACGGCCACGCCCCGGGTACGGGTGGCGAAGTGCCGCTCCAGGTCGTCCTGGAGCGCCGAACGACCCGGGGTCGGGCAGGAGATGAGGGTGATCGCGTTGTCCGCCAACTCGCCCATGCCCTCCTCGTGCAGCAGGTCGAGCATCCAGTCCGCGCTGAACGCCGCGTCCTCCCGGGGCACCGTGGTCACCACCAACTGGTCGGCGGCCTGCATCACGGTGCGCCAGTTGGGGCTCTCCACGTTGTTGCCGGTGTCCACGCAGACCACGTCGTGGGTGCGCCGCAGCAGCTCCAGCACCCGGCGGACGGTGAACTGGTCCAGTCGCTGGGCGAAGCGCGGGCTCTCCTCGCCGGCCAGCACGTCGTACGAGCCGTCGGAGGCGTGCCGCAGGTAGTCGTCCAGCCGGTCCAGCAGGGTCGCGCCCTCCAGGATCTCGATCTGGGCCAGGTCGCTGATCAGGTGCCGGATCGTCCGGGCGTGCCGGGCGCTGCCGGCGCGCAGGCCGAGGGTGCCGCGCAGCTCGTTGTCGTCCCAGGCCAGCACGCCCTTGCCGCGGACGCTGCCGACCGTCGCCGCGGCGAGCACCGTGGCTGTCGTCTTGTGCACCCCACCCTTGGGGTTGGCGAAGGCGAACACCCGGGGCGTGCCCAGGTCCCGTTGGAGCACTCCGTTGGCGCGCTCCTGCTCCGGGTCGACGGCCGGTGGGCGCCATTCGATCCGGGGCGGGTAGGCGCGTTCGGCGACCGCCGAGCCGACCGCCGGGGCGGGTGGTGGCGGGACGGGCGGCGTGACTGGCACGGCGACCGGGGGCGCGGGCGGCGGGGGCGGGGGCGGGGGCGGGGGCGGGGCGGCCGGGTAGCCGGTCTCCGGCTGGTAGCCCGTCTCCAGCAGGGCGTACCGCGACTCCACCGGCGGGTCGCCCGGTCGGTAGCCGTTGTCCAGCAACGCGTAGCGCGACGGGACCGGGTCGGGGCCGCGGGCCGGCGGCTCGGGCTCGGCCCGGTACGTCGGCTCGGCCCGGTAGTCCGGCTCGGCGCGGTAGCCCGGATCGGCACGGTAGTCCGGCTCGGCACGGTAGCCGGGCGTGGCGAGGTAGTCCGGCTCGGCGCGGTAGCCCGGCTCGGCCCGGTAGCCGGGCTCAGCGCGGTAGTCCGGCTGCTCGGTCCGGTACGCGGGCTCCGCTCGATAGTCCGGCTCGGCCCGATAACCCGGCTCGGTCCGGTACGCGGGCTCGGCCCGGTAGTCCGGCTCGGCCCGGTAGGCGGGGTCGGCCCGGTAGGCGGGGTCGACCCGGTAGGTCGCCTCGGCCCGGTAACCAGGCTCCGCGCCGTACGACAGGTCGGCCGGATGCCCGATGGCGGGTGCCCGCCCGGCGTAGCCGTTCGGGGCCGCACGCCGTGGCAGCGGGTCCGGCGGCGGTTCCTCGCCGTGCCGCTCCGACTCGGTCTGCTCCGCGCCGCGACCGCCCAGCCGGGCACGGTCCAACAGCGCGCGCCACCGCGGCGCTGGTTCGGCCGGCCGGCCCCAGCCGGTCTCACTGCCCTCCACGGCCCGCCCTCCCAGCGCCATCGATCTCTGTCTGACAGGCTACGAACCCAACCCTATTCGGACCACACCTCAGAGCGCACACCAGCCGGCGCAGATCACGACGACGGCGATGGCGGCGACGGCTCGGTGAGGGCGGCGTCCGGCGAGGTGGTGACACTCGGCGGCGCCGAGTCGCTGGGCTCCGGCTTCGACGGTTCGGGTGACGGAATCGTCACGACTGGTGCGGGTTCCGACGATTCGCCCACGGGGGCCGACGACGCCGGTGCGCTGATCATCGGCGCCGGCCGCTCGGACCGGGTCGGTACGGGGCTCGGCCCGGTGTCGACCGGCGGGCGCACCACGTCACGCTGCTCCGGCAGGGGTGGCGTGAAGACAGTCCGGTCCAGCCGGTACACCTCGGGAGCGGGGTCGACCGCCCGTACATCCGGCCGGGCCGCGACACCGCGCAGCGCCACCGGCGTCGCGCGCACCACCGCCGCGTAGACGCAGGCGCAGCCGGTGCGGTACGCGGCCGCCTCGGCGGCGGCCACCTCGGCGCCGCTGACGTACTGCTCCCGCAACTCCCGCTCGCCCGCCCCGTCGCCGTCGACAGCGGCGGCCCTGACCCGATAGTCGGCGGCCTCGGTCTCCTTGCGGGTGGCCACCTGTTCCATTCCGGCGACCACGTCGTCGGGCACCCGCAGCGCGGGGATCTTGACGATCTCGGTCTGCCTGCCGGGCAGCGGAACCCGCCCGAAGACTGTCGAGACCCCGACGTCGCCGAGCACCGTCGCCAGCCGCTGCGGAGGCAGGTACGCGTCGAGCGTGACCAGTGCGTACGTCCCGCCCTCGGCGGCCGGCGCGGACGCGGGCAGCGCGGCCAGGTCGGCCGCGGCGGACCGCAGGTAGCCGGGGACGGAGTCGCCGTCGGCAACGCCGACCCGGGTCACCTCGCCGACCGTCCGGTCGCCGACCGGAGTGTCGTCGACGGCCCAGACGGCGGTGCCCAACACCGCCGCCGCGGAGAGCACCGCGGCCCAACTGAGGACGCCGGAGCGCGCCGACCGGTCGCCCAGCCGGGCCACGGCCCGGGTCAGCGGCGGCAGCAACCGCTGGTCCAGTTGCCGCAGCAGGTTGCCGGCGCGCACGGGCGGGATCCCCTCTGTGGAACGGTGTCGGGCGGTCGCCGCTCAGTCACGCAGGATCTGAAGCGCACGGTCCAGGTCGTCAGGGTAGTCGCTGACGAACCGGACCTCGTCCCCCGTTCGGGGGTGCAAAAAGCTCAGTTCGCGGGCGTGCAGCCACTGTCGGGCCAGGCCGAGACGGGCCGAGAGGGTGGGATCGGCGCCGTAGGTGAGGTCACCCACACAGGGGTGCCGCAGTGTGGAGAAGTGCACCCGGATCTGGTGGGTCCGGCCGGTCTCCAGCCGGACGTCGACCAGACTCGCCGCCGGGAACGCCTCCAGAGTGTCGTAGTGGGTGATGCTCGGCTTACCGCCGGAGACCACCGCCCAGCGGTAGTCGTGGGTGGGGTGCCTGTCGATCGGCGCGTCGACGGTGCCCCGCAGCGGGTCCAGGTGACCCTGCACCACAGCGTGGTAGCCCTTGTCGACCTCGCGGTACTTGAAGGCCCGCTTCAACGCCGTGTACGCCTGCTCGCTCTTGGCCACCACCATGATCCCGGTGGTGCCCACGTCGAGCCGGTGCACCACGCCCTGACGCTCGGCGGCGCCACTGGTGGAGATGCGGTGCCCGATCGCGGCGAGCGCGCCGATCACCGTCGGCCCGGTCCACCCGGGGCTCGGGTGCGCGGCCACCCCGACCGGCTTGTCGACCACGACGATGTCGTCGTCGGCGTAGACGACCCGCAGGCCGGGCACCGCCTGCGGCACCACAGTCGGCGGCGCGACCGGGGCGGGCAGCGTGACGTCCAGCCAGGAGCCGGCCTTGACCTTGTGCGAGTTGGGCCGGGCGGAGCCGTCGACCAGCGCGTCCCCGGCGTCGACAAGGGCCGCAGCGGCGGTGCGGGAGAGCCCGAACAGGCGGGACACGGCCTGGTCCAGGCGCATGCCGTCGAGGCCGTCCGGAACCGGAAGGGAACGGTGGTCGCCGCCAGCGGCGAACGCGGAGGTCATGCCCGCTCCCGCTGCTCGGCGCCCGGCGCGGCGGCGCCCGGCGCGGCGGCGTCCGTCGTGGCCGGGTCGCCGTCGCGCCCCGCCCGCCGGCCGTCACGTTGGCGGCCGGTCAGCTCCAACAGGACGGCCAGAAGCACGCCGCAGACCAGCGAACTGTCGGCCAGGTTGAACACCGGCCAGACCTGACCGTACGGGTCGAAGAGGCTGATCATGTCGACGACGTGCCCGTGGAACGGGGACGGCGCCCGGAAGATCCGGTCGACGAGGTTGCCCAACGCGCCACCGAGCACCAGGCCGAGCGAAACCGCCCAGGGCAGCGAGCGCAGCCGCAGTGCCATCCAGACGATCCAGCCGACCACACCGATGGTGATCAGTGGGAAGACCCAGGTGTGGTCCGCGCCGATGCTCCAGGCCGCGCCGCTGTTGCGGGTCAGGCTCAGGTAGACGAAACCGCCGAGCAGGCGGACCGGCTCCCGGTCGGTCAGCGCGGCCAGCGCGAGATGCTTGGTGACCAGGTCGGCCAGCAGGGCCACCAGGGCGACTCCGGCCAGAATCGCGACGGCCCGGGACCGGCGGGTGCCGCCGCCCGGATCGGTGCGGCCGGGTTCGGCGGACGGTACTGCGGTCATGCGCTCCCCATCGACAGTCTTGGCGGTGATCGCTCACCGTCTCATCGCCGCCGGGGAACGGACCTCAGCGCCGCTCCTCCAGCTGCTTGCACGTCACACACAGGGTGGCCGACGGGAAGGCGGCGAGGCGCTCGACCGGGATCGGGTTGCCGCACCGCTCGCACCAGCCGTAACCACCCTCGTCGAGACGCTCCAGAGCGCGCTCCACCTGCGTGATCCGTTCCAGAATGCTGTTGGCGAGAGAGATCTCCTGCTCCCGCTCGAGCGTCTTGGTGCCCGTGTCGGCCTGGTCGTCCCCGGCCGAGTCGGTCAGCCGATCGCGCTGCAGCTCGGTGATCTCACTCAGCGTCTGATCGTACTCGGCACGAAGCTCGTCCCGCCGCGCCGCCAGCGCCGCCCGGATCTTCTCGGTCTCCGCGGTGCTGCGGGTGGCCTTCGCCGCCGGCTTGCGCCCGGCGGTCCTGGTGTCGGATGGCTTCGCCATGGGTCGCTCCCTCGGCCGGGGAACCGCGCGGTCCGCGGCGCCTGGTCAGGGGGCGCCGACCAGGCGTCCCCTAGTACGAAAAGGGGCGCACGGCGACGATGGCCGCGCACTCCGGAGATTGGCAAGAATACGGAACGTACAGGCGTCCGACAACGTGCCGCACCGTCGCTCCGCCTAACAGCCCCTAGCCCTGCCTAACCGGGGCAAAGGGAACGCTAGCAGATCAATTGGGCACCTCATCCCCGTACTCACCAAACCATCGGGCCAGGCGACCCCGCCGACTGACCGCCCGCAACCGCCGTTCCGCCGCGTCCCGCACCCCGGCGGTCGCCACGATCAGCAGACTGTCGCCGGTCTTCAACCGGGTGTCCGGTGCGGGCACGAAGCCCACGCCGTCGCGCAGCACCAGGGTCACCGACGCGCCCAGCGGAAGGCGCAACTCGTCGACGTGCACGCCGGCCAGTCGCGAGCCCGGTGGCACCTCCACCTGGAGCAGGTCCGCCCGCATTCGCTCCAGTGGCGCGGTCTCCACGTGGATCTCGGCGGCCTCGGCCGGCGCTGTCACCCGCAACCGGCGGGCGAACGGCCCCAGCGTCCCGGTCTGCACCAACGTGAAGATCACCACCAGCACGAAGACCACGTCGAAGAGCCGCTCCGCGCCGGGCACCCGCTCGGAGAGCGGAATGGTGGCCAGCACGATCGGCACCGCCCCGCGCAGCCCAGCCCAGGACAGGAACGCCTGTTCTCGAAGGCCGACCCGAAACGGCAACGCCGTGACGGCCACCGACAACGGCCGGGCCAGGAGCACCAGAGCCAGCCCGGCGACCACCGCGGGCAACACCGCCGCGTCCAGCCGGCCCGGCGAGGCCAGCAACCCGAGCAGCACGAACAACCCGATCTGGGCGAGCCAGGCAAGCCCGTCCGCGAAACCGAGAATCGCCTGCCGGTGCGACAGGCGGGCATTGCCCAGCAGCACCCCGGCCACATAGACGGCGAGGAAGCCCGAGGCGTGCAGAACGGCCCCCGCGGCGTACGCCAGCACGGTGATGCCCACCGCGGCGATCGGGTAGAGCCCGGCCGAGGGCAGCGCCGCCCGGCGCAGCGCCCAGGTGCCGGCGACGCCCGCGGCCACGCCCACCGCCGCACCGACGCCCAGCTCGTAACAGACCAGCGCGACCTCGTACCACCACGGGTGCGCGAAACCCCTGTGGGACAGCAGCACCACCAGCAGCACCACCGGGGCGTCGTTCATCCCCGACTCGGCCTCCAGTGTCGCCACGAGCCGGGGCGGCAACCGCAGTCGGCGCAGGGTGGCGAAGACGGCCGCCGCGTCGGTGGACGAGAGCACCGCGCCGTAGAGCAGTGCCAACCGCCAGTCCAGCCCCAGCAGCAGGTGCACTGCCACGCCGACCACCACGATGCTGACGATCACGCCGACGGTGGAGAGCGCGGAGGCCAGCCCGAGCACCGGGCGCAGCGTGGTCCACCGGGCGGTGAGGCCGCCCTCCGCGATGATCACGATCAGCGCGCAGAAGCCGAGGGTCCGGGTCAGCTCGACGTCGTCGAAACGGATGCCCAACCCGCTCTCGCCGATCGCCACGCCTAGAGCCAGGTAGACCAGAAGGCTGGGCACACCGAGGCGGGTGGAGAGTCGCACCGCGCCGACAGCCACCAGCAGCACTGCCGCACCGAGCAGCAGCGCGATGTCCAACCCGGGCGTCACGGCTGCCTTGCCTGGGCTGTCCTCACTCGGCGGATCCGTCGCGCAGGCGGCGCAGCACCCCGGGCAACTCCGGGCCGGGCCGATCGACGAGGAAGAGCTTGTCCCGGCTGGCCGCGCCGGTACGCAGTGACACGGCGGCCGGTCGGACGCCCAACGCGCCGGCCAACGCCCGGCGGGCGGCCTCGGTGGCCCGACCGTCGACCGCCGGGTCGTGGACCGCGATCACGAGGGCGGGCCCGTGCGGGCCGTCGAACCGGCCACCCACCCGGTCCCGGGAGGCGCCGGGCTTCACCCGTACCGCCACTGTGAGCGTGTCCTCCGCGGGCACCGGCACCGCTTCAGATCGGCCGGGCGTCGGCGAGGAGAGCAGTGGCCGGCGCGCAGTGCGCGCACGGGGTGAAGCCGAGTTCCACGGCCTCGGCGACCGGCAACGTCTCGGGCTGCCAGCCGATCAGGTGGGGGCAGCCGTCCAGGTGGTAACGGGGGCGGCCGTCGACGACCTCGACGGCGTCGAGCAGTCGGGCCACCCGGGCCGCCTCGGCGGCCGTGATCTGCTGGGCGGCCGGCTCGTCGACCGCCGCGATCGCCGGGTCGAACACGTCATCGGTCGACGCCGCGAACGGCGACGCCGGGCTTACCGGACGGGCCCGCGCGGGCGGCTCGTCCGCCGCGCCCACCAACGGCGACGCGTCATCGACGCGCGGCGGGGCCTCATCGATCGGCGGCGCACTGTCAACCGGTGGCGCCTGGTCGACCGGCGGCTCGGGTGGTTGCCGCCACCCGGTGCCGCCGGTACCAAACGTCGTGGGCACGTGCTGGACCGGTACCTCCGGCTCGACCAGCGGCGGCCCGTACGCGACACCCGGTGTGGCCTGGCTGGCCGTGCGGGGTGCGTCGGGGTGCCGTCGGTCGGTCCGGCCGGGATCCGCCATGGCGCGGTTGGCGGCTGCCTGGCGGGCGCCCACCACCAACGCCACGGCGGCCAGCAGACTGGCCGCGATGGAGATGACCAACAAGAAGCTGGAGCCACCGGCCAGGCCGAGCACCAGTAGCACCACCGCGACGAGGATGAGCAGAAGACTTGCGACTATCACGGCTCACCCCCGCCGCGTCGAACTGTCCAGGCCAGGCCGGCGACCGTCACCATTGGCGGACAGCGATCGCCGGCCGGTGCTCAGCGTCCGGCTTCGAGGGCGCCGGAGCGCCCGCCGCCGCCGTACGAACCAGCGAGACCCGCTGCGGCCAGCCCGTTGCCGCCAGCGACCCGGCCGGCTTCGGAGCGGGTCATCTCGGCCTCGAGGCCCTGGCCACGACCGTCGAGGTCCCGCAGCTGGCTCTCCAGGTACGCCTTGAGCCGGGTGCGGTACTCGCGCTCGAACTGCTTGAGCTCCTCGATGTGCTTCTGCAGAGCCGTGCGCTTGGCGTCCAGGCCGCCCATGGCCTCCTGGTGCCGCTGGCGGGCGTCCCGCTCAAGGGCGTCAGCCTTGGCGCGCGCCTCCCGGGTCACCTCCTCGGCCTTGCTGCGAGCCTCGGACAGCAGCTGGTCGGCCTCGCGGCGAGCGTCGGACACGTGGTCGTCAGCGGTGCGCTGGGCCATCATCAGCACGCGCAGGGCCTGCTGCTCACCGTCACCGGTGACGCCGCCGGCCGGGCCGCCGGTCGCGCGGACCTGCTCCAGCTCGGCCTGCATCGCGCGGGCAGCCTGCTCGGCCGCCGACTTGTCGCGCTGCACCCGGTCCAGTTGGGCCTTGACATCGTTGAGCTCCGCCGCCAGTCGGGCGTCGCCGCCGGGGCCGGCGGGAGCACCGCCACGGCCACCGCGCTCCACCTGGGCGCGCAGCTCGTTGTTCTCCTCGATGAGACGGGCGAGCTCGCGCTCGACCTCGTCAAGGAAGGCGTCGACCTCCTCCTCGTCATACCCCCGTTTGCCGATCGGCGGCTTTTTGAAGGCGACGTTGTGGACGTCGGCCGGGGTCAGCGGCATCGAAACTCCTCGGGTCAGTTGCGGCCGCGAAAGCGCGTCGGTCATCAGGCAGATGCCCTGATCGACGGCCCTAACACGAACTCCATCAGCACGAACAGGATAACCAGGAGCACAAGGGAGGCCAGGTCGATGCTCACGGTACCAATTCGCAGCGGAGGGATCACACGCCTCAACGCGTTGAGAGGGGGATCAGTGACGCTCCACACGGATTCCAATCCTGCGGATGCTCCACGCCCCGGTTGCCAGCGACGGCCGTACTGCAGGACGGCGCCCAACACGAACCGGGACAGAAGAAGGAGCAGGAAGACATAAAGGATCAGGTACAGCACTTGCAGTAAGATCGACAACACGGTCAGCGACGTCCCTCGGGTCGGGCGGGATCAACTCAGACTGAAAAAGCCGCCCTCAGCGATCTTGGCTTTGTCCTCTGCGGTGACCTGGACGTTAGCCGGTGAGAGCAGGAACACCCGATTGGTCACGCGCTCGATCGTACCGCGCAGGCCGAACGCCAGTCCGGCGGCGAAGTCCACCAGACGGCGGGCATCGGCCTCATCCATCTCGGTGAGATTGATGATTACCGGGACGCCGTCGCGGAAGTGCTCACCGATGGTGCGCGCCTCCCGGTAGGTGGTGGGGTGCAGCGTGGTGATCTGGTAACGCTGCTCCTCCTCGGGCAGGGCTCGCTCGCGCGACGTGACCTGCGGCGCGAGGGCGAGGTTGTCCCGAGTGTGGTAGGTCAGCGCACCGGAGGTCTCGCCCGCCGACGACCGGGTGATCGACCGGACGCTGGACCGCTCGATCCGCTCCGGCCGCTCACCGTCACCGCGCTCGGACTCGCTCAACCGCCCGCTCGACCGCTCGGAGAGTCGACCCCGCCCGCTGTCGCGCGGCCGCGGAGCCGGTGGCTCCTCGGCGTCATCCTCGTCGTCGTCGGCGAACTCCTCGGCATACCGGCTCTGCCGGTAACGCGAGTCGCGGTAGCCACCCTTGTCGTAGCCACCGTCGTCGTAGGCCCGCTCGTCGTCTTCTTCGACCAGACCGAGCCAGACCCCCGCCTTGCGCAGTGCACCCATCCCGCGCCCTTCCGTCCGCCGTGCGGCACGCGCCCCCGTGCCATGTCGCCCGTCGCGAGTGGACAACCATGCCCATCGGACCGGAACGGCAATCCCCCGGCGCGCGATTCGCGTCGCGCGCCACGACCCCCGACTAGGAGACGCCCGCCCCTGAAACAACACTGATGTAATTTGCTTGTCTCGCGGTCAGGCTACCGCAGCGTGGGACGCATTCCGAGCAACGCGCTACCGACGCGGACATGTGTCGCGCCGTAACGGATCGCGATTTCGAAATCTCCGCTCATACCGGCGGACAACGCCGTGGCTCCCGGATGGACAGCCCGAAACGCGCCGGCGACCTCCGCGAGCCGGGCGAACGCCCGCTCCGGCTCCCACCCCAGCGGAGCGACAGCCATGAGACCGGCCAGACGCATCCCCGGCGCGTCGGCCAGCGCCTCGGCCACCGGCTCCAGACCGGCGGCCGGATCCGCCGAGCCGGGCAGGGCCCCGCCCCGGGCCGCGTCGCCGTCGATGCTCACCTGGACCAGCGCGTCGAGCGGCTCCTGCCGCTCCGCGGTCGCGGTGGCCAACGCCCGCGCCAGCCGCACACTGTCGACGGAGTGCACCACGTCGGCGTAGCGGACCACCGAACGGGCCTTGTTGCGCTGCAACTGCCCGATGAAGTGCCAGCGGGGACGCACCCCGGCGGCAGCCACCTCGGCGGCCTTGCCGGCCGCCTCCTGGTCGCGGTTCTCCCCCATGTCGGTCACCCCGAGCCCGGCCAGCGCCAACACGTCGCTGGCCGGGTAGGTCTTCGTCACGGCGATCATGGTTACCTCGGCACGGTCCCGGCCGGCCTGCGCGCAGGCGTCATCGAGCCGGGACCGAACCTGGGCCAGACCGGCCGCGAGTTCGGCGTGCCGATCTGGCCGTACCGTGGCTGAGCTGTCGGTCATCGGCGGTGCTCAGGACCCGTTCTTGAGGAAGTCGGGAACGTCCACGTCGTCGAAGAGCACGCGACGCGGCGACTGGGCCGGAGTCGGGTTGGTGGCCGGCGTCGGCGCCGGGGCGCTCTGCGGCGCCGGCTGGTTGGTGTTGGACTTGCGGGTCGGCTCGGCCGCCTTGTACGCGGGCGTGCCGCCGTCGAAGCCCGCCGCGATGACAGTCACCCGCACCTCGTCACCGAGCGCGTCGTCGATGACCGCGCCGAAGATGATGTTGGCGTCCGGGTGGGCCGCGTCGGTGACCAGCTGGGCTGCGTCATTGATCTCGAACAGGCCCAGGTCGGAGCCGCCGGCGATGGAGAGCAACACGCCGCGCGCGCCGTCCATGCTCTGCTCCAGCAGCGGGCTGGAGATGGCCGCCTCAGCCGCCTCGACCGCGCGGTTCTCGCCGCGGGCGCTGCCGATGCCCATCAACGCGCTGCCGGCACCGCTCATCACGCTCTTGACGTCGGCGAAGTCCAGGTTGATCAGACCCGGGGTGGTGATCAGGTCGGTGATGCCCTGCACACCCGAGAGCAGCACCTGGTCGGCAGTGCGGAACGCGTCCATCATGCTGATGTTGCGGTCGCCCAGGGCCAGCAGCCGGTCGTTCGGAATGACGATCAGCGTGTCGCACTGGTTGCGGAGCTCGTCTATCCCCGTCTCGGCCTGCACCTGGCGGCGCTTGCCCTCGAAGGAGAACGGCCGGGTCACCACGCCGATGGTCAGCGCGCCGAGCTTGCGGGCGATGTTGGCCACCACTGGCGCGCCGCCGGTGCCGGTGCCGCCGCCCTCGCCGCAGGTCACGAAGACCATGTCGGCGCCCTTGAGGACCTCCTCGATCTCGTCGCGGTGGTCCTCGGCGGCGTTCTTCCCGACGTCCGGGTTGGCCCCGGCACCCAGGCCACGGGTCAGCTCCCGACCGACGTCGAGCTTGACGTCGGCGTCGCTCATCAGCAGCGCCTGCGCATCGGTGTTGATCGCGATGAACTCGACGCCCTTGAGCCCAACCTCGATCATCCGGTTGACGGCGTTGACGCCGCCACCCCCGATGCCGACGACCTTGATGACCGCCAGGTAGTTGTGCGGAGGTGTCATCTCCGGTCCTTTCCTTCGAGATTGGCTTCGGCCGACCGGTTACGGCGTGGCCAGACCAGCGGCCGACGACAGCTGTCACCAACGAGGATCAGGGGTGAACCCTAACCCTCTACTAGAGGCTTACAGTTATGTCAACCACTGAAGCTCTTCGAGGCAACGTAAGCGCCACCGCGCGATGAGCCAAGGACCCGGGCGGCGTGTCGCCGCGCGGAGCGCCACGGGTCACGTCCTCGCACGCTCACCGGTCAACGAAAGGTCACCACATCCGGCGCGCTCACGTCGATCCGGTCGGTGTCCTGGTCGAGCAACGCGGTGGCCACCCGAGCCTTGTCCGTACCCCGGGTGGCGTCGCCCCAGACCACCGTCCGGTCGCCTCGCAACCGCAGGCTGATCCGGGCCAGCCCCGCCACGTTCACGTCCACCAGCTCCGCGCGCAGCTGCGGCGTCAGCGCGACGAGCACCTCCAGCGCGGCCCGGGTGCCCGGGTCGTCGGCGGCCGGCCGGGCCACAGTCACCTGTGGAAGGTCGGCGGGGCGTCGCTCCACAGTCCGGAAGGCCACCCCACTCGGGTCGATTAGGGCGAACGCCTCGCCCTGCGGCACCACGGCCACAGCGGTCCGCTCGGTCACCCGCACCACCAGCGCGCCGGGCCAGTCCCGGGAGACAGTGGCCCGCTCCACCGCCGGCAGCGCGCCGACCCGACGGGCGACGGCGGCCAGGTCCACACGGGCCAGCGGCACGCCGTCCGGCACCCCTACCGCGTCGTGCACCTGCACCGGGGTGACCAGGTCGGCACCCTCCACGCGTACCTCCCGAACCCCGAACAGCCCGGTGCCGAGCACCGTCCAGGCGACCAGCCCGGCCAGGGCGAGCACCCCGGCGGCCACCGCCCACGGCAGCGCCGCACGCATGCGACGCTGCCGGGCACGGGCCATGAACCGGCGGGTCGAGGGCGGTACCGCGTCGCGGCCCGCCCGGACCAACTGCCAGCGCCGGGCCGGACCGCGGCGCGGGGCGCCACCGTCGGCGGCGCTGGTCCGCCCTCGGGCCGGGCCGGGACTCATCCGGCCGTGGGCGCCGAGCCGCCGGGCACGGCGGTGCCACCGAGAGCCGCGCCGTCGCCGCCGGACGTCGCCCCACCCGGCACCGGATCACCGATCGCCGGGGCGGCGGCCACCGGGTCGACCGTCGCTGTCGGTGCCGAGCCGGCCGTACGCTCACCCAGGGCGGCCAGCAACTCGTCGCCCATCAGCGAGATCGGCGGGGCGCCCATGGTGACCACCACGTCCCCGGAGCGGGCGCGACGGGCCACCTCGATCGGGGCCTGCTCCCACGACTCCACGAAGACCTTGCGGTCGGCGGGCAGATCGACCGCCGCGATCAGCGCCGCCGAGCCCTCGCCGGGCTGACGCAACTCACCCGGCCCGAAGACCTCCAGGAGCACCACCTCATCGGCGATGGCCAGCGCCTCGGCGATCTCCGCCTGGTTGTCGCGAGTGCGGTACAGCCGGTACGGCTGGAAGACGACGATCAGCCGGCCGTCCCCGGCGACCTCGCGCAACGTCTGGTTCGCCAACGTCATCGAGGTCGGGTGGTAGGCGTACTCGTCGTAGACCAGCACGCCGTCCGCGACACCCTTGCGCTCGAAGCGCCGTCGCACCCCGGGGAAGACCGCCAGCGCGGCCTCCGCCGCCTCCAGCGGCAGTTCCAGCAGGTACGCGGCCAGCACCGCGGCGGCGCTGTTCAGCCCCATGTGCCGTCCCGGCACCGGCAGCCGGAACTCGCCCAGCGACCGGCCGTCGATCGCGGCCAGGTAGCGCACCCCGCGTGCGGAGGAGACCATCTCGGTCAACCGCAGGTCGGCGTCGGCGGCCTCCCCGTAGGTGAACACCCGTCGTCCCTCGGACCGCAGGCTCTCGGCCAACCGCCGACCGCCCGGGTCGTCGGCGCAGGTGATGATGAACCCGTCCGGGTCGGTGAGGCGGGCGAACTCCACGAACGCCGCCTCCAGCGTCGCGTAGTCGCCGTAGGTGTTCAGGTGGTCCGCCTCGACGTTCGTGATGATCGAGACGTACGGGCGGTAGATGAGGAACGAGCGGTCGCTCTCGTCCGCCTCGACCACGAAGTGCTCGCCGGTGCCGTGGTGGGCGCCCGAGCCGACCTCGGAGATCTCCCCACCGATCACGAAGGACGGGTCCACACCGGCCTGCTGGAGCACCATCGTCACCATCGAGGTGGTGGTGGTCTTGCCGTGCGTGCCGGCGACGGCCACCGCCCGACGGCCGGTCATCGCCGCGGCGAGCGCCTCCGAGCGGTGCAGCACCCGCAGGCCGCGCCGACGCGCCTCGACCAACTCCAGGTGGTCCTGGGGAATGGCCGACGAGTAGACGACGGTGTCGACCCCGTCGAGGTTGGTCACCTCGTGGCTGAGGTGGATGGTGCCGCCGAGCGCCCGCAGGCCGGCCAGCGACGGCCACTCCCGCAGGTCGCTGCCGGAGACCCGGATACCGCGGGTGAGCAACAGCCGGGCCACGCCGAGCATGCCCACCCCACCCACTCCGATCAGGTGGACGGCGCCCAGGTCCTCGGCGGTGAGAGTGCCGGCCGGGGTGAACTGCGCGGTCATCGGGCCACCGCCGCCAGCACGAAGGACCGCAGCGCCTCGTCGCCGTCGCGCCTGCCGTACGACCCGGCGGCGGCACCCATGTTGTAGAGCCGCTGTGGGTCGCGGATGAGGGGGATGACGGTGCGCTCCAGCCAGTCCGGGGTGAGCTCCGCGTCGTCGACCAGCAGCCCACCGCCGGCCTCCACCACGGGCAGCGCGTTGCGCCGCTGCTCCTGGTTGCTGTGCGGGTACGGCACGTAGATCGTGGGCAACCCGATGGCGGCCACCTCGGCGACGGTCATCGCCCCGCCCCGGGCCAGCATCAGGTCGGCGGCGGCGTAACCGAGCTCCATCTCGGACAAATACGGCAGCGTCACGTACGGCACCGGCAGGTCGGTGGGGATCGGCACCGGCTCGTTGCGGGCGCCCATCACGTGCAGCACCTGCACGCCGTTGCGGGCCAGCTCCTTGGCCGCACCGGAGACCGCCAGGTTGATCGAGCGGGCGCCGGACGAGCCGCCGGACACGAAGAGCACCGGCGGGTCCGGGCGGAGCCCGAAGTGGGCGCGGGCGGCGTTACGCAACGCGTACCGGTCCAGACCGGCGATGCTGCGGCGCAGCGGCACACCGACGACCGTCGCGTCCCGCAGCGCCTCGGACTGGCTCGGCTGGTTCGGGAAGCCGACGGCCACGTTCTTTGTGAACTTCATGCCGAGCTTGTTGGCCACGCCCGGTGGCACGTTCACCTCGTGGATCACCATGGGCAACTCGCGGCGCCACGCGGCCAGGTAGGCCGGCACCGAGACGTACCCTCCGAAGCCGACGACCACGTCGGCGCGCACCTCGTCGATCACCTTGCCCGCGGCGCGCGCCGCGGTCCACATCCGGCCCGGTGTGCGGACCAGGTTCATGTTGACCGACCGGGGCAGCTGGTACGCCGGGATCTGCCGCAGGTCGTAGCCCTGCGGCGGGATCAGGTCGTTCTCCATGCCCCGGGGTGTGCCGAGGCAGGTGATCCGGACGCCCGGGTCGTGTCGGCGCAGGCAGTCGGCGAAGGCGAGCAGCGGGTAGACGTGCCCCCCGGTGCCACCTCCCGCGAGCACCACCGAACGCAGCGGACCCATCAGCGTCTCCTCTCGCTCGCCGTACCCTTGCGGCTGCGGTCCTGTCGGACCCCGCGCGGCGCGGCCTGATCGTCATGGCGCCGCTCGCGGGACCGGGGCACGGACCCTCGGCCAGCGGGCGGCGTCGCCGGTCGGCGACGCCGGCCGGGAAGCGGCGGCAACGGGGCCCAGAGTAGTCGGACCCACCGGGCCGGCGGACGGGCATGCAGTGCTCTGGCCGCATCGGGTTCGGCGCGCGCGAAGGACGCCAGCATGCCGATGCCGGCCAACGTCACCACCAGGGCACTTCCGCCGTCGGAGATGAACGGCAGCGGCAGACCGGTGATCGGCAGCAGCCCGACCACCCCACCGATGTTGATCACAGCCTGGCTGACCAGCCAGGTGGTCACGGCGGTGGCGGCGAGCCGGCGGAACGGGTCGTCGACCCGCCGGGCGATCCGGAACCCGGTGTACGCGAGGACCGCGAAGAGGCTGAGCACCACGACGCACCCGATCACGCCCAGTTCCTCGGCGATGATCGCGAAGATGAAGTCGTTGTGCGCCTCGGGGAGCCAGTCCCACTTCAGGCTGCCCTTGCCCAGCCCGACACCGAACCAGCCACCGTGCTCGATGGCCAGCCGTCCCTGGTAGAACTGGAGGCAGTCGTTGAGCTTGCAGGTCTCCGGGTCCGGTGGGTTGAAGAACATGTCCAGCCGGGCGAGGCGGTAGTTGTCGGCGCCGCGCTCGCCGGAGCCGGCGCCCAGCGAGGCCACCGCCACGAGCAGGCCGATCCCGACCAGGCCGGCCGTGGCCAGGGCGCCGAAGACCCGCATCCGCACCCCGGCGGCCCAGAGCAGGCCCACGACCAGGGCCAGCAGACAGAGCATCGTGCCGGTGTCGTTGTATCCGACCAGGACGAAGAGGAGGCCGACCACCGGGAAGAGCGGGGTGGCCAGTTCGCGCCACCAACCGAGCGCGGCGCCCTTGCGGGCGACGAGGTGCGCACCCCAGAGCACCATCGCGAACTTGGCCAGCTCGGAGGGTTGTAGCTGGATCCCGCCGACGAACAGCCAGTTCAGATGCGCCTCGACCGGCCCGAAGCTGGCCGAATCCTGACCGGTCAGCCGGGCGAACGCGACCAGCAGGTTGAGCACCACCAACAGCCCGATCGAGGTGAACAGCAGCGGCCGCCCCAGCGAGCGGTAGGTGCTGGCCGGCAGGCGCTGGCAGACCCAGAACGCACCGATGCCGATCACCGCGAAGATGGCCTGCTTGGTCACCGAGGCCGAGGCGTTGCCGTCCTCGGCGTAGTCCTTCACGCTGGTCGCCGAGAAGACCATTGTCAGCCCGATCAGCAGCAGCAGGCCGGCGCAGGACAGCAGCAGGTAGTAGGAGGTCAGCGGCCGGTCCAGCAGGCCGCGCAGAGCGGCGAGCCCGCCGGCCGCGTCGATACCGCGCAGCGGGGTCGCCGCCACGGCCTCCGGCTCGCGTCCCGCCGGCCCGGGCTCCCGCGCCCCCGGCCCGGATTCGCGGGCCGCCGCGCCGGGCTCCGGGCCACGCGCCCCGCCGGCCGACGGTGTACGCCCCGACGCGCCCGGCGACCGACGCGCCCGCCCGCCTGCCCTGCCCTCAGTGCCGATGTCCTCCCCCACCCCGACATCATCACCGCTGAACACGCGCCACCGCCCCACAACGCCCCACCGGGCGTGTCGAACCCGCCCCCACGCCGCCCTCCCGCCGCCGATCTTGCACTTTCTGTGCCGACAAAACATCCATGAAAGGACGTTCCGCCATCCGAAAGTGCAAGATCGACGGATCAGGGGGTGGGCGCGGGGCCTGCGGATCAGGTCATGTTGGCGAGGAACTCGCTGTAGAACAGGCCCAGGGCGATGGCCACGCCGATGCCGGCGATGATCCAGAAGCGCACCACGATGTTGACCTCGCTCCAGCCGGCCAACTCGAAGTGGTGCTGGAGCGGAGACATTCGGAACACCCGTTTACCGGTGGTCTTGAAAGAGATGATCTGGATCACCACGGACATCGTGATGATCACGAAGAGCCCACCGATGATCGGCAGCAGCAGGATGGTGCGGGTGGACATCGCCATGCCGGCGATCAGACCGCCCAGCCCCAGCGCCCCGGTGTCGCCCATGAAGATCCGCGCCGGGGAGGTGTTCCACCAGAGGAAGCCCACACAGGCACCGGCCGCCGCCCCGGCGATCAGTGCGATCTCCAACGGGTCGCGGACCTCGTAGCAGTACGGCTGGGTGTAGTTCGGGTCGGCGCACCAGTGCCGGTACTGCCAGAACGCGATCAGCGCGTACGCGGCGAGCACCATCACCGAGGCGCCGGTGGCCAGACCGTCCAGGCCGTCGGTGAGGTTGACGCCGTTCGTCGCGGCCATCACCACGAAGATGAAGATGATCACCGCGCCGACCTTGCTGACCTCCAGGAAGTCGATGTCCCGGATGAAGCTCAGCGTGGTGCTGCCCACCGTCTCGGTGTTTGTCGCAAGGCCCGAGCCGTTGGTCATCGTGCTCGGGAACCACAGCGCGATCACCCCGAAGACCGCACCGACGAGGATCTGCCCGAGCAACTTGCCGCGCTTGTTCAGCCCGGCGCTGTTGCGCTTGCGCACCTTGAGGAAGTCGTCGAGGAAACCCACAGCGCCGGAGAAGACCATCAGCCCCAGCAGCACCAGCGCCGTGATGGTCGGCTCCACCTGGGCGATCTGCTGGTCCGGCAGGGTGGTCAGGGCGAGGTGCCCGGCCACGTACGCGATCACAGTGGCCAGGATGAAGACCACGCCACCCATCGTGGGCGTGCCTTTCTTGCCCTGGTGCATGGCGGGGCCGTCGGACCGGATCGGCTGACCGGCCTTGAGCCGGGTGAACACCTTGATCGCGATCGGGGTGCAGAAGAGCGAGACGAGGAAGGCCACCCCGATGGCGACGATGACCGCCCTCATCGGGTCGACTCCCCACCGGCGTCGGCGCGCAGGGCGTCGGCCACCTCCCAGGTCCGGTACCGGGAGCCCTTGACCAGGACGACGTCACCCGGTCGTAGCTCGCTCCGCAGCACCTCGACGGCCGCCGCCTGATCGGTGAGCAGCACCGACTCTCCTCCCCAGTTTGCTACAGCTGTCGCGCCTTCGTGGATCGGCGCGGCCGGCTCACCCACCACGAGCAGCCGGTCGACACCCAGCTCGGCCGCGAGTTGGCCGACCTCGGCGTGGCCGTCGTACTCGAACGGGCCCAGCTCGGCCATGTAGCCAAGCACCGCGACGGTACGCCGCCCCTGGCCCATGCTTGCCAGCGCCCGCACCGCTACCGCCATCGAGGCCGGGTTGGCGTTGTACGAGTCGTCGATCACGGTCACCCCGTCGGGGCGGTCGAAGACGTCCATCCGTCGGGTCGAGACCAGCCCCAACTCGCCGAGGGCAGTGGCCAGCTCGGCCAGCGGCATGCCCAACTCCCGGGCGACCGCCGCCGCGGCGAGCGTGTTCCCGACCTGGTGGCGGCCGGCCAACCGCAGCCGCACCGGCGCGCGTCCCTCCGGGGTGACAAGGGTGTACGAAGGGTGCCCCCGCTCGTCGAGCAGGACGTCCTCGGCGCGCACGTCGGCGTCGGGCGCCTCGCCGTAGCGGACCACCCGGGCCTGCGTGCGGCTCGCCATCGCGTCCACCCGGGGGTCGTCGGCGTTCAGCACTGCCAGCCCGTCCGGCGGCAGCGCCTCCACCAGCTCGCCCTTGGCCACGGCGATGGCTTCCTGCGAGCCGAACTCGCCGATGTGCGACGTGCCGACGTTGAGCACCACGGAGATCCGGGGCGGCACCAGCTCGCACAGGTACCGCACGTGCCCGACCCCCCGCGCGCCCTTCTCCATCACCAGGTAGCGGGTGTCCGGGTCGGCCTGGAGGGCGGTGTACGGGTGCCCCAGCTCGTTGTTGAACGAGCCGGGTGGTGCCACAGTGGCCCCGAGCCGGGCGGTGAGCTGACCGATCAGGTCCTTCGTGGTGGTCTTGCCGGACGAGCCGGTCACGCCGATCACGGTCAGCCCGGGCAGCCGGTCCACCGCCACGCGGGCCAGTCGGCCCATCGCGGTCAGGGCGTCATCGACCAGCACCATCGGCACCCCGGGCACCTCTCGGCTGCCGAGCACCGCCACCGCACCGGCCTGGATCGCCGTCGCCGCGTAGTCGTGCCCGTCGACCTTCTCCCCAGGGAAGGCCACGAAGAGCGAACCGGGCCCCACCTTGCGCGAGTCGAACTCCACCGATCCGGTGACGGTGGCGGCCGGGTCGGCGGCCACCAACCGCCCGTCGACCGCAGCGGCCACCTCGGCCAGGCTCAGCGTGATCACCGCTGACCCGCCAGGTCCCCGAAGCGGGCCCGCAGGGCCTCGGCCAACTCGATGCTGTCGTCGAACGGAAGCACCTGACCCGCCACCTCCTGGCCTCGCTCGTGACCCTTGCCGAGCAGCGCGATCACGTCGCCCGGCTCGGCCAGCCGCACCGCCTCGTCGATAGCGGCGCGGCGGCCCGCCACCTCGATGATCCGAGCGGCAGTGCCGGCCCGGTACGCCCCGGCCAGCACCTCGGCGCGGATCTCCCCCGGGTCCTCGGTGCGCGGGTTGTCGTCGGTCACCAGCACCACGTCGGCTCCCTCCGCCGCGGCGGCGCCCATCACCGGCCGCTTGCCCCGGTCCCGATCCCCACCGGCGCCGATCACACAGATCAGTCGGCCGGCGCTCAACTCGCGCAGCGCGGCAAGCGCTGCCACTATCGCGTCCGACTTGTGGGCGTAGTCGACCACCCCGCGCACCGGCGCGGCCACGTCGACCAGCTCCAGCCGGCCCGGGACGCCCCCGCAGGCAGCCACACCATCCGCGGCGGTCACCGGGTCCACCCCGGCACCCACCAGTGCGGCGATGGCCAGCAGCGCGTTGGCCACGTTGTGCCGGCCGGGCAGCGCGACACCGGCGGACACTGCCACGCCGTTCGGGCCGTGCGCGGTGAACCGCTGCGCGTACCCCTCGCCGCCCACACCGTCGGCCCACCAGGTCGCGCCCTGCTCACCGGCCGCCGAGTAGGTGACAGTCGTCGGCTTGAGCAGCGGCTTCAACGCCGGGTCGTCGTGGTTGAGCACCTCGACCGCGCAGCGCCCGTCGAAGAGCTGGGCCTTCGCCGCGAAGTAGTCGTCGCTGTCGGCGTGGAAGTCCAGGTGGTCGGAGCCGAAGTTGGTGTAACCACCGACGGCGAACCGCACACCGCCCACCCGGCCCATCGCCAGCGCGTGGCTGGAGACCTCCATGACCACGGCGGTGACCCCCCGCTCGCGGGCGGTGGCCAACATGGCGTGCAGGTCGGTCGCCTCGGGGGTGGTGCGGACACTGTCGATCACCAGATCACCGAGCCGGGTCTCCACAGTCCCGACCAGCCCGGTGGTGTGCCCGGCGGCCCGCAGCCCCGACTCGATCAGGTACGCGGTTGACGTCTTTCCCGCGGTGCCGGTCACGCCGATCACTGTGAGGTCGGCGGTCGGGTCGCCGTACACGGCCGAAGCCAGCTCGCCGAGCACGGCGCGCGGGTCGGGCACCACCAGGGTGGGCAGGCCCGTTCCCGCCGCCAACTCCGCGCCGGCCGGATCGGTCAGCAGCGCCACGGCACCCGCCTCGACGGCGCCGGCGGCGAACTCCGCGCCGTGCCGACGGGCACCGGGCAGCGCCGCGTAGAGGTCGCCGGGACGAACCTCCTGGCTGGCGTGGGTGACCCCGGAGACGACCACCGCTGCGGCGTCCGCCGGAAGGTCGACGGCGAGCCGGACGGCGAGATCACCGAGCCGGACTCCGGTCACGGTACGTGGACGTGGATTGCCGGGCACGGCGTCAGACCCTACCCGGTCGTCCGGTTCCGGCCGCACAGCCGCCCCGGTGGTTCGTCGGCACTCACCGATGATGTCCCGCCGTTGCTGCTCAGCGCGGATAGACCACGAACTTGGGCGCGGATCCGCCGGTGGAGGGCGGTACCCGGTAGTGACGCAGAGTGAACTGCATCATGTCCCGGAACGCCGGTCCGGCGATCGCCGCGCCCCCGCCGTTGGGCGCGTACACGAAGACCGCGATCACGTACCGGGGGTTCTCGGCGGGAGCCATGCCGATGAACGAGGACACCTCACCGGGCTGCTTCTTACCGTTGACCTGCCGCCAGCCGGTGCCGGTCTTGCCGGCGACCCGGTAACCGGGAACCGCGGCGGCCACACCGGTGGCGCCGTCGACGGTCGTGACCGCCTCCAGCATGGTGCGCAGGGCCGCCGCGTTCTGCGGGCTGAGCACCGACCGGGTCACCGGGGCCGGCGCGGGGGTGCGCTTGCCGTCCGGGCCGATCACCTCCTTGACCAGGTGCGGCTGCACGTACGTGCCGTTGTTGGCGATGGCGGCGTAAGCGGCGGCCATCTGCAACGGGGTGGCGTCGACGCTGTGCCCGATCGGCACCGACCCCTGCGAGGATTCGCTCCACTCGTCGGCCGGCAGCAGTCGCCCGCTGGCCTCCCCGTACACGCCCTCGCCAGTGGGCTTGCCCAGCCCGAACCGCTTCTGGTAGTCGATCAGCCGATCTGGACCGAGCTCGTCGGCGATCGTGATCGTGCCGACGTTCGACGAGAAGGCGAGCATCCCCGGCACGCTCATCCGTTTGCCGTTGGCGGGGTGCGTGTCGGAGAACCAGGTGTCGCCCTTCTTGATGCTGTTGGCAATGGGCAACGTGGTGTCCGGCGTGATCACCCCCTCCTGCAACGCCGCACCGTAGGTGATCGCCTTGTGCACCGAGCCGGGGTCGACCACGAAGCTGGTCGCCGCGTCCTCCCGGGCAACCGGGTCGCTGGGCGTCGGCTTCGCCGCGTTGTAGGTGGGGTTACTGGCTTGGGCCAGCACCGCGCCGGAGGGAATCTCGATGACCACGGCCGCGCCGGTGCCACCCGGCGCCTGGGCCATGCCCGCGCTGAGGATCTGCTGCGTCCGGAACTGGAGGTCACGGTTGAGGGTGAGGGCGAGCGAGCTGCCCGGCTTGGCGAGCGTGGTCCGGCTGTAGCCGCCCGGGATCGGCGCCCCGAGGTCGCCGAGGCCGGCCTCGTACACCCGCTTGCCGTCCTGACCGGCGAGCACGTCGTCGTAGCGGGCCTCCAGCCCCTCCAAGCCGACCATGTCCTGGCTGGTGAAGCCGATGAGGTTGGCCGCCAGGTCACCGCCGGGCACCTCACGGCGCTCGTCTCGGTGCACCCCGATGCCGAGGAGCTCGAGCGCCTGCACCCGCTTGGCGGTGGAGATCTCCACTCCCCGCGCCAGGTACACGAACCGGGACGCCTTACCGTCCTCCAGCTTGCGCGGCTTCATCAACTCCATCAGCTTCGACACCGGGATGCCGAGCAACGGGGAGAGCGCCTTGGCGACGGCGGCCGAGTCCTCCACCTCGGTCGGGTCGGCGTACACGTACCGCGCCTCGACACTGCGGGCCAGCGGCGCGCCGGTGCTGTCGTAGATCGCACCCCGGGGCGCCGGCAGCTCGACAGTGCGGAGGCGGTCGACGATACCGCCCCCGGCGTACGCCGGAGCGTCGACGGTCTGGAGGAAGATCAGCCGGATCCCGATGGTGGCGAAGAGAGTCAGGGCGAGCACGGTGCCCAGTCGCAGCCGCAGCCGCGAGTCGGCCAGCTTCGGCGGGCGTCGTGGCTTGCGCGACGGCCGGCGGGCCGCCGGTCGGTCGGTGCGCCGCGGCGCGCGAGGCGTGGTCCGGCGACGCGGAGGCGGCTCGTCCCCACCCGGGCCACGGGGGGTACGCGGCGCGACGGTGCGCACCACGCCACCGCGACCGGCAGCCGGAGCGTCGCGCCGGCCCGCCCGGGCGGCGGCCCGACCGCCGTCGAGCACCTGCAACGCCGGCCGGAACGGGTCGCCGGACCGGGTGCTGCGCGGCGTACGCCGCTGCTCGGCGCCCTGACCGCGCGCCGGCGTGCCGCGCTCCTCGCGGACGGTCCGACCCCTCGGGGTGTACGCCCGGGCGCCGGAGATGCCCCCGATGCCCGGCTCACCGGTGCGCGGCTCGCCGTCGACGGGCCCGGCATCACGTGCAGAACCGCGCCGGGACCCCGTAGGGTCCCGGCGCGGCTCGTCCGACCTTGGTGGCACCGGTCAGCCTCCCGCACCCTGGCTGGTCACCGACGGCTGGCCGTTCGCCGGCTGCGGCACACCGATGGTCTTGCCGTCCGGCAGCCGGATGTAGCCCGGCTCGCCGGCGTCGACCAGGCCCAGCCGCTTCGCGTTGGCGGTCAGGTTGCCCGGCGCCTCGGCGTCGGCGATCTGCTTGTCCAGTTGCTGCTTCTCCAGGTCCAGTCGAGCCTGCTGCTGCTGCAACCGCTCCAGCCGGAACGCGTTCTCATTGATCTTGGTGTTGACCGCCAGGATGCCCAGCACCCCACCGACCACCAGCACCACGATCAGCGCCGCGAACGGCGCACGCGGCACCGAGATCGGCGGTGGCGGCGCCACCCGCAGCCGCGGCGGCCGGGCGCTGGTCGCGCTGGCGGCCTTCTCGACCGGTCGCAGCGCGGCCGTGCCCTGAGTCGGGAACTCGCGCGCCCCCCGGGCGCGAGTCTCCCCCTGCCGATTCGTTCGATCGATGCGTGGCGTACCGTTTCCGAGGCGCGGAGCCCGCTCCGCCGCGGTCCGGCCCCCCGACCGCGGTGCGCGCTGCCCGCCGCCGGTGACGTCCCGGCGGTCGCGCTTGTCAATGCTCATGTCCCCTCCCCCTCAGCGTCCGTCCCTCTAGCCGTCCCGGTGCCCCTGACCCCCCACGGATCAGGCGGACCCCGTGCCCGGTTGGTGCATTCCCTTCACCCGTCGGCGAGACCGTTCGCGGTCGGTCCGCCCCTGCTCTGTCGCGTTCGGGTCGAGTCGCTCCGCGGCCCGCAGCCGCACCGAGGCGGCCCGCGGGTTCGCGGCGACCTCCGCCTCCCCCGGCAGTTCGGCGCCCCGGCTGAGCAGCCGGAACGTCGGACCGGACCCGGGAAGCTCGACCGGGAGGTCAATCGGGCCCTTACTGCGGACCCGGTCCGTGAGGGCCGCCTTGGTGAGCCTGTCCTCCAGCGAGTGGTAGGACAGGACCACCATGCGACCGCCCACGGTCAGTGCGTCGAGTGCGGATGGCAACGCTGTCTCCAGCGCTGCCAGCTCTCTGTTTACCTCGATCCGTAAAGCCTGAAACGTTCTCTTTGCCGGGTGCCCACCCGTTCGTCGGGCTGGTGCCGGAATGGAGTCCCGCACCAGCTCCGCCAGCAGCGCGGACGAGGTGATCCGGGCCCGCTCCCGCTGCCGGATGATCGCCGAGGCGATCCGACCGGCGAACTTCTCCTCGCCGTAGACCCGCAACACCCGGGCCAGGTCCGGATGCGCGTACGTGTTGACCACCTCTTCGGCGGTCACCCCCCGGGTCTGGTCCATCCGCATGTCCAACGGCGCGTCCTGGGCGTACGCGAACCCTCGGTCGGGCGCGTCCAACTGCAACGACGAGACACCCAGGTCGAACAGGATGCCGTCGATGGCCGGATAACCCAGCCGGTCCAGTACGTCCGGCAACTCGTCGTAGACGGCGTGCTCCAGGTGCACCCGATCGGCGAACCGGGCCAGCCGGACCCGCGCGTGAGCGAGTGCCTCGGTGTCCCGGTCGAGCCCGATCAGGACCGTCTCCGGATGCGCCTCCAGCACCGCCTCCGCATGCCCGGCGAGACCGAGCGTCGCGTCGACGTAGACCGTCCGGCCGCCTCGACCCAGAGCGGGGGCCAGCAGCTCGAGACACCGCTCGAGCAGCACCGGCACGTGTGTGCCGCGCAACTCCCCCATGATGACCCCCACTGGTTGAAACGTCCGTTCTTCTCGTGCGCCTGTCGTCGGACGGCGCTGCCGTCGTACCGCCAGATCCCCATCCGCTCCCGCCTGACACCGGACCGTCGCCCAATGACTGGATCGTGCGCCTGGCACCGGGGAAGTGATGCCAGGAACTCGAAAGCGGCTGGAGATCTCGCAGTACGTCGGGCGCCGTTACCGCCCTACAGACCGCCGGGCAGCACCCCCTCCTCGATGTCGGCGAAGTCGTCTTCGCTTTCGGCGAGGTAGGTCTCCCAGGCGACCTTGTCCCAGATCTCCACCCGCGTGCTCGCGCCGATCACCACCAACTCGCGGTCCAGCGCGGCATAGGCCCGCAGGTGAGCCGGAATGGTCACCCTGCCCTGCTTGTCCGGAACCTCGTCGTGCGCGCTGGCAAAGAAGACCCGGCTGTAGGCCCGGGCCGCCTTGTGGGTCATCGGCTGTGCGCGCAACTGCTCCGCGATCCGCTGAAACTCAGGGGTCGGGAAGACGTAGAGGCAGCGCTCCTGCCCTTTAGTGACCACGACACCCCCCGCCAGCTCATCCCGGAACTTGGCCGGAAGGATCAACCGGCCCTTTTCGTCAAGGCGCGGAGTGTGGGTGCCGAGAAACATCGGCCCAACCCCCTCGCCCTTGAGCGGCGTTCGCGGCGCCGCTGACCCCCCGGGCCGGTGAGCCCTCCCGGCCTCACCATTGGTCCCCACTCTACTCCACTTCCCTCCACCCGCAACCAAATTCGCCCGCGTGGCGCGCCTGACCCGGCGGCAAAACCGCACGTCACAAGGGGTGGAGCGGAGTGGAGGGCTCCGGCCGCCCCTCGGCGTGGTCCGCTTTCCGACATAGATCGACTCCGTCCGGGGGACGCGGACCCGGCCACCCGCGCAGCCACCACGGCCGAACGGTTCACAGTCGGCGGCGATCTGGTGGGGCCGGCGGTCCGGTAACCTCGCTCGCGTGACGGACGCGAAAATGCCCCTACGGGCCAAGGTGGCCAGCTCCGTGTCACGGACCGCCGCGGCGCTCTCCCGGGCGGCCGGCCGTGGCGACGGTTCAGTGATCGGCGGGTGGATCGGCCTGAAGATCGACCCGGACCTGCTGGCCCACCTGTCGGCCGGGCGCGCGATCGCGCTCGTCTCCGGCACCAACGGCAAGACCACCACCACCCGACTGACCTCCGCCGCTGTCGGCGTACTCGGCCGGGTCGCCACCAACTCGTTCGGCGCCAACATGCCCAGCGGGCACACTTCGGCGCTGGCCAAGGCCGGCAGCACCCCGTACGCGGTGCTGGAGGTCGACGAGCACTACCTGGCCCAGGTGCTGGAGGCGACCGAGCCGCACGTGGTCGCGCTGCTCAACCTCTCCCGCGACCAGCTCGACCGCGCCAAGGAGGTCGCCATGATGGCGCAGCTCTGGCGCGCGGCGCTGGTCCGGCACACCAACGTACGGGTGGTGGCCAACGCCGACGACCCGCTGGTGGTGTGGGCCGCCACCCCTCCGGGCGACCCCGCCCGGGGCATCAACCCGCCGCACGTGACGTGGTTCAGTGCCGGCCAACGCTGGCACGACGACTCCTGGGTCTGCCCGGAGTGCGGCTCCACCATCCAGCGCTCCGGCGAGCAGTGGTGGTGCACCGGCTGCCCGCTACGCCGACCGGAGCCGCACTGGGTCGTCGAGGACGAGGGCGTGCTCGACCCCACCGGCGCCTGGCACAAGGTCTCGCTCCAACTGCCCGGCAAGGTCAACCTCGGCAACGCGGCGACCGCGCTGGCGGTGGCCGCCGAGTTCGGCGTCCGCCCGGTCGACGCGGTGTCCCGCCTCGGCATCGTCACGTCGGTGGCCGGCCGCTACGCACAGGTCGACAAGGACGGGCGCAACATCCGGCTGCTGCTGGCCAAGAACCCGGCCAGTTGGCTGGAGGCGTTCGACATGGCCGACGACGCGCCGACCCTGCTCTCCATCAACGCGCGCGACCCCGACGGTCTGGACACCTCCTGGCTGTACGACGTCGACTTCGCCCCGCTCCGCGGCCGGCAGGTGTTGATCACCGGCGACCGGGCATACGACCTGGCGGTTCGACTGGACGTCAACGACGTGCCGTTCCAGCACGTCCGCACGTTCGACGACGCACTCCGGTCGGTCCCGCCCGGCCGGCTGGAGGTCATCGCGAACTACACCGCGTTCCAGGACATCCGAGCGGAGTTGGACCGTGTCATCTGAGAGTCTGCGCATCGTCTGGATCTACCCCGACCTGCTCTCCACCTACGGAGACCGGGGCAACGCCCTGATCCTCGCCCGGCGGGCCCGTCAGCGTGGGATGCCGGTCGAGGTGCTGGAGGTCCGCTCCGACCAGCGACTGCCCGCGACCGCCGACATCTACCTGGTCGGTGGCGGCGAGGACGGCCCGCAGGCGCTCGGCGCCCAGCGGCTGCTGGCCGACGGCGGCCTGCACCGCGCCGTCGCGCAGGGCTCAGTGGTGTTCGGCGTCTGCGCCGGCTACCAACTGCTCGGCACCTCGTTCTTCGCCAAGGGTGTGCAGTGCCGCGGGCTGGAGCTGCTCGACCTGCGGTCCGACCGGGGTGAGAGCCGGGCCGTGGGCGAGCTGGCCGGTGAGATCGACCCCCGGCTGGGCCTGCCCCCGCTGACCGGTTTCGAGAACCACGGCGGCCGCACCCACCTCGGTCCGGAGGTCTCCCCGCTGGCCCGGGTCACCGCCGGGGTGGGCAACGACGGCGCCACCGAGGGCGCGTGGCGCGGCAAGCTGCTGGGCACCTACTCGCACGGGCCGGCGCTGGCTCGCAACCCGGCCCTGGCCGACCTGCTGCTGCGCTGGGCCACCGGGGCACACCAGCTCCCGCCGTTGGACGACACCTGGTCGGACCGGCTCCGCAACGAGCGCCGCTCCGCGGTGGCCGCCGCCCGGGCATGATCCACGCCGTCCGGCGGCTGCTCCGGCAGCCGTCGGCCGCCCGGTTCGCCCTGCTCCTGCTGCTGATCGCCGGGTGCGGGTTACTGCTGCTGCTGGTGCCCCGGCCGGACCCGGCGCAGTTGCCGCTGGTCGCCGACCGGCTGGGCGACCTCGCCCCGGTGGCGGCGATCCTCGGTGGTGCGCTGCTGCTGGTCGCGCTGGTGCCCCGGACCTTCATCACGCTCGCCGCGGGTGCGATCTTCGGCCCGCTGGAGGGCGCCGCGTACGCCCTGGGCGCCGCCCTGGTGGCGGCGGCGATCGGGTTCACTGTCGGCCGGTTGCTCGGTCGGGAGTTCGTCGCCGAGCGGGTCCGCGGCCGACTCGCCCGCCTCGACGGCTGGTTCGCTCGGCAGAGTGTGCTCGGTGTGATCACCGTCCGGCTGCTGCCGATCGCCGGCTTCGGCCTGGTCAGCTACGGCTACGGCACGACCGGCGCCCGAATGCTGCCGTTCCTGGCCGGCAGCGTGATCGCGTCCGCGCCGACCGCCTTCGGCTACGCGGCGATCGGTGCGGCGGTCAGCTCCCCCGGCCACGTCAACTGGTACGCCGCAGCCCCGGCCAGCCTCGGTCTGATCGCCAGCCTGGTACTCATCCACCAGTGGTGGCGCGCCGAACGCCGCCGCCGTCGCACCATGCCCGTCTGACCCGCGGCGGAAGGGCCGAGCAGACCCTGGCCGCCTTGCGGACGTCGATGACAGGATCCTGTCGGTTCGGCGGTGGTAACGGCCGGACGACGATCCCTTCGGCAGGGCATCGGGCAGCGTCAGCGCGATCTAGCGTCTGCGGCCATGAAGCCCTTGCCCCGCGCCAGGATCGGTTCCCGAGCCGTCGCCCTCGTTGCGGCCCTCGCGGCGGCGCTGCTCGCGGCGTGCACCCCGGGTGATCCACCGGCCGCGTCGCCGCCGCCCGCCACTGCCGAGGCACCATGCCAGACCCGTTCACCTTCCCACAGTGGGGCGTCTTCGACGGGCGCTGGCTGGTGTACGCGCGCAGCAGCCTCGCGCGGGCGGCACCCCACGGCGGCGGCGGCTCCGAACTCTTCGCCTGGGACGCGGAGTCGGGGGCCGCACCACGGCAGGTGCTGGGCACCGCGGACTTCCTCTTCCGGCCCCCGTTGCGCGACGGGAAGCTCGCCGTCACCAGGATCCTCGGCGAGGACCGGAACGAGTTGACCCTGCACGACCTGGCTGCCGGGACGGTCCGCACTGTGGCCACCGGCCCGGTGGGCGGTGTCGGGTTCCACGGCGCCGACCTGCTCTGGGTTGATCGGGCCACGGGTCGCCTGAACGCGGTCGGTCCGGACGGCAAGGCTGGGTCCGCGCCGCAGCCGAGCCCCGGACCGGGCACCGCAGTCGACGTGACCACCGACGGCCGGACCACTGCCTGGGTGTCGCGCGACGAGCGCACCCTGACCGTCTGGCGACCGGACTGGGCGGCACCGGTCCGCGTGTTCCGGGTGACCCCTCCGCCGGCTCCGGCTGCCGCTACCTCGTTGCCACCGGGAACCAGGCCCCCGACCGTCGACCCCTTCCACACGGTTGCCACGCCCACTGCCGTCGGGGACCTGGTGATCTTCCAGTACCACCTGGGTTGGTACGTGGCCGACCTGCGAACCGGGTCGTACGTGCGGCTGACCGCCGATCACGCCCACGCTGTCGTCTCGGGACAGGCGCTGCTGGTGGACCCGGACAACAACACGGACCCCGCACGGCAGCACGCGTACTCGCTGCTACGCCCGGACCGGCTGCCGCCACTGCCGCCCTGCCCGTGACCACCGGAGCGCAACTGCCAATTGGCTGGTCGAGCTGATCCGGCGACCGCACGAGCCCGCGTGCCGCGAACGGCGGGCGGATGCGCCGGAGAGCGTGATGACTCAGAGGCATACTGATGCCTCTGAGTCATCACGTTCAACGCGGTGCCCGCCTCAGTGGACGTCACGGTGCGTATCGCTCGCTGTCAGGCGACGACCGAGACCATCCGGCCCTTGACCACGATGACCTTGCGCGGTTCCTTGCCACCCAGGGTCGCCGCGACCGCGTCCAGGGCCGCCGCGCGGACGACCTCCTCGGAGGCGTCGGCGGGGACCTCGATGCGACCACGGACCTTGCCGTTGACCTGCACCGGGTAGGTCACCGTGTCGGCCACCAGCAGCGCCGGGTCGGCGGTCGGGAAGTCCGCGTACGTCAGCGAGGTCTCGTGGCCCAGCTTGCGCCACAGCTCCTCGGCCATGTGCGGGGCGAACGGCGCCACCATCAGCACCAGCGGCTCGGCCACCTCGCGGGGCGTGGCCGACAGCCGGGTCAGCCCGTTGGTCAGCTCGATCAGCTTGGCGATCGCGGTGTTGAACCGGATGCCGTCCATGTCGCAACGGACCCCGTCGATCACCTTGTGCAGCAGTCGGCGGGTCGCCTCGTCGGCCGGGTCCTCGGTGATCCGCAGGGCGCCGGTCTGCTCGTCGACGACGGCCCGCCACACCCGCTGCAGGAACCGGTACGAGCCGACCACCGCCCGGGTCTCCCAGGGGCGGGAGACCTCCAGCGGGCCCATCGACATCTCGTACACCCGGAAGGTGTCCGCGCCGTAGGCGGCGCACATGTCGTCGGGGGTCACCACGTTCTTCAGCGACTTGCCCATCTTGCCGTACTCGCGGTTGACCGCCAGGTCACCCAGGTAGTAGGCGCCGTCGCGCTCGAAGACCTCCTCGGCCTGCACGTAGCTGCCGCGCGAGTCGGTGTACGCGTACGCCTGGATCATGCCCTGGTTGAACAGCTTGCGGAACGGCTCGAACGACGACACGTGCCCCAGGTCGAACAGCACCTTGTGCCAGAACCGCGCGTACAGCAGGTGCAGCACAGCGTGCTCGGCGCCACCGACGTACAGGTCGGTGCCGCCGCAGTCACCGTCGGCGCGCGGGCCCATCCAGTACTGCTCGTTCTCCGCGTCGACGAACCGCTCGCTGTTCGTCGGGTCCAGGTAGCGCAGCTCGTACCAGCAGGAGCCGGCCCACTGCGGCATCACGTTGGTTTCCCGGGTGTAGCGCTTCGGCCCGTCACCCAGGTCCAGTTCGACCTCGACCCAGTCGCGCCGCCGTGACAGCGGGGTCTCCGGGTTGCTGTTGGCGTCGTCGGCGTCGAACGTCTTCGGGGAGAAGTCGTCCACCTCCGGCAGCTCGACAGGCAGCATCTCCTCCGGCAATGCGATGGCCGCGCCGGTCTCGTCGTAGACGATCGGGAACGGTTCGCCCCAGTAACGCTGCCGGGAGAACAGCCAGTCGCGCAGCCGATAGGTCACCGCGCCGGTGCCGTGCCCGTTCGCCTCCAGCCAGGCGATGATCGCCGCCTTGGCGTCGGCGACCCCCAGGCCGTTCAGGTCCAGGCCGCGCTCGGGCGCGGCGCTGTTGATCGCCGGGCCGTCCCCGGTGTACGCCTTGCCGTCGAAGCCCTCCGCCGGCTGCACGGTACGGACGATGGGCAGCTCGAAGACCTCGGCGAACGCCCAGTCCCGCTCGTCCTGCGCCGGCACCGCCATGATCGCGCCGGTGCCGTAGCCGGCCAGCACGTAGTCGGCGATGAAGATCGGGATCTGCCCACCGGTGACCGGGTTGGTGGCGTACGCGCCGATGAAGACGCCGGTCTTCTCCTTGCTGTCGGACTGCCGCTCGACGTCGGTCTTGGCGGCTGCCGACTTGCGGTACGCCTCGACGGCCTCGCGGGGGCTGGCGTGCCCGCCGGTCCAGGCGTCCCTCGTCCCGTCCGGCCAGCTGGTCGGCGCCAGCGTGTCGACCAGCTCGTGCTCGGGCGCCAGCACCATGTAGGTGGCGCCGAAGACGGTGTCCGGGCGGGTCGTGAAGACCCGCACCGGTGCCGCGCTGGTCGGGAAGTCGATGTGGGCGCCGGTGGAGCGGCCGATCCAGTTGCGCTGCATCAGCTTGATCGGCTCGGGCCAGTCCAGGCTGTCCAGGTCGTCCAGCAGCCGGTCACCGTACGCGGTGATCCGCATCATCCACTGCTTCAGGTTGCGCTTGAAGACCGGGAAGTTGCCCCGCTCGGAACGGCCGTCGGCGGTGACCTCCTCGTTGGCCAGCACGGTGCCCAGCCCCGGGCACCAGTTCACCGGCGCCTGCGAGACGTACGCCAGGCGGTGGTCGTCGACGACCTGGCGGCGCTCGGCGACGCTCAGCTCGGCCCAGGCGCGGCCGTCCGGGGTGGCCCGGCTTCCGCCCTCGAACTCGGCGATCAGCTCAGCGATCGGACGGGCCCGGTCGGCGTCGCTGTCGTACCAGGAGTTGAAGATCTGCAGGAAGATCCACTGGGTCCAGCGGTAGAAGTCGGTGTCGATGGTGGCCACCGAGCGGCGCTCGTCGTGCGCCAGCCCCAGCCGGCGCAGCTGCGCCTTGTACCGCTCGATGTTCGCGACGGTGGTGGTCCGGGGGTGGGTGCCGGTCTGCACCGCGTACTGCTCGGCGGGCAGCCCGAACGCGTCGAAGCCCATCGCGTGCAGCACGTTGCGGCCGGCCATCCGCTGGTAGCGGGCGTAGCAGTCGGTGCCGATGTAGCCCAGCGGGTGGCCGACGTGCAGGCCCGCTCCGGAGGGGTACGGGAACATGTCCAGCACGTACAGCTTCTCCGCGCCGGCGCGTGGGTGGGTCGGGTCGGCCAGCGGGCCGGTCGGGTTCGGTGCGTGGAAGGTGCCCTCGCGCGCCCAGGTGTCCTGCCAACGAATCTCGATCTCGTCGGCCAGGGCCGCGGTGTACCGGAACGGGGGAATGTCGCCCGCCGGTGCGGCTGCCTCACTCATCGTCTCTCCTCGCTTCGCTTCGCTTCGTCTCGGCACCACCGGGCCGGGCCGGCGGCGGGCACAAAAAAGCCCCTCGCGCAGGAGGGGCCGCCGTGCTGTCGCTGGGTTCAGCGCATCAGCACGGCCCGGTAAGAAGCAGGAAGACTCCGGCCATGTCCCGCAGTGTACCTCTTCCACGGTTCGCCCTGCCGGCCCCCGTGCGGTGTCGAACGCGTTCCCCCGAGCTGGCGAATATCGGTGCGTAACCGACGGACTACCTGCGGGGGTCGGCGATAACGACAAACATGGTTAGCCTGAGAGACTAGTGAGATTCCTGCGGCAAACGAGGCTCGACGTCGCGAACCCAACGGCGGGTCCAGGTGCTCTCTAGAGAGCTGCCGTGACGGCGACGAGGAGGAGGCCCGTGACACAACAGACCTGGGACGAGGTGGGCGGCCTGTTGCCGCACGACGAGTTCCGCGCCGCCAGCGAGGCCATCGTGGCCAACATCGAGCAGGTCATCGAGGGTAAGACCGCCACAGTGCGGCTCGCCCTGGCCGTCCTGCTCGCCGAGGGTCACCTCCTGATCGAAGACGTTCCGGGTGTCGGCAAGACCAAACTTGCCAAGGCCCTCGCGCGGTCCATCGACTGCACCGTGCGACGGATCCAGTTCACCCCCGACCTGCTGCCCAGCGACGTCACCGGTGTCAGCGTCTACAACCAGGAGACGCACGACTTCGAGTTCCGCCCCGGCGCCGTGTTCGCCAACCTGGTGGTCGGCGACGAGATCAACAGGGCCTCGCCGAAGACCCAGTCGGCGTTGCTGGAGTGCATGGAGGAACGGCAGGTCACCGTCGACGGGGTGACGTACCAGCTCCAGACCCCGTTCATGGTGATCGCCACCCAGAACCCGATCGAGATGGAGGGGACCTACCCGCTGCCGGAGGCGCAGCGCGACCGGTTCACCGCCCGCATCGCGATGGGTTACCCGGACTCCAACGCCGAGCTGGCCATGCTCGACGGGCACGGCGCCACCGACCCGCTGCACGAGCTGCGCGCGGTCTCCGACGCGGCCATCGTCCGGCAGCTGATCGCCACCGTCCGGCAGGTGCACGTGGCGGACGCGGTCAAGCAGTACGCGATCGACCTGGTCACCGCCACCCGCGAGGCCCCCGACCTGCGGCTCGGCGCGTCCCCCCGGGCGACCCTGCAACTGTTGCGCACCGCCCGGGCGGTCGCCGCCCTGGAAGGCCGCGACTACGTGCTTCCCGACGATCTGCAGGCCCTGGCGGTGCCGGTGCTCGCCCACCGGATCATCCCCACCGCCGACGCGCAGCTCGCCCGGCGCACCACCGACGCGATCGTCTCCGAGCTGGTGCACCGCCTGCCGCTGCCACACGACCGGCAGCGCAACCCGTACGACACCCGGCCCCCCGCCACCGGCAACGGTCGCGCACCCTACGAGCCGCGGAGGCCGTGACGTGCGTGCCGGGCTACGCGGCCTGACCACCCGCGGGAGGTCCTTCCTCGCCGCTGCGGTCGCGGCGGCGGTCTCCGCCGGCATCCTCGGCGAGAAGGACCTGCTCCGGGTGGCTGTGCTGTTGGCCATCCTGCCGTTGCTGGCCGCCGCCTACGTCGGGCGGAGCCGCTACAAGCTGGCCTGCAACCGTTCGCTGGACCCGCACCGGGTTCCGGTCGGCGCCAACTCCCGGGTGGTGCTGCGCCTGCAGAACCTCTCCCGGTTGCCGACCGGCACCCTGCTCCTGGAGGACCGGCTGCCCTACGCGCTGGGCAGCCGGCCCCGGGTGGTGTTGGAGCGACTCGGCGCGCACCAGGCCAGCTCCGTGGCGTACACGGTGCGGGCCGACGTGCGGGGTCGCTACGACGTGGGCCCGCTGGTCGTCCGGATGACCGACCCGTTCGGCCTCTGTGAACTCACCCGCTCCTTCCCCAGCACCGACCACCTGACGGTCATCCCGCAGGTCACCCCGCTGCCGTCGGTCCGGCTCCCCGGGGAGTACGCGGGCAGCGGCGACAGCCGGGCCCGCTCGGTGGCGGTGCACGGCGAGGACGACGCGGCGACCCGGGAGTACCGGCGCGGCGACGACCTGCGCCGGGTGCACTGGAAGTCCACAGCCCGCACCGGTGAGCTGATGGTGCGCCGCGAGGAGCAACCGTGGGAGAGCCGGGCCACAGTCGTCCTGGACACCCGGGCGTACGGCCACCGGGGCGAGGGGCCGACGGCCAGTTTCGAGTGGTCGGTGTCGGCCGCCGCGAGCATCGCCGTTCACCTGCGGCAGGCCGGTTACAAGTTGCGCCTGGTCACCGGCTCGGGGGCAGATGTGGACGCCTCGGAGGCCGGCGGCGACGGCGCGCTGCTCGACCACCTCGCGGAGGTCCGACTGGATCAGCGCGCCGAGGTCACCGGCCTCGTGCAGCGGGTCCGCCAACGGGCCGACGGCGGTCTGATCATCGGCCTGTTCGGCACGGTGAGCATCGCCGAGGCAGAGCTGCTGGCCGGGCTGCGGGGCAACGGCGCCACCTGCGTCGGCTTCCTCCTGAACAGCTCCACCTGGCTCAGCCTGCCGGAGAAGGCGCGGGCCGAGGCGGAGCACGCCCACGCCGCCGCCGTCCTCGCCATGTTGCAGAGTGGCTGGCGGGTGGTCGGCGTCGACCACGGCGGCCGGCTGCCGGCGCTGTGGCCGCAGATCGGTCGGGGCGCCCAGGGGTTCGCCCTGCGGGCCGCGCTGGCCGAGACGGTCGCCGGCGGTGTGCGATGAACGGAAGGCTCCCCTCATGATCAGCAGTCGGAACATCGGCATGGTGGCGGCCGCTGCCACGCTGCTGGCCGCCGCGCCGCTGTCGGCCATCTTCCAGGGCTGGACGTGGTTGATCGAGTCCATCATCGCGGTCGCCGTGGTGGCCGGGGTGGCCGCGCTGACCCGCCTCGCCCGGGCACCCCTGTGGGCTCAGGTGCTGGGCATGCTGGCCGGCCTGATGCTCGCCCTGACCTGGTTGTTCCCCAGCGGCCAGGAGCTGCTCGCGATCCTGCCCACCCCGGGCACGCTCGCGTACTTCGGCGACCTGCTCGCCGGCTCCATGCAGGACATGCGCTCCTACGGGGTCGAGGTCCCGGACACCGACCCGCTGCTGTTCATCGCCGTGCTCGGCGTCGGCGGGGTCGCCGTGCTGGTGGACGTGCTGGCCGTGGGCCTGCGCCGGCCCGCGCTGGCGGGGCTGCCGATGCTCGCCATCTACTCGGTGCCGGTCGCCGTCTACGTGGACAGCGTCCCCGCTGTGCCGTTCGTGGTGGGCGCCGCCGGTTACCTCTGGCTGCTGGTCACCGACAACGTCGACCGGGTGCGCCGCTTCGGGCGCCGGTTCACCGGTGATGGCCGCGACGTCGACGTGTGGGAGGCCTCTCCGCTGGCGTCCGCCGGCCGTCGGCTCGCGGCGGTCGGGGTGGCCCTGGCTGTGGCGCTGCCGCTGGCGGTGCCCGGCATGACCGGCGGGCTGCTCGACTCGCTCAGCCGAGGGCCGGGCAACGGCACCGGCAACGGGTCCGGCTCGGGCGGCACGTCGGGTCGGATCGATCTGTTCGCCTCACTCGCCGGCCAGCTCAACCAGTCCCAGGTCGCCGACCTGGTGAAGGTGAAGACGTCCGAGCAGAACCCGTTCTACCTGCGCTACGCGGTCGCCGACGAGCTGCGCCCCGCTGGTTTCCAGGCGCGCAACCCCAGCGGCCGGTCGGTCAACAAAGACCTACCGAACCCGGCCGACCGGGCCGGTCCAGGCGTGCAGCAGACCACCTACCAGGCGACCGTCGAGGTCACCAAGAGCCTGAGCATGTCGCTGATGCCTGTGTACGCCGAACCGACCCGCGCCGACGACCTCAGCGACAACTGGCTCTACGACGCCAACCAGCAGGTCGTCTTCTCCAACCGGGAGAACTCCCGCGGTCGGAAGTACTCCTTCGACTACGTCCGTTCAACCTTCACGCCCGACGCGTTGCGGGCGGCGAAGTCGCTCCCTACCGAGCACCCCGTACGCCGACAGATGACCGCCACCCCCGGGCCGGTGCCCGAGGTGGAAGAGCTGGTCAAGGGGCTGATCCAGGGCAAGCGCACCGACTACGACCGGGTGCTGTCGATCTACAAGCACTTCTCGGCGGACAACGGGTTCAGCTACCGGTTGAGCACCGAGAGCGGCAGCAGCGGTCAGGATATCGTCAACTTTCTGACCAACAAGGTCGGCTACTGTCAGCAGTACGCCGCCGCGATGGCCTGGCTGGTCCGCTCGGCCGGCATCCCGGCCCGGGTGGCGTTCGGGTTCACCAACGGCAGCAAGCGCGACGGTGACACCTTCACGCTGACCAACCTCAACCTGCACGCCTGGACCGAGGTCTACTTCGACGGGGCTGGTTGGGTGCCGTTCGACGCCACCCCGGCGTACGGGGTGCCCGGCTCCACCCGGTCGGCCTGGGCACCGGACACTGACGCGCCGGAGGAGACCAGCCCGAGCAGCGGCGCCACGAGCGCCCCGACGGACCCGGGCGCCGCGACGGAGCCGACCGGCCCGGACAACGCCGACCGGGACACCGACGACGGGCTCTCTCTCGGCGGAACGACGCCGAACGAGCAGCCACCGGTCTGGCCGTGGTGGGCAGCGGGCCTGGTGGCCCTGCTGGTGCTGCTCGCGGTGCCCGCGCTGCGCCGGATGGCCCTGCGCCGCCGACGCAGTGGCCGCGCGGCGAGCGTGGCGATGCCCTCCGCGAGGGTCGACGGCGACAGCGAGCCGGGGGCACGTCCGGTGGTGGTCAGCGCGGACGCCGACCGGGCCCGCGCGGACGCGCACGCCGCCTGGGCGGAGCTGCTCGACACGCTTGTGGACTTCCGGGTTCCGGTCGATCTGACCGAGACGCCCAGGGCGACCGCGGACCGGCTTGTCCGGGACTCCCTCGACGATGAGGACGCGATCGGGTCCGCGCGGCTGCTCGGCCGGGCGGAGGAGCGGGCCCGCTACGCGCGGGACCCGCTGACCGGTGAGCGGTTGCTGCCGGCGCTCCGCGCGGTCCGAGCGGCGCTCGCGACACGGGCGGACCGACGGACCCGCCTGCTCGCCGCAGTGCTGCCGCCCTCGGTGCTGCTGCGCTGGCGCACCACAACGGCGGACAGGTCCGGCCGAATGGTGGCGCTCACCGGGCAGGCCCGGTACCGACTGCTGCGGTGGAACCCTCGACGGCTGCTGGCCGACCGGGCCGCTCGCTGACCGACCAGTTCCAGGCACGGGGCGGCGGCCACCACCGCCGCCCCACCCGCCTGAGCTGCCGCCATCCATGATCGTGCTCGATCCAGGAGATAGGCCCTTCCCTGGTCTTGGGCTCAAGTGGTTGTTGCAACGGGGTGGATTCTCGTCAGGATGAGGGGTCATGCCGGGGCAGAGGTTGTCGTCCGCGGAGCGGGCGCAGAT
>NZ_JBEZGK010000025.1:0-93156 GCF_040649935.1 Micromonospora sp. NPDC048842 | reverse complement strand
TGATCAGCAGAGCGGGCAGGAGCAGCAGGTAGGGCAGGCGGTCCACCCGGCGAGGGCGCCGCGCGGGGGGGGGCCCCCCCCCCGCCCCCCGTCCCACGTCCGCCCCCGGCCCCCGCCCCCGGCCCCCGGCCCCGACCCCCGGCCGCCCCCGTTGATCATGAAGTTATTGCCACGACACGCCGCCGGCGGTGGCAATAACTTCATGATCAACGTGAGGTGAGGAGGGGGCGGAGGGCGGCCACGATGGGGGCGTCGGCGGGGAGCCAGGTGACCGAGTCCAACTCGTCGGCGGTGAGCCAGCGGAGCGCCTCGTGCTCGAGCGCCTGTGGCTGGTCGCCGCCGAGCAGGCGGGCCGCGTACACCTTGAGCACCGAGCGGCCGTGCGCCATCCGTACGTTGCGGCCGACCCGGTCGCCGATCTCGACGCGTACGGCCAACTCCTCGGCGCACTCCCGGATCAACGCGTCGGTCTCGGCCTCCCCCGGCTCGACCTTTCCGCCCGGAAACTCCCACATGCCCGCTACCTCGGGTGGTGCGGAACGCGCACAGGCGAGCACTCGCCCATCCCGGATGATCGCCGCACCGACGATCACCTTCAGGTCCCGTCGTTCGGCCTGCCCGCCATCATTCGCCCGTTCGGTCCGCACGGGCGTCCAGGGTGCCAGATCAATCGGCGGTTTGGGTACCGTAGCCGTCCGCTAGGCCAATAAGACACGGAAGTGTGGGCGTGGACACCCCCTCCGAGCAGCGAGAGACTAGGAGCCACCGACAAGACACGGGATGGCGACGATTTGGCCACAAGCCGGCAACGGCGCTTGGGGGGTGCGGTGATGCGCGTGCTGTTCAGCAGCAGGGCCAAGCACGACTACCTTTCCGACGCGTTGACCTTGCTATCTGGTTGGACGCGCGAGGGCGAGCAGATCCGACGAACGCTCGTGATCGACGATACCCAACACGCCGCACTAACTGAACGGGTCAAGGTCGTCGCGGATGCGCTGCATCTGCGGCCCGAGATCAGCCGCCGGGCCGACAGCACCCAGATCCGGGTCGGGCACGGCAGCGGCGACCCGCTGACCGAGGGCGAGGTGTTGTTGGCCGCCCGCATCGAGGACGCCTACCGGGCGGTCACCGAGGCCTGACGACCGTCTCCGAATCCGATCCGGCGTCCTGCGGGTACCAGCGCAGCTCCACCGAGTTGCCGTCCGGGTCCCGCACGTAGATCGAGGTCGCCGAACCGCGCGCGCCGAACCGGCTGACCGGCCCGGTCAGCACCGTGAAGACCCCCGAATCGATCACCTGCGCCCAGTCCAGTGGTGCCACCACCAGGCAGAAGTGGTCCACGTTCGCGCCCTGCGGCTCACCGTGGACGAGGTCGATGATGCTGTCGGGGCTGATCCGCACCGACGGGAACGGGACGGTGCCCGCACGCCACTCGTCGACCCGCACCGGCGCCAGCCCGAGCCGGCCGCAGTAGAAGTCCAGGGACCGTTCCACGTCGGCGACGGTCAGCACCAGGTGGTCGAAACCGGTTACCCGCATCGCGCTCACGCCTCCTCCAGGCAGGTCGCTCAGGTAGTCGTCAACGCTCATGTCGGAGCCCTTCGCTTGGTTTTCGCTGGCCCATTCACGATCCTCGGACGAGGGGCGTCGACCAAGACCCGATGCCGCTACGATCGTTGCCCACAGGTCAACGATGGGAACGATGTGCTGGAGCGGTACGAGGTCGAGACGTTTCTGACCCTCGCGGACGAACTGCACTTCGGCCGGACCGCCGAGCGGTTGACAGTCAGCACCGGCCGGGTCAGCCACATCGTGAAGAAGCTGGAGCGCCGGATCGGCGCGCCGCTGTTCGCCCGCACCAGTCGGGTCGTCCGGCTCACCCCGATCGGCCGGCAACTCGCCGACGAGTTGGCCCCGCTGGTCGCCGAGATGGACGAGGCCGTCCGCCGCGCGACCGACGCCGCCCGGGGCGTGACCGGGACGCTACGGGTGGCCTTCCTCGGCGAGTGGACCGCGCCGGTACTGCTCCGGGCGGTGGCCCTGTTCGGTGAACGGCACCCCGACTGTCGGGTGGAGGTGCACGAGGCGCAGTTGTCCACCACCCGATCGGGGTTGCTCGACGGCTCGACAGACGTGTTGATCGCTTCGTACCCGTTCGACGGGATGGCCACCGGCACGGCGCTGCTCTCCGAGGACCGGGCGCTGGCGGTAGCGGCAGGTCACCCACTTACCCGGGAGCGGTCGGTGTCGTTGGAGGTGCTCGCCGACCACCCGGTGGTGCAGTACCCGACGGTGACCTCGGTGGAGTTCAAGCGGGACCGCACCCCGGAGCGCACCCCGTCCGGCCGGGCGGTGCCAAAGGGGCCCGCCGGGAACACCTTCTCCGAGATGCTGTCCCTCGTCGCCCTGGGCCGGGGCGTCCTGCCGGTGGGCGAGCACACGCGGCATTACTACCCGCGCCCCGACGTGGCGTACGTGCCCATCCACGACGCGCCACCGATCGAACGAGGGCCGGTCTGGCTGCCCAGCAACACCACCACCCGGGTACGCGAGTTCGTCCGCGCCGCTACCGACGCGAACCCCCGATGAGGCACGCCGAGTTTCGCCACCACCGGCTGGTCCAGGTGTACGACGCGGAGTGCCGGTGGGGGCCGGACGACGACTTCTTCCAGGCGGTGGTCGACGAGACCCCGGCCGCCCGGGTGCTCGACCTCGGCTGCGGCACCGGCAGGCTGACCGTCGCCCTCGCCGCCGCCGGGCACACAGTCACCGGAGTGGACCCGGCCGGCGCGTCAGTGGCCGCCGCCCGTGCCAAGCCCTGTGGTGAGCGGGTCACCTGGCTTGAGGGCACCTCGGCGCTGCTGCCGGATCGGGCGTTCGACGTGGCGGTGCTGACCAGCCACGTGGCGCAGTTCTTCGTGGACGATGCGGAGTGGGCGCGTACCCTCGCCGACCTGGCCCGGGCGCTCGTGCCCGGCGGCCGGTTGGTGTTCGACGCCCGCGACCCGGCGGACCGTCGCTGGGAGCTGTGGAACCCGGTGGATTCGCACCGGCTGGTCACGCTGCCCGCCGGCGGCGAGGTCCGCGCGTGGACCGAGGTCACCGGGGTACGCGACGGAGTGGTCGACTTCACCCACCACTACCACTTCGACGACGGGGAAGAGATCCTCAGCTCGGCGACGGTGCGCTTCCGCACCGAGGTCGAGCTGCGCACCTCCCTGACCAGGGCGGGCTTCATTGTGGACACTGTTCACGGGGGCTGGCGCGGCGAGCCCGTCGGCCACGGCGACGGCGAGTTCGTGGTCCTCGCCCGGGTGGGCCCGTTGGCACCGGTTTTCTAGCCTGGAGCACATGGCGAACATCGCGTACGACCGCAAAGAGCAGGTCCAGCAGATTGAGAGTGGCCTCCTCGAAGGCGAGCAGATCATCGCCGTCTACGACGCCGTCGGCACCGGCACCGGGTTCATCGGGCTGACGGACCGCCGCGTGATCATTCAGGACCGCTCGTTCGTCGGCAAGCGGTTCGCGATCACCAGCATCCCGTACTCGAAGATCACCAGCGTGAGCGTGGTCAGCAACAAGTCGTGGGGTGGTTCGTTCTTCTCCACCGGCGCCATCGCCATCCACGTCGGCACGCACACCTACGAGGTGGAGTTCCGTGGCGCGCAGAAGAGCCACCACGTGCACAACGTGATCCTGCACCACATCTCCTGACCGCACGTACCGTCGTGGGCCCGGCTGGCGTAATTGCCTTGCCGGGCCCACGGCGTCTCTGGTGTCCTCGGTCGACAGCCACGCGAAGGGAGCAGCCATCATGCCCAACACGACGAAGTCCCCCGAACCAACAGTCATCCGACCCGAGGAATCGAGACTTCGTGAGCAGGTTTGTTCCCTTGGCGCTGCTGGGCGCCACTGACCCCAACCCCGGAGGCCGCTGATGTCGGTCTTCGACGATCCCGGCCTCTTCGGCCGGCTCTGGGCCGCCGACTACGACGGCCCAGGCAACCCCGACCCCGCGCCGGCGGTGGACTTCCTGGCCGATCTGGCCGACGGGGGTCCCGTTCTCGAACTGGCGATCGGCACCGGCCGGGTCGCACTGCCACTGGCCGAGCGCGGTCTCGCCGTGCACGGTGTCGAGGCGTCCGAGGAGATGGTGGCGCAGTTGCGGGCCAAGCCCGGCGGCGACCAGATCCCGGTCGTCGTCGCCGACATGGCGGACGTGCCGGTGGCCGGTGAGTTCCGGCTCGCGTACCTGGTCTTCAACACCCTGTTCAACCTGGTGGACGCCGAGCGGCAGGCGGACTGCTTCCGCAACGTCGCCCGGGTGCTGTCGCCCGGCGGCGCGTTCGTCATCGAGACGTTCGTGCCCGACCCGCGCAGCTTCGACTCGGACGAGCAGGTGCAGGTGCGTGAGGTCACCGAGGACTCCGCGACGATCCGCCTGCACCGGTACGACAGGCCGGCGCAGCGGTTCGTCCGGCAGACGATCACGTTCGACGCGGACGGTGTGCACCTGAAGCCGTTTGCCATGCGATACGCCTGGCCGCACCAGATCGACGAGATGGCGCAGCAGGCCGGGCTCCGGCTCACCGAGCGGTACGCCGACTGGCACCGGCGACCGTTCCAGGCCGACAGCCCGTCGCACGTCTCCGTCTACCGGGCGGAGTAGCGGTTTGATCGGCTCGGGTTCCGGAAAGTCGGTGTGTCATCGCGCCGACGTCAAGGAACCCGAGTCGATCTCCCGCCGCCCCCGGAAGTGAGAGGCCGCCATGAGCAAACGAGCCGTCCAGGTAGTCCTGGCCCTGTCGGTCGTCCTGATGGTCACCGGAATCGTCCTCAGGGTGGCCGGGGACGGCGGGGCCGACACCGCCGGAACGGTGGCGGTGTCGCTCGCCTCGGTGGGTTCGATAGTGGCGAGCATCGGCTCGTCCTTCGGCGCCGCCCGCGGAAACGACGGCCCGCAACGGTGACCCGGCTTTCACCCTCGGTTTGATTCTGCTGGTAGCAGTAGGTGTTGATCCCCAGGGCGCGCGCCTGGTGAGCTGGCAGCATGCCGGATGCCGCCCGATTTCCGCGCTCCTCGCCGTACTGGCCGGTGCTCAGTCACCCTCAGCTCCGGCGCGTCCTGCCCGGGCTCGCCGTCTCCGCGTTGGGCGACGGCATGGCCGTGGTCGCGGTGACCTGGCTCGCCATCCAACTCGCCCCGCACGGTCAGCGGGGTATCTGGATCGCGCTGGCCATGGCGGCGTACACGCTGCCCAGCGCGGCCGGGACTGTCGTGTTCGGCCGGTTGCTGCGTGGGCGCGGCGGCGCGCAGCTCGCCGGGTGGGATGCCATCCTGCGAGCCAGCGCGCTCGCGGCGATCCCCCTCGCGCACGTCGCCGGTGTGCTCACCATCTGGCTGTACGTGGTCTTGCTCGCCGCCTCGGCGCTACTGCACTCGTGGGGTTCCGCCGGCCGGTTCACCCTGATCGCCGAACTGCTGCCGCAGCGACACCATCTGCCGGCCAACGCGGTACTCAGCACCATCGGAGGGTTCGCCATCATCGTCGGCCCGCCGCTGGCGGGCATTCTGATCAGCTGGGCGGGGCCGGTGTGGGTCATCGCCTTGGACGCCGCCACCTTCGCCGCGCTGGCCCTCACGTACCGTCTCGCCCTACCCGCCAACGGCGGACCCGCACGGTCCGAGCGCGACGCCTCGCGGACGGCCGGTTTCGCGGTCATCCGCCAGAACCCCGCCCTGCTGGGCCTGCTGGTGCTGAGCCTCGGGTTCTTCTTCCTCTTCGGACCGGTGTACGTGGCGATGCCGATCCACATCACCGACGACCTGCACGCCTCCGCGACGCTGCTCGGCGCGTACTACACCGCGTTCGGCATCGGCGGTCTCGCCGGAGGTCTGGTCGCCGGTTACCTTCGCCGTTGGCCACTGCGAGCCACCACCATCGGCATCGTCGTCGCGTTCGGCGTCGCCATGCTGCCGCTCGGCCTGGGGGCACCCGTCGGCGTGTCGTTGCCGGCGTTCGCCCTGGCGGGCCTCATCTGGGCCCCGTACATGTCCACGTCGATGGCGCTGTTCCAGCGCAGCACGTCGACCGACCAACTGCCCGCGGTGCTCGCCACGAACGGTGCCATCCTCGTGCTGGCGGTGCCACTGGGCACCATTCTGGGTGGGCCACTGGTGGCTGCCGTCGGCCCCCGACCGACGCTGCTGCTCTGCGCCGTGGCCATCGTGACCCTCGGCCTGGTCACCGGGGGTGTCGCTCTCTCACGGCGGAGCGCGCGAACCCCCGGCGATCCGGCCGGCACCAAGGTCAGTGCCCGTCGCTGATCTGGACGTCGTTCGGCGCCGGCCGGCCACGTCCCGTCTCCACCAGCTCCTTGAGACTCATCAGGAAGATCGCCCACTTGGTGCTGCACTCGTGCATGAGTTCGGTCGGCGCACGCCAACCCGCGTGCGTGAAATCGACGATCGTGTACCGGCCTCGCTGGCCGAGCCGCCAGCCGATCTCGGTACCGATCCACTCCTCGGGGCCGCCGACGACCCGCCACCGCACCCGGCCATCCGGGTCCAGCTCAAGGATCTCCAGGTCGAACCCGCCCTCGTCACCGAAGTGGACGGCCAACTGCCCGCCGACCTCACTCTTGCCGGTCGTGTCGACCGACCACCAGCCGGCGACGCCCTCGGGGGTTGCCACCGCCCGGTAGACGTCGGCAAGCGGAGCGACGACGCCGACCTGGTGCAGGATGTCCACCATCTTCAGCCTCCCTGGTTGTTGGTGCGGTGGCGTTCGATCGTCTCGGCGATGCGCTTGATCCGGCGCAGGCGGGCGTCCCAGGTGGAGCCGACCGCCGACAACTGGGCGACGGCGCGGGCGAGTTGTGCCTCGTCCACCTGGTAGTGACGCTCGCGACCGGCCGGCTCGGCGTGGATCAGCCCCACCCGGTCGAGGACCGCCAGGTGCTTCGAGACGGCCTGACGGGTGACGGGTAGCCGTCTGCTCAACGAGGTGGCCGTGCCCGGCCCGTCAGCGAGAAGAAGATCGATCATCGTACGCCGGATCGGGTCGCCGATCGCCGACCACAGCTCGTCGTCGACCGCCGCGCTCACGCTGTCGCGACCAGCCGCGCGACGTACTCGCCCAGTCGGGGCATGTAGTGGTCCCAACCGTTCTCGTGGTCGCGGTACTGCTCTTCCAGGACAGCGACCTCCCAACCCAGCTCGCGGAACCCGGTCTCGGTCATCCGGATCAGCGTCCCGGCGCCGCTGGGCACCAGGTCGAAGGTGACGAACAGCGCCTGCCCGCTCCGGTCCGGCTCGGTGAAGCACCACCGGAAGGAGAACCGCTTTGGCGGGTCGACCTCGACGACGGCGAGCGCGACGGTCTTCGTCACGCCGGTGTCGGCGTCGCGCCAGACCAGCTCGCCGGGCGCACCGGCGACCGACTCGAACCGCGCGTCGTCGGGCCACCACTCCCGCATGTGCTCGGGTTGGCTGACCACCTCGAAGACGACCTCGGGGGACGCGTTGACGTGGATGTCGCGTTCGATCGTTCCCTGTTCCATGCCCACAACCTTTCGCAACCTTTGGTTGCACTCAACCTACGACAGCTCGCAGCCATCGCGCAACCTTTCGTTGCACGTCGCGGTTTCGTCGTACCCGGGGTGCACGATCGGCGCATGTCTGAGCCATCGCCCCACCGACACCACGCCATCGACTACGTCGAGCTCACGGTGACCGACCTCGCCGTGGCCAAGCGGTTCTACGCCGACGCGTTCGGCTGGCAGTTCAACGACTACGGGCCGGAGTACGCCGGCATCCGCAGCCCACACGGTGACGCCGCGCCCGAGGTCGGCGGTCTCCGTGTGGACAGGGAGGTTCGGGCGGGCGGCCCGCTCGTGCTGCTCTACTCCAGCGACCTGGACCGGTCCGTGCAGGCCGTCAAGGAGGCCGGCGGTCAGGTGGTGAACGGACCGTACGAGTTCCCCGGTGGCCGGCGGTTCCACTTCACCGACCCCAGCGGCAACGAGTTGGGCGCCTGGGCCGAGCAGTAGGACGCCGAGGTCGCCCGGGCGGGGGTGATCGTCGTCGCCAGCTCCGGCAGAGTGTCCCCATGGCCGGGAGAGGACTGGACGCCGAGGGCTGGATTGCGCGCGAGGGTGCGCTGAGTCGGGTCCCGCCCGCGTTCGCCGGTGTTGTCGACGCGGCACGCGCTCGGATAGCCGAGTCGTTCGACGGTGCTCTGCTGCACAGCGCCTACATCTACGGCAGCATCCCGCGCGGCACCGCCATCCTGGGCGTCTCCGACCTCGACCTGCTGCTCGCCCTGCGCACCGAACCAACCGAGGCCGACCGGGCGGCTGCCACCAGGATCGAGCAAGACCTCGACCGGTCCTTTCCGCAAATCGACGGCGTGGGCGTCCTGCTGTTCAGTGCACGCACGCTGCTCAGCGAGCTTGAGCGGCACGACCTCGGCTTCTTCGTCGCCTGCCTGTGCACCCCCCTGCTGGGCGACGACCTCGCCGACCAACTCCCCCGCTACCGGCCCACTCCCCTGCTCGCCCGCGAGACGAACGGTGACCTGTCCCTTGCGCTTCCGGAGTGGCGCCGCCACGCAGCCGAAGCAAACACCGACCAGCAACGTAAGGCCCTCAGCCGGCTCGTCGCCCGGCGCATCGTCAGGACGGGATTCACGCTGATCATGCCTCGGTGGGGAGGCTGGACGAGCGACCTCACCGAGTCCGCCGAGGCGTTCGGGCTTTACTATCCGGAACGCGCCGGGCAGATGCGTCGAGCTGCCGTTGTCGGCCGCACGCCTTCGCCGGTTCCAGGCGTGCTCCGCGAACTCATCGACGACCTCGGGCCCTGGCTCGCCGCGGAGTACGCAACCGTCCATGGCGAGAAGGCCGTCCGTCCCTGACCTATCGGAGGTCCTCGCCAGTCAGGACGGGACAGCCGAACATATCCGTAAGGACGGCCCGCTGGTGGTCGGTCAAGGGGTTCGCGAACACCGCGACGCCGACCCCGCGCTGCCAGCAGGCCTCGGCGATTTCGCGGGCCCTGCCGGGGCTGAGCAACGTTCGCCGCGAGAACGGGTCGCCCATCTTGTCCGCGCCGCCGGAAGAGACACCCCGCCGCTGCACGTGCCGGCTCACGACCTGGCCACCGTGGGCTTCCACCACGCTGGCCAGCAGATTGAGCTTGCTGTCGAACTCCCTGTCCTTCGCCGAGAACAGGCCCACGAGCGCCACCTCGGCACCTGCCAACAAAGCTTTCAATGCCCCGCCCCGATGTCGGTTCACCGGGTCGCGGACCCTCAGCTCCGGCGGGCGCGCAGGACGCCGGTCAGCATCGGCAGGGTGAACTCGTCGTGCGCGGTTTCGGGTCGACTCCCGAGGAACGCGCGGATCCGGCCGAGCGTTGCCGTTCGCTCCTCTTCCGGCATGACCAGCATCCCGGCCCGCGTCGCGAGCGTCGCGACGAGCGAGTCGGCGGTACGGCGCTGCCCGTGCGGGAACTCGACAGGCTCCGGCGACCCGAACCGCGCGACCAGGCCGGTGCTCGGAACGAGCATGTCCGCCGTAGCCGTGCGCCAACTGCTCAGGGTGTCACGCGGGCCAATTGCCGCACTCCCGCTGACCCGTTCGAGCCCGGCAACCCAGTCGATCCGGTCGTCCATGATGTTCCACAGACCGGCCAGGACACCGCCGGGTGCGAGAACTCTGGCGATTTCCGCCCCGGCAACGGCCATGTCGAACCAGTGCAGAGCGTTGCCGGCGAGCACGGCGTCGACGGACCCGTCCGGCAACGGGATCGCCTCGGCGCTGCCCGCCAGGGCACGGACAGCCGGCACCGCACGGCGTAGCTCGGCGAGCATCGCCGGGTCAGGTTCGACCGCCACGACGTCCGCGCCCACCGCCACGAGCGTCGCGGACAGCTTGCCGGTGCCGGCGCCCAGGTCGAGCACGCGTAGGCCGGGGGCGGGCTCCAACGCCCACCGCACCGCGGCCTGCGCGTAGTCCGGGCGGTGCTCGGCGTACGCGGTCGCCGCCGCGCCAAACGACGACCGGAGCAGCTGTTCCGTCATGCGGTCAACCTACCGCCGCCTGTCGACATCGACTGTCACCATGGTCACCGTGCAGATCCTGCGGAGCTGGTGGCGCGCCCGCTACCCCGTCTACGCACTCGGCCTCCTGGTCGGGATGGTCATGATGTGGCTGCCTTTCAAGACCTTTCAGGACAACGACGCTTGGGAGAGTCACCTGTGGGTTCATGGCGTGCCAGCCCAGGCAGTCGTCGAAGAACTCGTGCACAAGCGGCGGAACACGATGCACCTGCGCTACGAGTTCGTCGGTGCTCAGCGTCAGGCCGAGGTCGGCTGTTGGGAGGTGTGCCTGCCGGCCGGCAGTGCGGTACGAATCTGGGTCAATCCCAATGATCCGGAGGATTTCGTCACCGATTTCGGCATCCTCAGCGGGCACCGGGGCCGGCTGCAAGGGGTGGTCGGAGCGGCAGGCCTGGTTCTGTCCGGGTGGATGGCGTTAGCTGTGATCGCCCGCGGCTACCAGCGACGACGCGACCGTCGGCGACGCGACTGGCAGCGGCAGCAACAAGACCAGCGCCAACGACAGTTCGCGAACGCCAGGGCCGGAAGAAAACGCAAGCCGAGCAGGCGACGAACGCCGTCCATCAAGTGATCGACACCGCCGGTCGGCAGCTGTGGCAGATCGTCCTGGGCGCCGACCGTTGGCTCACAGACTCACGATCGGGAGCTGGCCCTCGCCTTCCCCAAGCCGCCCTGAAACCGCTCGAACCGATCGACGTCCTGCCCAAACGGCGCTGGCGAACCAGGCCGGGCATTGGGCAGCATTTGCGGATTGATCGCGGCCAGAGACATGAGGCCACGATCGGCGCGCATTAATTCAACGGTCTTTCTGGCGACAGCCTTATAGCTGTCGTGAAGCCTAACAGGAACATCAAGTCCATCCGCTCCTTCCGACATGGGAAGTACGGCATCCACCTCGGCGACGAACCTCGACATGACGTCGCAGCATTCACGGGCGGAATCTCGGACCGGCGCGGAGGCCGAAAGCTCCAGCTCCGCCATGATGCCTATGGCATTCACGCTGGCTTCGTAGAGATCGTCGGTATCCACGATGAACAGATGACCCTCTCGGGACTCGATCATCTGCCTGATATCAGCCGCTCGTCGACCCCAATTGCAAATGGTCTGCATGAACTCTTTGTAGGTCTCTTCGCGGGACTCGCGATGCCGAAGCTCATCCTCTCGCTGCCACTCCCTCGCTCGGTCTTCGCGCTCTCGCTCCCAGCGTTCCTGCTCACGTTCGCGCTCCACATTCCATCGACGGTCCTCGCGGCGAGTGGTAAGGAACTGGGTCGAAATAGCGGCCCCGAGGGTACCGGTAACACCAAGCGCGGCGACGAGAAAAACCGGCCAGATCTGGTTCATGGTGGGAGTATCCAGCCTCGACGCAAATGTAGCGGTGCGCCCCGCCGTCTCGTCTGCCGTCGCCCCGCCCTACTGGGGAGCGGGCACCAGCACTCGAAGGAGCGCACCCGCCTTCGTCGACAAGGTGCCGATCTTCTTCTTGGATGACGACATCCTTCCTGGCGCTGCTCTGCCTCGGCCGACGTTCGTGAGGTGCCATGTCCCGACCATGTGGAAGCCGAGGACGGAGCAACTCAGTTCCGAGTCCGCCCGAACCAGCTAGAGGGGGCGAGCTGTCTCGATCCAACTGAAGAGTCAGCTTGGGAATCGCGGTGATTCACACCTCGAGCAGCCATACCGACTGATAGAGAAGCACGGAGCGTTCGGGCTGAGGCCACCTGAGTGCCACCGTCGACCTGCGTTGACCGCTGCGTCGGGCGCGGATCGGGCACGAAGCGGTGTTGCAGGCTGTTCGCTGCGCAGGCCCGTTGCCATGATCGGAGGCATGCGGGTACTTCAGTATGTGTACTTCACATTGCGCTCGGAGCACGTGCCGCCGCACGAGATGGCGGCCCGCTTGGGCATGGAGCCAGACGAGATTAGCGTCAGGGCCAGCAAGAGGGAGGACCCTCCGGCGCCCCGTGTCCATGCGTGGAGGCTTGTGTGCCGTGATGGCGGCCTGACGCTCGATGAGCAGATTGACTGCCTCATCGAGCGACTTGAGCCCTTCGCCGATGAGATCGCGGCTCTCGCCAGAGAGATCGACGCGTCAGAGGGAGAGGGCATCACCGGGACGCTCCAGGTTGTGCGCTACTTCAACGACGACGGTGACGAAGGGCAGAGTCCGCAGCCGAACGGCGCTGACCTGGTCCGCTTACCCGGCCAGCATCAGCGTCTCGGCTGGCACCTAGATCGCAGGGTCCTGGAGTTCCTTTACCGCACGGGGGCCGAGCTGGACGTAGACGAGTACGGGGATGACTGAGGCTTGGCGCCAGCACGACCCGGACAGTTCAGATCGAACGAATGGCAGTTCGCTCCGCGATCCAGGGTGCGCACGCAGCCGAAGACCCGTCGATCGCGGCAAACCATCCCGCTCCCCGTGATCGTATGGTTAAACGGCGCGGGCAAGACGACGACCAGCTCGCTCGTGCCGGCCCGGACGTGTCTATATCTTCACGCCTCGTAGCCATGCCCAACCGTCTAACCTGCGAGAACAGGCCCGACTCAGACGTTGAAGCGGAACTCCACCACGTCGCCGTCCTGCATGACGTACTCCTTGCCCTCGATGCGGACCTTGCCCGCCGCCTTGGCCGCCGCCATCGAACCGTGCTCGACCAGGTCGTGGTACGAGACCACCTCGGCCTTGATGAAGCCGCGCTGGAAGTCGCTGTGGATGACACCCGCGGCCTCCGGCGCGGTGGCGCCGACCGGGACGGTCCAGGCGCGCGCTTCCTTGGGGCCGGCCGTGAGGTACGTCTGGAGGCCGAGGGTGCGGAAGCCGACCCGGACGAGTTGGTTGAGGCCGGGCTCGTTCTGCCCGATCGACTCCAGCAGCTCGCGGGCCTCGTCCTCGGGCAGGTCCACCAACTCAGATTCGATCTTGGCGTCCATGAAGATCGCCTCGGCGGGGGCGACCAGGGCGCGCAACTCGTCGAGGAACGTCTCGTTGGCCAGCTCGGCCTCGTCGACGTTGAAGACGTACAGGAAGGGCTTGGTGGTGAGCAGGTGCAGCTCGCGCAGGTGTTCCAGCTCGATCTTGGCGGCGGCGGCCCCGGAGTAGAGGGTGGTGCCACCGTCGAGCACCTCGATCGCGGCCTTCGCGGCGGCGACAGCGGCGGCCCGGTCCTTGCGGAGCTTGGCCTCCTTCTCCAACCGGGGCAGCGCCTTGTCCAGGGTCTGCAGGTCGGCGAGGATCAGCTCGGTGTTGATCGTCTCGATGTCGTCGGCCGGGGAGATCTTGCCGTCGACGTGCACCACGTTCGGGTCGGAGAAGGCCCTGACGACCTGGCAGATCGCCGAGGCGTCGCGGATGTTGGCCAGGAAGGCGTTGCCCCGGCCCTGCCCCTTCGACGCGCCGCGGACCAGGCCGGCGATGTCGACGAACGACACCGGCGCCGGCAGCACCTTCTGCGAGGAGAAGATCTCGGCCAGCTTGCCCAGCCGCTCGTCGGGCAGCCCGACCACGCCGACGTTGGGCTCGATGGTGGCGAACGGATAGTTCGCCGCCAGCACGTCGTTCTTGGTCAACGCGTTGAAAAGCGTGCTCTTGCCGACGTTGGGCAGGCCGACGATGCCGATGGTGAGACTCACGACGGGCCAGCTTACGCCGGTCCCGGCCGGGCCGGTCCAGGCGGCTCCGATTCGGCGCCGAGCCGCTGGTCGATCGTCGCTCCCACCGGGTCCTGTCCGGCGTTGCTAATCTCCCGGTTCGATGTTCCGCTGCTGGAGGCAGAATGACCTCGACGTTGCCCGAGCTGTACATCGCCGTCGATGTGGAGGCGGACGGGCCGATCCCCGGGCCGTACAGCATGATCTCGCTGGGCATGGCCGTAGCCGGCCGCCCGGACCTCACCTTCTACACCGAGCTGCGTCCCATCTCCGACGAGTTCGTCCCGGCGGCGCTGGCCGTCTCCGGCCTGGACCGGGACCGGCTGCTGCGGGAGGCGCCCACCGCGCAGGAGGCGATGTCCGCCGCGGCGGCCTGGGTCGACGGGCTGCGCCGGATCGGCCGCCCGGCCTTCCTCGCCGCCCCGGCCGTCTGGGACGGCATGTTCGTGCACTGGTACTTCATCCGCTTCGTCGGGCACAGCCCGTTCGGTGCGACAGGCTCCGGTGTTGATCTCCGCAGCTACTGGATGGGGTTGACCGGCAGCGAGTGGGCCGAGACCCGCCAGGGCACGATCAAGCAGGAGCTGGGCCTGCACGACATGCCGCACACGCACCACGCCGGGGAGGACGCCGCCGAGCTGGCCCAGGTCTTCGACGCGGCGCTGCGCCGCCGACAGCCGGTCGAGGAGGCGTGACGCTCAACCGAGCCGGCGGGGGGCGATGACCGCCTCCCGAACGCTGCCGTCCGCGCCGCGGCTGACCTCGTACGCCGAGACGCCGTCGCGGTCCGCGATTGCCTCGACCAGCTTGGTGCCCCGGTAGACCAGGCCGACGCCGTCGTCGGTGCAGTGGCTGGTGGGGAGCGTGCCATCACCGACCAGCTCGTGCATGAGCGGGCGGCGCTGGCCCTCGCTGTCGTAGTGCACCCCGTTGCCGTACGGCAGCCAGGCCAGGCCCTCGGTGAAGCCGCGCAGCCGGGGGCCGAAGCTGTCGGTGGCACCGCCGACATGCCAGCAGATCGAGCCGGCGGAGACGCCGGCCAGCACCACGCCGGCCTGCCAGCACTCGTGCAGGATCTCGTCGAGCCCGTGCACCCGCCACACCGCGACCAGGTTGGCCACGCTGCCGCCGCCGACCCAGATCACGTCCTGGGCGAGCAGGTGGGCGCGGACGTCCTCGACGTTCGGCATCGGGAACAGGGCGAGGTGTGACAGCCGGAACCGGGTGTCGGCGAACGCGCCGTAGACGGCCGTCAACGAGGTGGGCTGGTCGCCGACGGCCTGCCCGAGGTAGCAGACCCGCGGCTGCGGACCGGCCTCGGCCAACTCGGCCGCCAGCTCGAAGACCGGGCTGGGGCGCAGGTCGTAGGGCCCGCGGTTGCCCCGAAAGAAGCCCATGCTGGTGGCGATGATGGTCGGTTCGCTGGCAGGCATCGAAGCGTCCTTCCGGTGGGGGCGGTGCGGCGTCCATCCTGCCGTAGCCGGTCTTCCGCCCGCTCGGTGCGGGGCCCGACCGCCACCCGCGGGTGGCGGTCGGGCCCCGCCAACATCATGATCAACCAGACTGGTCGGGCCGCCGTTGGCGGGGCACCTCGACCTCGGGCCAATGGCCCAGGGCCCGACGGTCGGCCGGGGGCAGTTGCCCGGCGGCGGCGCGGGGCAGTGTGAATCGGTCGGCCGCGGCCGGCCCGGCCGAGACCGACTCGCGCAGCATCCAACGCACCTCGTCGGCCGTCCAACCCAGCCCCTGCCGCGCGGCGATCTCGCGGATCAACCGCCGGCCGACGCTCGTGTCGTCGTCGTAGAAGCGCATGCACCAGTGGTGCGTCCACATCCCGAGCGCCCGCAGGCCCGCGTCGTCGAGGGAGCCGGCCAACCGGCCGCAGGCCGTGTCGGGGAAGCTCTGCTCGGGGTCGCCCGCCCGGTCCCGTTCGATGGCGCCCACGGCGGCCGGCGCGACGGCCCGCATCCGGCGGTAGAAGGACTGCGCCACCGCACGGGGCAGCGGCGGGAACGCACCCGGTGTCGACGCCGCCGCCCAACCCGCCACGCTCGTCATCCGCCGCACCCCTTCTTCAGTTGGTGGCCGGACGCTACCCGGCACGACCGACACTTTCGGGCCGAAAAACCCCACCGATCGTGGATAGCGACGGTGACCTGGGGCGTCTGTATCTGTGACAACGAAACGGGGGTGGTGGGTGGACGAGGACGAGCGCGCGCGGCTGGCCGAGTTCGTCGGCAGCCGGACTCCGGCGCTGATGCGGGTCGCGTACCTGCTGACCGGTGACCGCAACGCCGCCGAGGACCTGTTCCAGTCGGCGTTGGCGCGGACCATCCCGAAGTGGGGAACCATTCGGCACGCCGATCCCGAGGGCTATCTGCGGGTGGTGATGTACCGCGAGCAGATCAGCTGGTGGCGGCGACTTCGCCGGTGGCGGGAGACACCGCTCAACCCGGCCGACGAACCGGTCGGCGGCGACCCGAGCGGCGGCACCGACGTGCGGTTGGCGATGCGGGCGGCGCTGCGTCACCTGCCACCGACACAGCGGGCGGTGGTGGTCCTCCGCTACTACGAGGACCTGCCCGAAGCCCGGGTGGCCGAGTTGCTGGGCTGCTCGGTGGGGACCGTACGCAGCCGTACCCATCGAGCGGTGAAGCGACTGCGTGACCTGCTGCCGGACGTCGACAGGCTGGAGGTACGGCGATGACCGAACCCTTCGAGCACCTCATCCGCTCCACCCTCACCGACCTGGCCGAGGAGGCACCGATCGTGCATGACCAGTTGAGCCGAGCGGAACGGCGGGTGCGCAACAGACGTCGCGCCACAGTGACGGTGGGGGCGGTGAGCACCCTGGCGGCGATCCTGATCGCCACCCCGATCGCCCTGGCCGCGACCGGCTCGGACGAGCCTCCCCCGGCCGTACCCAGCCCGGCCGGCCCGGCGGCCGTGCCCAGCCCACCCGTGCCCACCCCGTCCGAGCCCACCACGGTGCCGACTGTCGTACCGAGCCCCGGGGGCGCGCCCGGGGACCCGTCGATCACGCCGGGCCCGCCCGGCGTACCGGGCCGGTCGACTGTCAAGCCAAGCCCGACGACTCCGCCGGGTCCACCCGGTGTGCCGGGCCGACCGACGATCTCACCAACCCCGACGACTCCGCCGGGCCCGCCCGGTGTGCCGGGCCGGCCGACTGTCATGCCGAGCCCGGCGCGTTGAGCGGAACCGCCCCGGCCTGACCGGTCAACCCAGGAGATTCCGGTCACCTTCGCGCGGCGCTCCCCGTACCGGCGAGCGTCGCGCGTCGCAGCGGCCGGCGGGCACCGGTCCGCCGAATTTGTCGAGGCCGACATGCCCGCTCATTCTTGGGCCATGACCGATCCCGGACACCCGAGGTGCGAGCTGCGGGGCCAACGATGAGCACCGCCATGGCCCGGGTGCCCGACTCCCTCCGGGGGCAGATCGTCACCCCCGGCGACCGCCGGTACGCGCAACTGCGCTCGACGTACACCAGGTCGGCGTCCCCGGCAGCGGTCCTGCTGCCGAAGACCACCGCGCAGGTGGTGGACGCGCTGCGCTACGCGCGGGAGCAGCGGCTGCCGATCGCGGTCCGCAGCGGCGGGCACGGCCTGTCCGGAACCTCGTCAAACAACGGTGGGGTGGTCATCGACCTCTCCATGCTCAACCGGGTTCAGGTGATCGACGAGCGGGCCGGGCTGGTCCGGGTCGAGGCCGGCGCGCGCTGGGCGAACGTGGCGAAGGCGCTGGCCCCGTACGGGCTGGTGATCAGCTCGGGTGACTACGGCGGTGTCGGCGTCGGCGGCCTGGCCACCGGCGGTGGTGTCGGCTGGCTGGTCCGCGCCCACGGCCTCACCATCGACCGGGTCCGCGCCGTCGAGGTGGTGCTGGCGGACGGGACGCTGGTACGCGCTGACGCCGAACACGAGCCGGAGCTGTTCTGGCTGGTCCGTGGCGCCGGGGCTGGCGCGGGCATCGTGGTGGCCTTCGAGATCGAGGCGGCCGAACAGCGCAACGTCGGTGTCGCGCAGCTGGTCATCGAGGCACATCCGGACGGTCGCACCGTCCGGGAGTGGACGAGCTACCTCGCGCAGGCGCCACAGGAACTGTCCGCGGCCGCCGTGATGTTCGCGGAGGGTCGATCGGTCCTCATGTCCGTCACCGCCGTGGTCGCCGCCGAGAGCCTGCGCCGGGCCCGACCGGCTGTGGAACCGCTGCTCGCCATCGGCAAGGTGCTCGAACACCGGACCGACCTGCTGCCCTACCCGACGCTGGTGCCGACAGCGCACCTCAACCCCAACGTCGGGCAGCAGCGTGGCACGACCACAAACGGTCTGTTCACAGCGCTGGACGACGCCGGGGCGCGGGCCGTGACGCGAGCGGTGACCGGGCCGGGGCGGGCGGTGATCCAGCTCCGCTCGTTGGGTGGGGCTGTCAACGACGTCGCCTCCGACGCGACCGCGTACCCGCATCGCCACCAGGACACGCTGATCGTGGCCTCGGTGTTCCCGCCGCAGGCCGATGCCGCGTTGAACGCCGCCTGGCGGGCCGCCGGGGCACGCGCCGACGGCGCGTACGTCAACTTCGAGAGTCGGCCGGACCCCGCGGCGTTCGCCCGGATCTACCCGGGCGAGACCGGGGCACGGGTCCGGCGGCTGTGGAAGCGGTACGACCCGGACGGTGTGTTCCGATCGGCCCTGCTGACCGGCCAGGGCAACCGCGCCGGTCAGGGCAACCACGCTGGTCAGGCCAACCGGTCCACCGGTGCCGGCCAGGCCGACCGAACCGGTCAGGGCTCCCGCGCCGGCCGGTCCGGTCAGCCGCACCGACGACGCCGCTGACCCGGGGCGGGTGCCCGCGCCGGCCACGCACACCCAGGTCCGATTCCCGCCAGCCGATGACCGGTCGAGCGGGGCATCATCTGTGACATGGAGATGGACTTCGAGCGGTGTTACCGGGCCGTGGACAGCCGTGACCAGCGGTTCGACGGCTGGTTCTACACCGGCGTGACGTCCACCGGGATCTACTGCCGACCGTCCTGCCCGGCGATCACACCGAAGCGGCAGAACGTCCGGTTCTTCCCGTCCGCCGCCGCCGCGCAGGGCGCCGGGCTGCGTGCCTGCCGCCGCTGCCGGCCGGACGCCGCGCCCGGCTCACCGCTCTGGGACGTCCGCGCGGACGTGGTCGGTCGGGCGATGCGGCTCATCGCCGACGGGGTGGTCGACCGGGACGGCGTACCGGGGTTGGCCTCCCGGCTGGGCTACACCGAGCGGCACCTGCACCGGATGCTGAGCGCCGAGATGGGTGCCGGGCCGCTCGCGCTGGCCCGGGCCCAACGCGCCCAGACCGCCCGGATCCTGATCGAGACGACCGACCTGGCGATGGCCGAGATCGCGTTCGCCGCCGGCTTCGGCAGCGTGCGGCAGTTCAACGACACGCTTCGCGAGGTGTACGCGAGCGCCCCGTCCGACCTGCGCACGGCCCGTGGTCGCCAGCAGGCGCCGACCGGGGCGGGGACCATCGCGCTCCGGCTGGCGTACCGCCCGCCGCTGCACTCCCGGGCGCTGCTGGACTTCCTCGCCGTGCGGGCGTTGCCCGGCGTGGAGGCGGTCCGCGACGGGACGTACCACAGGGGTCTGCGGTTGCCGCACGGCACCGGCCAGGTGGCGCTGACCCCGGTGGACGGGCACGTGGCGGCGACGCTGCGGCTCGCCGACCTGCGCGACCTGGCGCCGGCGGTGGCCCGCTGCCGCCGGTTGCTCGACCTGGACGCAGACCCGGCGGCCATCGACGCCACGCTGGCCGCCGACCCGGCGCTGGCCCCGGCGGTCGTCGCCGAACCCGGCATCCGCGTCCCCCGCGCCGTCGACGGCTTCGAACAGGCCGTCCGCGCCATCATCGGCCAACAGGTCTCGGTCACGTCCGCGAGAACAACCCTCACCCGCCTCCTGACCGCCCACGCTCGCGTTGATCATGAAGTTATTGCCACTGACGACGGCGTTTCTGGACGACAACTTCATGATCAACGGGGTGAGCCGGGGGATCTGCGGGGGTTCTTGGGGGCGGAGGAGCTTTTGGGGCTGCCGGACTCGGGGTTCGGGATGCCTGTGGGGCGGCGGGAGGCTCTGCGGGGGTTGGCTCGTGCCGTCGTGGACGGAACCGTCGACCTCGCGGCTGGGGCGGATCGGGAGGAGGCCGTTCGGCGACTGCTCGCGCTGCCCGGCATCGGCCCGTGGACCGCCAACTACCTGGCCATGCGCGCCTTCGGCGACCCCGACATCCTGCTCAGCTCCGACCTCGCGGTCCGGCGCGGCGCCGCCGCGCTCGGCCTGCCCGACACCCCACCAACCCTCGACAGGTACGCCGAGCGCTGGCGGCCCTGGCGGTCCTACGCCACGATCAGACTCTGGAGAGCGGCATGAACATCGACAGCACCGTACTGAGCACACCCGCCGGCCCACTGAGCATCCTCGCCGGCCCTGACGGTGACGTACGGGCGGCCGGCTTCACAGCGGACCCGGCGGTGCTGCTGCCCCTGGTCCACCCGGCCCTGCGGGCACCGCTACGGGAGCGGGCCGACCTCGGTCCGGTCAGTGCGGCGGTCCACTCCTACCTGGACGGTGACCTCGCCGCCATCGACACAGTGCCGGTGCGTCAACGCACCGGTGGAGAGTTCATGGCGCACGCCTGGCAGGTGCTGCGCGAGGTCCCACCGGGCACCCCGGTCACCTACACCGGGTACGCCGCGCTGGCCGGTCGACCACCGGCGGTCCGAGCCGCAGCGGCAGCCTGCGCCCGGAACGCGGCAGCCCTCTTCGTGCCCTGCCACCGGGTTCTTCGCACCGACGGCACACTCGGTGGCTACCGCTGGGGGCTGGAAGTGAAGAAGTGGCTTCTCGGTCATGAGCGACGCTTGACAACAAGCTGACAGGAGCATCGACACTCATTGACGCTACCGTCTGGTAGTGCCTGTGGAGAGCGACGGCGACCCGGCCGCCCGGGCCGCCGCGGGCACCCACCCCGTGCACAACCTCTGGCGGCTGCGCCCCTACCTGCGCCCGTACGCCGCCGAGTTCGCCTGGCTGCTCGTCGCGGGCCTCGCCGGCACCGCGGCCGGGATCGCCGTACCCCTGGTCGTTCAGCGGGTAGTGGACGGGCCGGTGGCCCGACACGAACCGGCCGGGCTGCTCCAGCTCGGCGGCCTGGCGCTGCTGCTCGGCGTCGTCGAGGCGGTGCTCATCTTCATCCGCCGGTGGGTGCAGTCGTCCTCGGCGGTGGGCATGGAGGCGGCGCTGCGCGCCGACGTCTACGCCCACCTGCAACGGTTGCCGACCAGCTTCCACGACCGCTGGCAGTCCGGCCAGTTGCTCTCCCGGATCACCAGCGACCTGTCGGTGATCCGCCGGTTCCTCTCCTTCGGCGTGTTCTTCCTGCTGCTCAACCTGACCACGTACGTGGTAGTGGTGGTGCTGCTGATCAACCTGCACCCGGCGCTCGGGGTGCTGGTAGCGGCCAGCGCGGTGCCACTGCTGCTGATCAGTCGCCGGTTCGGCCGGCACTACCACGCCGCGTCCCGCCGAATGCAGGATCAGCAGGGCGACGTGGCAACGCTTGTCGAGGAGACCGCGCAGGGCCTGCGCACCATGAAGGCGTACGGGCGGGGGCCCGAGCTGGCCGCTCGCTTCGCCGGTGCGGCCCGGCGCCTGCACGACACGGGCGTCGGCAAGGGGCGGCTGCTGGCGAACACCTCGGCGCTGCTGGACCTGGTGCCCAACGTGACACTGGGCGTGGTGCTGGCGGCGGGGGCGGCCGCCGCCGCGCAGGGCGCGCTCACCATCGGCGAGCTGGTCGCTTTCGTCAGCCTCCAACTGATGCTCATCTGGCCGGTGCAGTCGCTGGGTTGGATCATCGCCAACGGTCAGGAGGCGGCCACCGCCGCCGACCGGATCCAGGAGGTGCTGGACACTCCACCTCAGATCGTTGACTCTCCCGGAGCGGTCGCGCTGTCACGCGGCGCGGTGCACGGTCGGCTGCGCTTCGAGCAGGTCGCGTTCAGCTACCCGGGTGCCAGCACAGCGGTGCTGCACGAGATCGACCTGAGCGTCGAGCCGGGCGAGACGCTGGCCCTGGTCGGCGCCACCGCCTCCGGCAAGAGCACGCTGCTCTCCCTGGTGCCCCGACTGCACGACGTGACCACCGGCCGGATCACCCTGGACGGGCACGACCTGCGCGAGCTGCGGCTGGCCTCGCTGCGTCGGCTGGTCGGCGTGGCGTTCGAGGAGCCGACGCTCTTCTCCATGTCGGTGCGGGAAAACCTCACACTGGGTCGCCCGGACGCCGGCGACGACGAGATCCGCGCGGCCCTCGCGCTGGCCCAGGCCGACTTCGCGTACGACCTGCCCTGGGGGTTGGCGACCCGCGTGGGCGAGCAGGGGCTGTCCCTCTCCGGCGGGCAACGGCAACGGCTCGCGTTGGCGCGGGCAGTGCTCGGCAGACCGGCGGTGCTCGTGCTGGACGACCCGCTCTCCGCTCTCGACGTGCACACCGAGGCCCTTGTCGAAGCGGCGCTGCGGCGGGTCCTGCGCGACAGCACCGCCCTGCTGGTGGTGCACCGGCCGTCGACGATCGCGCTGGCCGACCGGGTCGCCCTGCTGGAGGACGGACGGATCACCGCGACCGGCCGGCACTCCGACCTGCTGGCCACCGTTCCGGCGTACCGGGCGCTGCTCGCCGCCGAGCCGCCCGCCGGGCATCCACCACCGGCGGGGGCCAGCGGCCCGAGTTCGTCCCCTTCGGACGGGTGGGGGCTGGTGCACTCGTGAGGGTGCCGGAGCAGGCCGACCCACCTCCCGAGGAGGAGCCCGAGCTCACCCGCTGGCGCGGAACCGCCACCGACCCGGAGGCCGACCGGAGTCGAGCCGAGGACACCAGCCCCGAGGCGGTGGCCCGGCTACGCCGGCTCAGCCGCACCCTGCTGGGCGACCTGCTCCGCCCGCACCGGAGGCGTCTCGCCGCGGCGGTCGCCCTGCTGCTGGCCCAGAACGCCGCCGCGATGTCCGGCCCGTACCTGGTCATGATCGGGATCGACCGGGCCATCCCTCCGTTGCGTGCCGGCGACGCCGGCCCGCTGGTCACCGTCGCCGGGGCGTTCGCGGTGGCCGCGGTGACCGAGTACGCGGCCCGCCGCGGCTTCCTCACCCTCTCCGCCCGGATCGGCCAGGCCGTCCTGCTCGACCTGCGGCAGCGGGTGTTCGGGCATTTCCTGCGGCTGTCGGTGGGCTTCCACGAGCGGTACACGTCCGGCCGGATGGTCTCCCGGCTCACCAGTGACCTGGACTCGATCGCCGAGCTGGTCGACGGTGGGATCGACAGCCTGGTGCTGGCCGGGCTCTCCATCCTGTCGGTGGCCGCCATCCTGCTCTGGCTGGACCTGCCGCTGGCGGCCGTGACGCTGTTCGCCTTCCCCTTCCTGTTCTGGCTCTCCCGCTGGTTCGCCCGGTCGTCGGCCAGCGCGTACCGACGAACCCGGGACGCGGTCGCGCTGGTCATCGTGCACTTCGTCGAGTCGATGCGGGGCATCCGGGCGGTGCAGGCGTTCCGCCGGGAGCCTCGCAACCAACGGATCTTCGTGGCGCTCGGCGACGACTACCGGCGGAGCAGCCTGCACGCGTTTCGGCTGATCGCCACGTACTCGCCCGCGATCAAGCTGATCGGCAACGTCACAGTGGCTGTGGTGCTCTGCTACGGCGGCTGGCGGGTGCTCGGCGGGCAGACCGAGATCGGTGTGCTCGCCGCGTTCCTTCTCTACCTGCGCCGTTTCTTCGAGCCGATGCAGGAGCTGAGCCAGTTCTACAACTCGTTGCAGTCGGCCACCGCCGCGTTGGAGAAACTGGCCGGGGTGCTCGACGAACGACCGGGCGTCGCCGAACCCGCCCGGCCCACACCGCTGCCGACAGGTCCCGGCCGTGGTGAGTTGATCTTCCGTGCGGTCGGCTTCGGCTACCGGGCCGACACCCCGATTCTTCGCCGGCTGGAATTGACAGTGCCGGCCGGGCAGACAGTGGCGCTGATCGGCCCCACCGGGGCGGGCAAGTCGACGATCGCGAAGCTGGTGGCCCGGTTCCACGACCCCGACACCGGCACGGTCCGGCTGGACGGGGTCGACCTGCGCGACCTACGCGACGCCGACCTGCGCCGCGCGGTCGTGCTGGTAACGCAGGAGAACCACCTGTTCAGCGGGACCGTCGCGGAGAACATCCGGTTCGGTTGCCCGGGGGCCGACGACGCCGCCGTCCAGGCCGCCGCGCGGGCGATCGGCGCGCACGACTTCATCGCCGCACTGCCCGAGGGGTACGCCACCCAGGTGCACCGGCGCGGCGGCCGGCTCTCCGCCGGGCAGCGGCAGCTGGTCGCGTTCGCCCGCGCGTTCCTGGCCGACCCGACAGTGCTCATCCTGGACGAGGCGACGTCGTCGCTGGACGTGCCGACGGAACGTCTGGTGCAGCGGGCACTCGGCACCATCCTGCGTGACCGCACCGCACTCGTGATCGCCCATCGGCTCTCCACTGTGGAGACGGCCGACCGGGTGCTCGTTCTCGACGGCGGAACTGTCGTCGAGGACGGACCGCCGGCCGTACTTGCCGAGGCCGACGGCCGGTACGCCGCCCTGCACCGCCAGTGGCGTGACTCGCTGATCTAGCCTTGCCGCCCCGCCGCGGCCACGACCGCCGGCCGGTGTGTTCGGCCGCAACTACGTCGCCCCGCACCCGGTAGGTGCCTACGATCGCAGCATGACCGATACGGCGAGGACGGCCCGCGCCGGCGTTCCCGAGCGTCCGACACTGGACGGGCTCGAGGAGAGCTGGGCACGCCGCTGGCAGGAGGAAGGCACGTACGCGTTCGACCGCTCGAAGCAGCGCAGCGACGTGTTCTCGATCGACACCCCGCCGCCGACGGTATCGGGCGAGTTGCACATGGGGCACGTCTTCTCGTACACGCACACCGACACCACGGCGCGGTACCAGCGGATGCGCGGCAAGGCCGTCTTCTACCCGATGGGCTGGGACGACAACGGCCTGCCCACCGAGCGTCGGGCGCAGAACGTGTACGGGGTGCGCTGCGATCCGGCGCTGCCGTACGACCCGGTGTGGCGGCCGCCAGCGGCTCCGGTCGACGACGCGGCCCGCCGCGACCCCACCCCAATCTCCCGGCGCAACTTCATCGAGCTGTGCGAACGGCTGACTGTCACCGACGAGCAGGCCTTCGAGGCGCTGTGGCGACGGCTCGGGCTGTCGGTGGACTGGTCGCTGACGTACACGACCATTGGCCGGATCGCCCGGACCACCAGCCAACGGGCGTTCGTCCGCAACCTGCGCCGCGGCGAGGCGTACCAGTCGGAGGCGCCGACCCTCTGGGATGTCGGCTTCGCCACCGCCGTCGCCCAGGCGGAGTTGGAGGACCGGGAGCGCCCCGGCGCCTACCACCGGCTGCGGTTCACAGCGGCCGACGGGCGGGAGGTGCTCATCGACACCACCCGGCCCGAGCTGCTACCGGCCTGTGTGGCGCTGGTCTGCCACCCCGACGACGAGCGGTACGCCGACCTGGTGGGCGCCACAGTGCGCAGCCCGCTGTTCGACGTCGAGGTGCCCGTGTACGCCCATCCCCTCGCCGAACCCGGCAAGGGCACCGGTGTCGCTATGGTCTGCACGTTCGGTGACCTGACCGACGTGACCTGGTGGCGTGAGCTGGGGCTGGACACCCGGGTGGTGATCGGCCGGGACGGTCGGTTGCTCCCCGAGCCGCCGCACGGGGTGCCGACCCAGCCGTACGCGGCGCTGGCCGGGCAGACAGTCAACGGCGCCCGCCGGGAGATCGTCGGAATGCTGGCCGACACCGGTGACCTGATCGGCGAGCCGCGCCCGATCACCCACCCGGTCAAGTTCTACGAACGCGGCGACCGGCCACTGGAGATCGTCTCGACTCGACAGTGGTATCTGCGCAACGGCGGCCGGGACGAGGCGCTGCGAGCCACGCTGCTGGGCAGGGGCGAGCAGTTGCACTGGGTGCCGGCGCACATGAAGCACCGCTACGACAACTGGGTGGGCGGCCTCAACGGGGACTGGCTGGTCAGTCGTCAACGCTTCTTCGGCGTGCCGGTGCCGCTGTGGTACCGGCTCGACGACACTGGCGAGCCGGACTGGTCCCACCCTCTCACGCCGGACGAGTCCGCGCTGCCGGTCGACCCATCCAGCGATCCGGCGCCCGGCTACGACGAGTCGCAACGCGGCCGACCGGGCGGTTTCATCGGCGACCCGGACGTGCTGGACACCTGGGCCACGTCCTCGGTGACCCCGCAGATCGTCGGTGGCTGGGAGACCGACCCGGACCTGTTCGCCCGGGTCTTCCCGATGGACCTCCGCCCACAGGGGCAGGAGATCATCCGGACCTGGCTCTTCGACAGCGTGGTCCGCTCGCACTTCGAGCACGGGGTGCTGCCCTGGCGGGACACAGTGCTCTCGGGCTGGATCCTCGACCCGGACCACAAGAAGATGGCCAAGTCCAAGGGGAACGTGGTCACCCCGCTGGCCCTGTTGGAGCAGCACGGGTCCGACGCTGTCCGCTACTGGGCGGCCAGCGGCAAGCCCGGTATGGACCTGGCCTTCGACCCGGCGCAGATCAAGGTCGGCCGGCGACTGGCCACCAAACTGCTCAACGCGTCCAAGTTCGCGCTCGGGCTGGGCGCCGCGGACGCGCTGCGCGCCCCGTACGACAACTCCAGCTCGGCGCGTCCGACGCCGCGCCGCGACCTGGAGCTGTTGGCCACCACACCACTGGACCGGGCCATGCTCGCCGAACTGGCCACCGTGGTCACCGCCGCGGGCACCGCCTTCGACTCGTACGACCACACGGCGGCGTTGCAGGTGACCGAGGCGTTCTTCTGGCGGTTCTGCGACGACTACATCGAGCTGGTCAAGGAGCGGGCCTACGGCACCGGCGCGGCGGCGGACTCCGCACGGGCGGCGCTGGCCTCTGCGCTGTCGGTGCAGCTGCGGTTGTTCGCCCCGGTGCTGCCGTACGTGACCGAGGAGGTCTGGTCGTGGTGGCGGTACGGCTCGGTGCACCAGGCGCCGTGGCCCACCACCCACGAGGTGGCCCGGACGATCGAGGGCTCGGGTGAGCCGGCGCTGCTGCGGCTCGCCGGTGACGCGTTGAGCCAGGTGCGACGGGCCAAGTCGGAGCGGAAGCTGTCGATGAAGGCGGAGGTGCCGTTGGCGGAGGCGCTCGGCCCCGCGGCACTGCTGGAGCAGCTCACGCTGGTCGCCGACGACCTACGGGCGGCGGGCCGGATCGGCAAACTCGACCTGCTCCCGGACCGTACCCCGGAGTTGGTCATCGCCTGCGCCTTCTGACAGGGGTCCGCCGCCGCCCGCTCGGGCGGCGGCGGACCGGCGGGTCACCAGCCGCGCAGGAAGCGCAGCCCGAGCAGGAACGCGATCACGGAGGGCCCCACCAGCAGGGTGATCGCCTGGAGGCGGTACGGCATCCGGTGCCGGGTCAACTCGCCCGCGTTGCCCAGCACGATGGCCCCGGCCAACATCAGGAAGGCGCCCCACCAACCGGTCTCCAGGTGGATCAGCTCCACCCGGATCAGTTGCAGGGTCAGGCCGAGCAGCGCGCCGGTCAACGCGAGCAGCGCCACCGCCCGGTGCAGGCCCCGGGCCAGCGGGTGGGCGGCGCGCCAGCCGTAGGTGCCGGCCACCGCCAGGCAGGGCAGCACCACCATGAGCGGCCAACCTCGCCCCATCACGCCGAACATCAGCAGCGCGCCGACAGCGAAGACCATCGTGCCGACGCAGGCGAGCATGTACCCGGCGAAGGCCCGGCCGCCGCCGCGAGCCAGCAACGGCCCACCGCTGGCCGCGATCAACGCGGCCGGGATCAGGATGAACACCGCCCACCAGTGGAACTGGCCGCTGCCCTGAGCCGCCGTCGCGACAGTGGCACAGGCCAGCCCGGCGACGGCCAGGCTGGTCAGCCACGGCCGGCTGCTCCGGGAGTATGGCTCAGCCAACGACGTCCGCTCCGCTTCGACGCTCACGCCCACCAGCCTGGCCCGAGGTGGCCCGACCGGTCCATCCGGCCAGCCCTACCGCCGCGCGGGGGCTGGCCGGAACAGCGTCCCGCACGGCTGTCAGCTCGTCTCGCCAGCCACGCTGAACGAACGCAGGCGGTCGATGGCGAGCACTGTGAAGCCGACGCTGACCAGCGCGGTCATCACCGACGCCACAGGCACCGACACGCTGGTCTCCAGCAGCCCGGTGGGGGCGATCCGGTCGGCGAGGGCGATCACGTACTGCTGGATGGAGAGCACCTTGGTGCCGCTGACGAAGTTGCCCAACAGCCCCTCCCAGATCAGCACGTAGACCAGCCCGAGCAGCACCGGCCGCCTGGTGACCAGGCTGAGCGCCAGGAACAACGCCGAGTACGCCAGCGCGCCGAGCGCCGCCGCGACCGCCAGCGCCAGTCCGAGGCGTACCGAATCGGCGAGCACGCCCGCGACGTAGAGCGGCACCGCCACCGTGACGGCGGTGACCCCGGAGGCCACCGCGAGCTTCGGCAGCACGATCTGCCAACGCGGCAGCGGCTTGGTCAGGATGTGCACCACTGTGCCGTCGTCGATCTCGGCGCCCAGCACGCCCGTGCCGATGATCAGCGCGACCACCGGCAGCACCACGGCCAGCCCGAGGCCGACAAGCACCGGCGGCCCCCACTGGCCCGGGTCCACCCCCAGCGACCGGCAGAGCACGGCCAGCCCGAGCAGCACCAACGGCAGCGGCAGCAGCAGCAGGAACCGACGCCGGCCGAACAACCCGCGCGCGGTGATCCAGGTAACTGTCGACATGTCAGGCCTCCACCAGGTAGGAGAAGACGCTCTCCAGGGACTCGTCGGACGGCACCAGCTGGCGTACCCGGATGCCCTTGTTCAGCGCGATCCGGGGCAGCGCCCGGGTGAACGCGCCGTAGTCACCGGCCCGCACGGTCAGGCCGGTCGGGTCCAGCTCGACCCCACTCACCGACGCCTCGGCGATGAGCGCGACGGCCAGCGCCCGGTCGTCGGTGGAACGCACCGCGAAGACGTGCGGGCGGTTGGTCATCAACCGGCGGATGGTCCGGAAGTCGCCGGAGGCGGCCAACCGGCCGGCCACCATCACCTGCACCGTCCCGGAGACCTGTTCGACCTCCTCCAGGATGTGCGAGCTGAACAGGATCGTCCGGCCAGCGTCACCCAGGGTGTGCAGCAGCTGCATCATGTGCAGCCGCTGGCGCGGGTCCATGCCGTTGAACGGCTCGTCGAGCAGCAGCACCTGCGGGTCGTGCACCAGCGCGGCGGCCACCCGGGCACGCTGGCGCATGCCCTTGGAGTACGTGCCGATCCGGCGGTCCTGCGCCGACTCCAGCTCCACCAGATCGATCGCCCGCCGGGCCGCGGCCGCCGGATCGGGCAGCCGGTGCAGCTTCGCGCTGGCCAGCACGAACTCGTAGGCGGTGAGGAAACCCTGCACCGCCTCCCGCTCGCTGACCAGCCCCAGCCGCCGGTAGACGTCGGGGTTGCGCCAGGTCGGCTCGTCGTCGAGGGTGACGGTGCCGCGCGACGGGGCGAGGAACCCGGCCATCATGTGCAGCAGCGTGGTCTTGCCGGCGCCGTTCGGGCCGAGCAGCCCGGTCACGCCTGGGCCGAGGGCCATGCTGATGTCGTTGACAGCGACCACGTTGCCGTACCACCGGGACACCCCGGTCAGGCTCAGCGTGCTCATCAGGAGGCGACCTTCCGGTAGCGGGCCAGCAGGAGGGCGGTCGCGCCGGCGACCAGCAGCACCGCGGCCAGGGCGTAGACCGGGCCGAACCCGCCGATCATCATCTCGCCCGGATCGCCCTCGACCAGCAGGTCACCCAGCGACCAGATGCCCACCCCCTGCACAAGAGTGGAGGGTGAGGCGAGCCCGGCCAGCTCGTTGGCGGCGCGCGACGGCAGGATGCTCAGCACGCCCACGATCGGGGTGGTCATCAGGAAGACCGCGACCACGCCGCCGGCGGCGAAGGCGCGCTTACCGGTCATTGACGCGACCAGCAGGCCGATCGAGGCGAAGACCACAGCCCACAGCCCGGCGTAGAGCAGCCCGGGCAGCAGGTCGAGCAGCTCGTTCCACACCCCGCGCATGCCCTGCTTGGTGGTGAACGCGGCACCCAGGAACATCAGTAGCTGCGGCCCGCCGAGCAGCAGCCAGAGCGCGGTGACCAGTGCCAGCAGCTTGGCCAACGCGTAGTCGGTGCGCGGCAGCGGCCGGGAGAAGTACAGCGGCAGCACACCGCTGCGCAGATCCCGGGAGACCAGTTCCGGGGCGACGACCGCGACGAAGAAGATGACCAGCCAGCTCATCGCATCGGCGAACTGGGCGTACGTGGCAACCGGCTCGCCGATCTGGCTGCGTATCGCGGCCAGGGCCACCGCGACCAGGCTGACGATGCCGACCACCAGCCACGGGAAGATCTTGGCCTTGGCGCTGCGCCCGAAACCGAACGCGGTGCGCAGACCGTGCAGGTACAGCGCGCCGAAGACCTGCCGGCGGCCGAGCCTCGGGCCCTCGTAGCGTTGGTAGCCGATGTCGTGGATGACGCCGGTCGGCGTGGGGCGCACGGCGGCGGTGGACGGCTCAGGCATGAGTGAGCTCCCTCGTGGCGAAGAGTTCGGCCACCCGGTGCCGGCGCTGGTCCAGTCGGTGCAGTGGCAGGTCCAGTTCGGCGACCGCACCGAGGATCAGGTCGTAGGTGCCGTCGTCGGCGAGCGGCACGAGGAGCAGTCGCCCGTCCCGGGCGACAGGCAGTTTCAGCTCGGCGAGTCGGGCGGCGAGTTCCTCGGTGCCCTCGCTGACCTCCACGGCGAGCACGTCGGTGGCCGAGGTCATCGCGGAGATGTTGTCGGCGCGCAGCAGTTTGCCGCCGTCGATGGCGATCAGCGTGTCGCAGATCCGCTCCACCTCGCCGAGCAGGTGCGAACAGACCAGCACGGAGATGCCGAACTCGGTGCCGATCCGGTGTACCAGGGCCAGCATGGCGTCGCGGCCGGCCGGGTCCAGGCCGTTTGTTGGTTCGTCCAGCAACAGCAGGTCGGGGTCGTGCACCAGCGCCTGGGCCAGCTTGACGCGCTGCTTCATGCCGGTCGAGTAGCCACCGACCGGGCGATAGCGCTCCTCGTAGAGCCCCACGTGCCGCAGCGCCTCCGAGGCACGCTCGCGGGCCGCGGTGCGGGGAAGGCCGCTCATCCGACCAAGGTGGGTGACCAGTTCGGCGGCGGACAGGTCCGGTGGGAGGCAGTCGTGTTCCGGCATGTAGCCGACGCGGTTGCGGACAGCCGCCGGGTCTGCGGTCGGGTCGATGCCGAGCACCGAGACCTGACCGCTGGTTGGTGCGATCAGGCCGAGCAGAATCTTGATCAACGTGGATTTGCCGGCGCCGTTCGCGCCCACCAGGCCGATGATCCCGGGCTCGACGGCGACGGTGAGGTCGGCCAACGCGGTGACCCGACCTCCGTACGTCTTGGTGAGCGACTGGGTCGCGATCAGTGTCACGGGCCCAGCGTAGGGAGTCGATGCCCAGCAGGGACACCGGCACGCCCCCGGCACTCCCCTGATCCTTCCCCGGCCGGACCCCTAAGGTCCCCGCTGAGGCTCTCGCGACGTTTGCGCCGGTCCCGCGTTCGACCCGACCCCGCCTTGGGAAAGACCCGTCCAAGGTGACACCATTCACCTCCCGTTCACCAGGCATCGACCGGCCCGGTGATCGACCGACGACGCGGGAGGGATCCTGATGGCCGAGGTGGGCGTCCCCAAGGTGAGCGTCGTGGTGCCGGCGTACAACTGCGGCCGGCACATCGAGAAGCTCGCTGCCTCGCTGCTGCGCCAGTCACTGCCCGCCGACGAGTTCGAAGCCATCTTCGTCGACGACGGCTCGACCGACGACACCGCGAAGCGGCTGGACCGGCTGGCCGCCGAGCATCCACACATCAGGGTGCTGCACATCGAGAACTCCGGCTGGCCGTCGCGTCCGCGCAACCTCGGCGTCGACCACGCTCGCGGCGAGTACGTCTTCTTCGCCGACGACGACGACTGGTTCGCCGACGAGGCACTGGAGCGGCTCTACGCCTGCGCGAAGGCGAACGACGCCGACATCGTGGTGGGGAAGATGGCCGGGTACGGACGCCCTGTGCCGCGGGAGCTGTTCCGCAAGAACCGCTTCAACGCCACCCTGGCGAACGCGCCGCTGATCGACAGCCTGACCTGTCACAAGCTGTTCCGGCGCGCGTTCCTCAACGAGCACGGTCTGCGGTTTCCGGAGGGCGGAAAGCGTCGGCTGGAGGACCACGCGATGGTCGCGCGGGCCTACTTCCTGTCCGGACACACCTCGGTGCTGTCCGACTACATCTGCTACCACCACGTCCAGAGGACCGACGCGCGCAACGTCACCGCGGGCCCGCTGGAGCCGTCGAGCTACTACCGGGCCGTGCGGGAGGCGCTGGACATCGTCGACGCGCACACCGAGCCCGGTCCGCTGCGGGACCGGTTGCACCGACGCTGGCTGCGCAACGAGATGCTCAGCCGACTGCGCGGCAAGCGGCTGCTGGAGGCCCCCGAGGCGTGGCTGGAGGAGGTCGCGCTGGAAATCCAGAAGATCATCCAGGACCGCTTCGCCAGTGGCGTCGCCGCCGGATTGCCGCCCCTGCTGCGGGCCGTGGCATACCTGGCGGAGCGGGGCCGCGTCGCGGACCTGCGCAAGCTGGCCCACTGGGAGGCTGGCATCGCCGCGCACGGCACGATCGACGAACTCCAGCACGCGGACCACGCCGTCACGGTGACCCTCGCCGCCGAGCTGCGCTCGGAGAACCAGCCTGTCGGCTTCCGCGCCGACGATGGCCGCGACGTGCTGGTGCTCCCGATGGACGAGATCGCCCCCGAGGTGCTCGACGCCACCGCGCAGGTGCGCAAGGCCCGCCTGGACCTGGTGGCCCGCCACCGGGAGACCGGCGCCGAGATCTTTCTTCCGAACACCTTCCAGACCGAGCGGATCACCGGTACGACCGGAGCGGACACCGTCCACCTGGTGCACCGGGCCACCGCCACGATCGACTTCGCCGCCCTCAATGGCGGCCGGACCAGGGGCAGTTGGCAGCTCAAGGCCCGGATCACCAACGTGGGCTGGACCGAGGACGCACGACTGCCGCTGGTGTTCATCTGCCGGGCCGACGGCTCGCGACCCCGGATCCGCGACGAGCGGAAGGTGTGGAACCGGGTGCGGTCGGCGGTAGGCCGGCGGATCAAGCGCTGATCCGCCGACGGGGGTCTTGGAGTGGCGCCCTCGACCGATGGGCGGTCGGCTGCGAAACTGTGTGCCGGTCAGCGAGTGGGGGGTGTGGATGAGCAACGGCTGGGTGCTGCCCGACGAGGTGCTACGGGACGCACCGGCGTACACGCCACGTCCCGGTGAGCTCGCGGATCTGGAGCTGCTGCTGACCGGCGCGTACGCCCCTCTGACCGGTTTCATGACCCGCGCCGACCTGGTGTCGGTCAGCCGACGCGCCCGGCTGGCCGACGGCACACCGTGGCAGGTCGCTGTCGTCCTCCAGGTGCCGGCCGCCCTGGCGCAGAGCTTCGATCCGCGCGACCCGGCCCGCCGGGCGCTCGTGCTGACCGACGGGGAGGGCGCCCCGGCTGCCGCCCTGGACGTGGCCGACGTCTGGCCGGTCCGCGAGGGCGTGGCGGGAGTGGGCGGCCAGGTTCGGCGGCTGGGCGACGGCGGGCACGGTCCGTTCCAGCGACTGCGGCGTAACCCGGAGGAGGTTCGCGCGCTGCTGCCCCCGGGCCGGGTGCTCGGGGTGATCGCCGATCGGCCGCTGCATCGTCCACAGCTCGCCCAGATCGCCCACGCCGCCCGCACCCTGGCCGCTCATCTGCTCGTGATGATCCCGGTCGGCGAGGGCGGCGCAGACGGGCTCCCGCCGGAGGCGCTGGTCCGTACGATCTTCGCCGCGCGGGACCGGATGCCACCCGCCACCCTGGTCGCGGTGCCGCTGTCACACCGACGCGAGGAGATCAGCGACGCGTTGCTGCGCGCCCGGGTCTCGGCCGCGTACGGGGTCACCCACCTGCTCTCCACCGGGGAGATGCTCTCCGGTGCCGGGCTGCGGGTGCTGGTGCCGCGCGAACTCGCCTACGACAACCGAGACGGGCAGTGGCGTTGGCGGGAGGACATCCCACCGCGCAACCGCCGGCTCGCGCTGACCCAACCGGAGATCGACGACCTGCTCGACCGGGGCTTCCCGCTACCGGAGTGGCACACCCCGCCCGCTGTGGCACGGGAGTTGGCCCGGGCTCGGCCGCCGCGTCGGCAGCGAGGGCTGGTGGTCTTCCTGACCGGCCTCTCCGGCTCCGGCAAGTCGACGATCGCCCGAGGGCTGGCGGACGCGTTGCGGGAGAGTGGCGACCGCACTGTGACCCTGCTCGACGGGGACGTGGTGCGTCGGGAACTCTCCGCCGGGCTGGGCTTCAGCAAGACCGACCGGGATCTCAACGTCCGGCGGATCGGCTGGGTGGCCGCCGAGATCGCCCGGCACCGTGGGGTGGGTATCTGCTGTCCGATCGCTCCGTACGCGGCGGCCCGGGCCACCGCCCGGGAGATGGCTCTCGCCGCCGGGTCGGGTTTCGTGCTGGTGCACGTGGCCACCCCGTTGGAGGTGTGCGAGCGGCGGGACCGCAAGGGCCTGTACGCGCGAGCGCGAGCCGGCCTGCTCACCGGCATGACCGGCATCGACGACCCGTACGAGGAGCCGACCGACGCCGATCTGGTGCTCGACACCACCGACCTGAGCGTGGCGGACGCGGTGCAGGCAGTGCTGCACCATCTGACCGAGACCGGCTGGGTCGAGCTGAAGATCGCCACCGCCTGAGGCGTCGCCGTACCCGTTCCTTCCACAGCTGAGCGGCACGCGCTAGTGTTCATCTTTGTTGGAACACGTTTGACCGCGTGAGGGTACGTGGACGCCCCGGGAGGCACGGCGGATGCTCGCTCAGCAGCGGCAGGCGGCCATCCTGGAGCGGGTCCGCTCGACCGGCGGCGTCCGGGTCAGCGAGTTGGCAGGCGAGTTCGGCGTGTCCGACATGACCATCCGGCGTGACCTCGATGCGCTACACGAGCGCGGCCTGCTGGCCAAGGTGCACGGCGGCGCCACCACGACCGGGCCAAGCTCGACCGACGAGCCGGGCTTCCGCGCCAAGTCGGTCCGCCAACTCCCCGAGAAGGCCGCCATCGCCGACCGCGCGGCCCAGCTGGTCCGGCCGGGAGCAGCTGTCGCGCTCTCCGCCGGCACCACCACCGCCGAGCTGGCCCGCCGGCTGGTTGACGTGCCCGAGCTGACCGTGGTGACAAACTCGCTGCCGGTGGCCGAGATCATGCACGCCGGTGGCCGCCCGGACCAGACGGTGGTGCTCACCGGCGGCGTACGCACGCCGTCGGACGCGCTGGTCGGCCCGCTCGCGGTCGGGGCTGTCCGGTCACTCCACCTGGATCTGCTCTTCCTGGGCGTCCACGGCATCACCGAGCGGGCCGGCTTCACCACCCCGAACCTCATGGAGGCGGAGACCGATCGGGCGCTCGTGGCGGCGGCGGACCAGCTGGTGGTGCTCGCCGACCACACCAAGTGGGGCACTGTCGGCATCTCCTCGATCGTCGGGTTGGCGGCGGCCCACGTACTGGTCAGCGACGACCGGTTGCCTCCACCCGCACGGCGGGTACTCGGCGAACAGGTGGGCGAACTGATCATGGTCAAGGCGACAGGGGCGGGCCGCGTGACGCGCACGCCGACAACTGAGGGGACGGCGCCGTGAAGCGCACCGCGATCGACCTGGCCGACGGCCGGGAGCTGATCTACTTCGACGAGCGCGACGACGCGGTCCGTGACCAGCCGGACCGCCGGGACCTGCCGCCACCTCCCCCCGCGTCGCAGCTGCGCTACGACCCGTTGACCGACGAGTGGGTGGCGGTCGCCGTGCACCGGCAGACCCGCACCTTCCTCCCGCCGGCGAACGAGTGCCCTCTCGATCCGTCGGTCGGCGACCGGCTGACCGAGATCCCCGCACCCGACTACGACGTGGTGGTCTTCGAGAACCGGTTCCCGTCGCTGAGCGGTCGGGTAGCCGAGGAGCCCGGGGAGATCACCCCGTTCACACCGGTCCGACCGGGCCTCGGCCGGTGCGAGGTGGTCTGCTTCACGTCGGATCACAACGCCTCCTTCGCCAGCCTGCCCCCGCGCCGGGTCCGCACCGTGCTGGACGCTCTCGCCGACCGCACCGAGGTGCTCGGCGCGCTGCCCGGCGTCGAGCAGATCTTCTGCTTCGAGAATCGGGGCGTGGAAATCGGTGTCACGCTGCACCATCCGCACGGCCAGATCTACGCGTACCCCTTCGTTACGCCGCGCACCCGCGCGCTGCTGGCCGCGGCGCGGCGGCACGCCGAGCGGACCGGCGGGGGCAACCTGTACGCGGACGTGCTGGCCGCCGAGCGCGCCACCGGTGACCGGGTGGTCACCGAGAACGAACACTGGACGGCGTTCGTCCCGGCGGCTGCCCGCTGGCCGTTCGAGGTGCACGTCGCGCCGCACCGCGTGGTGCCCGACATCCCGGCGCTCAGCGACAGCGAGCGGGACTCCTTCGGGCCGCTCTACCTGGATCTGCTGCGCCGCTTCGACGGCCTGTTCGACATGCCGATGCCGTACATCTCGGCCTGGCACCAGGCTCCCGTGCGGGTCGACCGCGAGCTGGGCCACCTGCACCTACAGCTGTTCAGCATCCGGCGGGCCACTGACAAGCTGAAGTACCTGGCGGGCTCCGAGTCCGGGATGGGCGTCTTCATCAACGACATCGCCCCGGAACGCGCCGCCGACCTGCTGCGTGCCGCCTGAACGCCCCCGGCCGCCAACCTCGTCCCGCTCCGGGCTCCGGGCTCCGGGCTCGCGGGCGTTGGGGCTCGCGGGCGTTCGGGCTCGCGGCCGTTCGGCACGCCCGTGAGCGCGGCCCGACCTCGCACCACATACGGCAGGAAGCGTGATGTCGGTGAGTCATCGTGATGACTCACCGACATCACGCTCTCTGGAGTGCCCGCCGGCCGGCACCGTCGTGCTCTGCCACCAAACCTGGCCTCGGGGAACGGTCTCGGCGGTCGAGGCCAATCCCCGCTCGGCCGCCGCGGGGGACACGGGCCATGGCGGCGTCGCGCACTGCCAAGACGGCATCAGCCCTGCTGTGCGCGTGCCCTGAGCTTGGCGTGGCACGCTCGCGCGTGGCATGAGCGCGGCGCGGCTTGTGCGTGGCATGAGCTTGGCGTGGCACGGCTCGCGCGTGGCACGGCTCGGACGTGGCCAGAGCTTGGCGCGGCCTGAGCTTGGTGGGAAACAGGGCGCGGGGGGCCCGGGACAGGGCCCCCCGCAGGGAAGGGACGGCTGGCTGTGCACGGCACAGCCGGGAAGGCTGGCTGATCGGCGCACGGGTGCCGCGGGTCGACCGTGGTCAACCTTCCTGGACGCGACTGGCATCTCGTCCATCCTGGTCAACGAGGCGCGCCGGCCGCAGTGACGCCGATCGGCGCGGCGGCGCCGGACACGCCGAAGCCCGCCGGCAGGAATGCCGGCGGGCTCCGATGACGCGGTACGCCTGGATCAGGCAGCGATCTTGCGGGCCAGGTTCTCGTCGAGCGCGTTCATGAACTCGTCGGTGGTCAGCCACGGGGCGTCGCGCGAGATGAGCAGCGCGAGGTCCTTGGTCATCTGGCCACCCTCGACGGTGTCGACGATGACCTGCTCCAGGGTGTTGGCGAACTCAGTGACCGCCGGGGTGCCGTCCAGCTTGCCCCGGTGGGCCAGGCCCCGGGTCCAGGCGTAGATCGACGCGATCGGGTTGGTCGAGGTCTTCTCGCCCTTCTGGTACTGCCGGTAGTGCCGGGTGACGGTGCCGTGCGCGGCCTCGGCCTCGACGGTCCGGCCGTCCGGGGAGAGCAGGACGGAGGTCATCAGACCCAGCGAGCCGAAGCCCTGCGCGACGGTGTCGGACTGCACGTCACCGTCGTAGTTCTTGCAGGCCCAGACGTAGCCGCCCTCCCACTTGAGCGCGGCGGCGACCATGTCGTCGATGAGCCGGTGCTCGTAGGTGATGCCGGCAGCGGCGAACTCGGCCTTGAACTCGGTCTCGAACACCTCGGCGAAGATGTCCTTGAACCGGCCGTCGTACGCCTTGAGGATGGTGTTCTTGGTGGACAGGTAGACCGGGTAGTTGCGGTCCAGTCCGTACCGGAACGACGCCCGGGCGAAGTCCCGGATCGACTCGTCGTAGTTGTACATACCCATGGCGATGCCGCCGCCGGGGAAGTTGGCGACCTCCATCTCCATCGGCGCGCCGCCGTCGGCCGGGGTGTAGGTGATGGTCACCGTGCCCGGGCCGGGGACGACGAAGTCGGTGGCCTTGTACTGGTCACCGTGGGCGTGCCGGCCGATGATGATCGGCTTGGTCCAGCCGGGGACCAGCCGCGGCACGTTGGACATGATGATCGGCTCACGGAAGACGACGCCGCCGAGGATGTTGCGGATGGTGCCGTTCGGCGACCGCCACATCTTCTTCAGGCCGAACTCCTCGACCCGGGCCTCGTCCGGGGTGATGGTCGCGCACTTGACGCCGACGCCGTGCTCCTTGATGGCGTTGGCGGCGTCGATCGTGACCTGGTCGTCGGTCTCGTCACGGTGCTGGATCGACAGGTCGTAGTAGTGCAGGTCGACGTCGAGGTAGGGCAGGATCAGCTGCTCCCGGATCTGCTTCCAGATGATCCGGGTCATCTCGTCGCCGTCGAGTTCTACGACCGGGTTGTTTACCTTGATCTTCGCCATCGGCCGGCGCTCCTCTCGGGGGACACGTGCTCAAGCAGTACGAGCGTACTGCAATTGGGCCGGCAGCCCCCAGCCGGCCTCGACCGGCCGGCGGAACCGGGCTGCGCGGAACAGGAATGCCCTGGAATCATCGTCCGATGCCACTGAACCGCACCCTCGGGTCTATCACGGTCACCGCACTCACCGACGGTGAGGGTGCCTTCTTCCAGCCCCGCGCGGAGGCGTTTCCGCAGGCCACAGCGGCGAAGTGGGCGGAGGCCGACAGGCGCGACCCCGGCTCGGTGACCGCCGACGGGCAGTGGTGGCTACCGTTCCGCAGCTTCGCGATACGCGCTGGCGACGGGCCGGTCACGCTGGTCGACGCCGGGATCGGCCCAGCCGACGCACCCGCCGCGAGCTGGGCGCCCGTGCCAGGGCGGATGCCCGCCGAGTTGGCCGCCGCGGGCATCGACCCCGCCGATGTCGACACCGTCGTCCTGACCCACCTGCACAGCGACCACATCGGCTGGGCGGTCACCGGCACCTCGGGGCAGCCGTACTTCCCGAACGCGAACTACCTGGTGCAGCGCGCCGAAATCGACGCGGCGGAGACGCTCAACCCCGGGCTGCCGGCCGGCCTCATCGCGCCCCTGCGCGCCGCCGGCCAGCTCCGGGTGGTCGACGGCGAGAGCACCCTCACCCCAGCGGTACGTCTGCTACCCACCCCGGGCCACACGCCCGGTCACCAGTCGGTGCTCCTGACCTCGGCCGACGAGCGGATGCTGCTCACCGGGGACCTGCTGGCGCACATGGTGCAACTCGTCGACCTCGACCTGGCGTACGCCCACGAGGAAGACCCGGAACAAGCCCGCACCTCCCGGCTGACCGCCCTGCGCACCCACTCCCCCACCGTTTTGGCCACCCCCCACCTCGGCACCCCCTTCGTCCCCCACCCGCACCAACACCCCTGTTGATCATGAAGTTATTGCCTCGACTCGCCGATGAGACTGGCAATAACTTCATGATCAACGCGGGCTTGAGGGCGGGGATGGCGAAGGGCGCGCCGGCGTTGCCGGCGCGCCCTTCGGTGGTACGGGGAACTACATGCTGGAGATGTCGCCCTGCTTGGCGCGGACGGCCTCGGCGGCCTCCAGGAGGCTGGCGCGCTCGTCGGCGTCCAGGTCGGTCTCGACGACCCGCTTGACGCCCTCGGCGCCGATTTCGGCCTCGACACCCAGGTAGACACCGGAGATGCCGTACTCGCCGTCAACCCAGGCGCAGACCGGCATGACCTCGCCGGAGTCCTCCGCGACGGCCTTCGCCATGCGGGCCGCGGCGGCGGACGGGGCGTAGTAGGCCGACCCGGTCTTGAGCAGCGCGACCACCTCGGCGCCACCGTTGCGGGTCTTGACGACCAGCTCCTCGATCTGCTCGGCCGGCATGGCGTCGCGCAGCGGCTTGCCGTTGACGGTGCTCTTCGACGGCACCGGGACCATGGTGTCGCCGTGCGAGCCCAGGGTCAGGGTGCGTACCGAGGCCACCGGCACGTTCAGCGCCTCGGCGACGAAGTTGCTGAACCGGGCGGTGTCGAGCATGCCGGCCTGGCCGAGCACCCGGTTCTTCGGGAACTGGGTGGCGAGCTGGGCCAGCGCGGTCATCTCGTCCAGCGGGTTGGAGACCACGATGACGACGGCGTTCGGGGCGTACTTGGCGACGTTCTCGGCGACCTGGCGGACGATCTTGGCGTTGGTCTCCAGCAGGTCCATCCGGCTCATGCCGGGCTTGCGCGGCAGACCAGCGGTGATCACGACGACGTCGGAGCCCTCGATGCTCTCGTAGCCCTCACCGTTGGGGCCGGTGGTCACGCCGACCACCTTGGTCTCGAAGCCCTCGATGGCCCGGGACTGGTTGAGGTCGAGCGCGAGGCCCGCGGGCTTGCCCTCCACGATGTCGGTGATCACTACGGTGTCGAAGACGTCGTACTCGGCCAGGCGCTGTGCGGTGGTGGAGCCGTAGAAGCCAGCCCCGACGACAGTGACCTTCTTACCCATGGTCGTCCCACTCCCTGATACCAGTCGGTTTTCCGGACCGTATCAGTCATCCTGGCACCGATCAGGCCAGGGGCGGCGGCCATCGCCGGGATGGGGCGAACGTCACCGCCGTCCTGATTCGGCGCCGCCGACGCGCGAGTCAGCCGCGCTCGGCGCGCTCGACGACATTGGTGAGCAGCATGGCCCGGGTCATCGGGCCCACGCCGCCGGGCATGGGGACCAACGCGCCGGCCGTCTCGGCCACCTCCGGGTCCACGTCGCCGGTGTAGCGGCCCTTGCCGTCCGCGCCGATCACGCGGGTGATGCCGACGTCCACCACCACCGCGCCAGGGTTGATCATGTCGGCGGTGAGCAGACCCGGTACGCCGGCCGCGACGATGACGATGTCGGCGGCCCGGGTGTGCGAGGCGAGATCGAGGGTGCCGGTGTGGCAGAGGGTGACAGTGGCGTTCTCGCTGCGCCTGGTGAGCAGCAGGCCGAGCGGTCGGCCAACCGTGTTGCCGCGACCGACCACCGCGACGGTGGCCCCGCGCAGCGCCACGTCGTGCCGGCGGAGCAGCTCGACGATGCCGCGCGGCGTACACGGCAACGGACCGTCGTAGCCGAGCACGAGCCGACCCAGGTTCACCGGGTGCAGGCCGTCGGCGTCCTTGTCCGGGTCGATCAACTCCAGCACCCGCTGGGTGTCGAGGTGAGCCGGCAGCGGCAGTTGAACGATGTAGCCGTGGCACGCCGGGTCGGCGTTCAGCTCGGCCAGGACGTCGTCGACCTGCTGTTGGGTGGCGTCGGCCGGCAGTTCGCGGCGGATCGAGGCGATGCCCACCTCGGCGCAGTCGCGGTGCTTGCCGTTGACGTACGCCTGGCTGCCCGGGTCCGCCCCGACCAGGACCGTGCCGAGCCCGGGGATGATCCCGCGTTCCGCGAGTGCCTTCACCCGGATGCGCAGCTCGTCCTTGATCTCCGCTGCGGTTGCCTTGCCGTCCAGAAGCGTCGCCGTCACGACCAGATCGTCTCACGCCCACCGCCTGCGGATCAGACGACCTAGCTCGGGCCGTCCGCCGCCCACTGCGGTGAGGCGGCCATTGAGCGGACCTGGCCACGGTGGGGTGACCGCCGTTGGAGTAACCGTGTGTGAGGTGTTGCTAGTCACTTTCAGTGACAGTCTGTGGATTCGATCACGGTCGAACCAGACAGACCAAACCGGTACCACGGAGAAAGGACGGCCGCCCCAAGCGGCGCAGCAGCGGCCAGCAGGTGGCAAACACATCGTCGTTCAGCGCTATTTTCGCAGGCCAACGTCGATAAGACCGGTTTGGATTAGCAGATTCTTTCGCCCCCGACAAGGGAGGCAACCCCGGACCGTTACCCACCCGCAACCGCGTCGTTGTCGAAGGCCCGTCGCCGACCTACCGTTACCGCTTGTTGCGCAGCGTAACCCAGCGTCGGGCCTGACTGCGCAGCGTGAGGAGATGAGGAGGCTCAATGCGAGTTCGTAGACTCGCCGCCTGGACCGCCCTCCCGCTCGCGGTGACGCTGGGCCTCGCGGCCTGCGGCAGCGGCGGAGACGGTGGATCCGGTGGCAGCGACAGTTCGGTGGTCAGCATCCAGATCGCCGAGCCGAAGCACCTGGTTCCCACAAACACCACCGAGACGTCCGGGTCGCAGGTGATCGCCGGCCTGTTCAGCCCGCTCGTCGACTACGACGCCCAGAACAAGCCGTACGAGGTCGCCGCGCAGTCGATCACCTCGTCCGACAACAAGGTCTGGACGATCAAGATCAAGGACGGCTTCACCTTCCACAACGGTGAGAAGGTCACGTCCCAGAACTACATCAACGCCTGGAACTACGGCGCGTACGCCCCGAACGGTCAGGACACCAACCCCTTCTTCGAGAAGATCGCTGGTTACGCCGACCTGCAGGGCAAGGCGCCGAAGGCCAAGGAGATGTCCGGTCTGAAGAAGGTCGACGACCTCACCTTCACCGCGACGCTCTCCGAGCCGTACATCGACTTCAAGACGACGCTGGGCTACAACGCGTTCTTCCCGATGCCGGACGCCGCGTTCTCGGCTCCGGGCGTGCTCAAGGACTCCTACGAGCAGGCGCCGATCGGGCAGGGCCCCTTCAAGATGAAGGGCACCTGGCAGCACGACAGCAAGATCGACGTCGAGCGCTACGACGCGTACCCGGGCGACAAGCCCAAGGTCAAGAACATCGAGTTCCGGATCTACCAGCAGCTCACCGCGGCCTACGCGGACGTCCTCGCGGACAACCTGGACGTGCTGCCCACGATCCCGACCGAGAGCCTGAGCACCGCGCCGAGCGACCTGGGTGACCGGTACAAGACCAGCCCGATGTCGTCGTTCCAGTTCCTCGCGTTCCCGACGTTCGACAAGGACTACAGCAGCCCGGACGTGCGCAAGGCCATCTCGATGGCGATCGACCGTGACGAGATCACCAAGTCGGTCTTCAAGGGTTCGCAGACGTCGGCGCGCTCCTTCGTCGCGCCGGTCCTGCCGGGCTACCGGGAGGACACCGCGGGCAAGGCCGCCGAGTTCAACCCGACCGAGGCCAAGAAGCTCTACCAGGCCGCCGGCGGCCCGGCGAAGATCGTCATCTCGTACAACGGCGATGGCGGGCACAAGGACTGGGTCGACGCCACCGTCAACCAGCTCAAGACCAACCTGGGCGTGGACGCGGTCGGCTCGGTCGAGCCGAAGTTCGCCGACCTGCTGACCAAGGTCGAGAAGAAGACGCCGGTGGGTGCGTTCCGGATGGGTTGGGTCATGGACTACCCGACCATGGAGGACTACCTCGGCCCGCTGTACAGCACGAACGGCTCGTCGAACTACTACGGCTACAGCAACCCGGAGTTCGACAAGCTGGTCAAGGAGGGTTCCGCCGCCAAGACGCAGGACGAGGCGATCGCCAAGTACCAGCAGGCGGAGGACATCCTGGCCAAGGAGATGCCGGTGATCCCGCTCCGCTTCGGCGAGAACGTGTTCGGCCACTCCTCCAAGGTCAAGAACGTGGAGATGGACCTGTTCCAGCGGGTCAACCTCGTCAAGATCGAAGCAGCCAGCTGAGCTGACCATGGTGCGGGCCACCCGGGCGACGAAGCCCGGGTGGCCCGGACCGCACCACCGGGGCCGGGCCGCAGCAGCGGACCCGGCGTCGGTGGTGCCGGCTCCCCCGGGCCGGACGGCACGTCTCGGATATTTCGGGTACGACCAGAGATGCCGTCCTGCGACCCTTTCGCACATTTCCGGAGAGACTGCTAAGCATGTTCCGCTACATCCTGCGGCGCCTACTGCAGATGGTCCTGGCGTTCTTCGGGACCACCCTGATCGTCTACGCGCTGACATTCGCCGGGCAGGGCGACCCGATCCAGGCGCTCGCCGGCGAACGGCCGGTGACGCCAGCGCAACGGGCCTACCTGACCGAGAAGTACCACCTGGACGCCACCGGCGTCGGCGGCTTCTTCTACCGCTACTTCGACTACGTGAAGAACCTGCTCCAGGGCAACCTGGGCGAGTCACTCACCGGTCGGAACATCGGTGACATCCTTCAGCAGGCCTGGCCGGTCACCGTGCGGCTCGCGCTCATCGCGCTCGCTGTGGCGATCATCTTCGGCGTCACCGCCGGGGTGCTCGCCGGCATCCGCCGGGCCAGCATCTTCGACAACTCGACGCTGGTGCTGACCCTGCTGGTGCTGGGCATCCCGACCATCGTGCTGGCGCCGCTGGCGCAGTACTTCCTCGGCGTCAAGTGGCAGCTCTTCCCACCCACCGCCGGCTCCGACCCCTCGTTCTACGCGCTCCTGCTGCCGGGCATCGTGCTCGGCTCGCTGTCGCTGGCCACCGCCCTACGACTCACCCGGGCCTCGGTGGCGGAGAACCTGCGCGCCGACTACGTCCGGACCGCCCGGTCCAAGGGCCTGGTCAAACGGCGCATCGTCGTCGTCCACGTGCTGCGCAACTCGCTGATCCCGGTGGTCACCTTCCTCGGTGTCGAACTGGGCAACCTGATGAGCGGCGCGATCATCACCGAGGGCGTCTTCAACATTCCCGGCGTGGGCTTCAACCTCTTCCGCGGCATCCGCACCGAGGACGGCCCCCTGGTGGTGGGCATCGTGAGCGTGCTCGTCGTGGTCTACCTGGTCTCGAACCTGGTGGTGGACGTCCTGTACGCCGTACTCGACCCGAGGATCCGCTATGAGTGAGCGCAGCGAACGAATCATCAGCGCAGCGTGCCTGGGCTCTCATGCCGGCGCCGAGCGCAGCGAGGTGGCGGCATGAGTGATTTTGAAACTGTGGCGGCCACCGAGAACCAGGCCGCACGACGTGGCCCCTCGGGAGAGCCGGGCACGCCCAACCAGGTCGGCGCCGCGAACAAGCCCCGCAGCCTGGCCGGTGACGCCTGGCGCGACCTGCGCCGCAACCCGATCTTCTGGATCTCGCTGGCGCTGGTCGTCATCTTCTCCCTGATGGCACTGCTCCCCGGGGTCTTCACGGCCAACAACCCGAACGACTGCCTGCTCTCCCGGCAGCACGCCGGGCCGTCCGGCGGGGCCATCTTCGGGTACGACTTCCAGGGCTGCGACACGTACTCCCGGGCGGTCTACGGCACCCGGGCTTCGCTGCTGGTCGGCGCGCTCGCCGCGCTCGGCACCGGCATCATCGCGCTGGTGATCGGCATGCTGGCCGGTTACTTCGGCCGCTGGGTCGACGCTGTGCTCTCCCGGGTGATCGACGTGGTGCTCGGCATCCCGCTGCTGCTGGCCGCGATCGTGCTGCTCAAGCGGGTGTCCAGTGACAGCCAGGCGGCTCGGATCGGCGCTGTCGTCTTCGTGTTGGCTCTGCTCGGCTGGACCACCGCCGCCCGCGTGGTCCGGTCCTCGGTGATCACTGCGAAGGAGCAGGACTACGTCGCGGCGGCCCGGATGCTCGGCGCCGGCAACAGCCGGATCATGTGGCGGCACATCCTGCCGAACTCGCTGGCCCCGGCGATCGTCGTACTGACCATCGCGCTCGGCTCGTTCATCGCGGCCGAGGCGACGCTCTCCTTCCTCGGCATCGGCCTGAAGGCGCCCACCATCTCGTGGGGGCAGGACATCGACACCGGCCGGATCCACATGCGGGAGGCGGCCACCCCGTTGATCGTCCCGTCGGCCTTCCTGGCGCTGACCGTGCTGGCGTTCATCATGCTCGGCGACGCGATCCGTGACGCCTTCGACCCGAAGCTGCGGTGAGAACATCCGTGCGAGCGCGAGGAGTGAGCGGAGCGAGCCCCGCAGTCGCGAGTGAAAGGCAGGCACAGTCTTGACCGTCAATCCAACTCCCGCCTCTGCCACACCCGAGGGCGGTCACCTGCTGGAGTTGCGGGACCTGCACGTCGAGTTCCGCACCAACGAGGGTGTCGCTCGGGTGATCAACGGTGTGTCGTACCACCTGGACGCCGGCGAGACCCTTGCCGTGCTCGGCGAATCCGGCTCGGGTAAGTCGGTCACCGCCCAGGCGATCATGGGCATCCTGGACACCCCGCCCGCGTTCGTCCGCTCCGGCCAGATCCTCTACCAGGGTGAGGACCTGCTGACCCGCTCCGAGGAGCAGCGCCGGCAGGTACGTGGCAAGGAGATCGCGATGATCTTCCAGGACGCGCTCTCCGCCCTCAACCCGGTCTTCCCGGTCGGCTGGCAGATCGGTGAGACGCTGCGCCAGCGCGCCGGCATGTCCCGAGCCGACGCTCGACGTCGTGCTGTCGAGCTGATGGATCTGGTCAAGATCCCGGGTGCCGCCAAGCGGATCGGGGACTACCCGCACCAGTTCTCCGGCGGTATGCGACAGCGCGTCATGATCGCCATGGCGTTGGCGCTGGACCCGAAGGTGCTGATCGCCGACGAGCCCACCACGGCCCTCGACGTGACAGTGCAGGCCCAGATCATGGACCTGCTGGCCGACCTGCGCCGGGAACTCAACATGGCGATGATCCTGATCACCCACGACCTGGGTGTGGTCGCCGGCGTGGCGGACCGGATCGCTGTCATGTACGCCGGCCGGATCGTCGAGCACGCCGACGTCCGCTCGCTCTACAAGGCGCCCGCCCACCCGTACACAAAGGGGTTGTTGGAGTCGATCCCGCGCCTGGACGTTCGCGGCCAGGAACTGTCGACGATCAAGGGGTTGCCGCCGAACCTGATGCGCATCCCGTCCGGCTGCCCGTTCCACCCCCGGTGCCCGTACGTCCAGCAGGTCTGCGTGGACGAGGTGCCGCACGACCTGGTCCTCGGCGACGGCCGGACCAGCGCTTGCCACTTCGCGCAGGAGGTCCGTGATGACAGCGTCGCCCGCTAACCCCACCAAGGTCCGCGGCGAGACCATCCTCGCCGTCGACAACGTGGTGAAGCACTTCCCGATCACTCAGGGCGTGCTCTTCCAGCGACAGATCGGGGCGGTCAAGGCCGTCGACGGGGTGAGCTTCGAGCTGCGCCGGGGCGAGACGCTCGGCGTGGTCGGCGAGTCCGGCTGCGGCAAGTCCACCCTCGCCCGGTTGCTGATGCGGTTGGAGACGCCCACCTCCGGAAGCGCCACCCTGGAGGGCAAGGACCTGTTCAAGGCTTCCGGGGGTGAGCTGCGCCGGCTGCGCCGCAACATGCAGATGGTGATGCAGGACCCGTACACCTCGTTGAACCCACGGATGACAGTCGGCGACATCATCGGTGAGCCGTTCGAGATCCACCCCGATGCCGCGCCGAAGGGCAGCAAGGCCAAGCGGGTCCAGGAGCTGTTGGACCTGGTCGGGCTCAACCCGGAACACATCAACAGGTACCCGCACCAGTTCTCCGGCGGTCAGCGTCAGCGCATCGGCATCGCCCGTGCCCTCGCGCTGAAGCCCGAGGTGATCGTCTGCGACGAGCCGGTGTCGGCGCTCGACGTCTCCATCCAGGCCCAGGTGATCAACCTGCTCAAGCAGCTACAGGGCGAGCTGGGGCTCTCGTACATCTTCATCGCGCACGACCTGTCGGTGGTGCGGCACATCGCCGACCGCGTCGCGGTGATGTACCTCGGCCGGATCGTCGAGATCGGCACCGAGGACGAGATCTACGAGCGGGCCACCCACCCGTACACCCAGGCTCTGCTCTCTGCCGTGCCGGTGCCGGACCCGGAGGCCCGCGACCAGCGCAACATGATCCGGCTGGTCGGCGACGTGCCCAGCCCGGCCGACCCGCCAAGCGGGTGCCATTTCCGGACCCGTTGCTGGAAGGCCCAGGACATCTGCGCCACCGAGGACCCCCGGACGGTCCCGAGAGCAGCGGACCCCCACCCGTCCGCCTGCCACTTCGCCGAACTCCGCCCCACCCCGGCCTGACCGACCGGGCCCCTGCGGTTGATCATGAAGTTATTGCCCTGCACGTCGGCGTGTCAGGGCAACAACTTCATGATCGACGGGGTCTGGCCCCCGGGGGTTAGTGGAAGAAGTGGCGGGTTCCGGTTAGGTACATCGTTACGTTGGCCTTCTTTGCCGCTTCGATTACCTCTTCGTCGCGGATGGAGCCGCCGGGCTGCACTATGGCGCGGACGCCGGCGTCGATGAGGATCTGCGGGCCGTCGGCGAACGGGAAGAACGCGTCCGAGGCGGCGACCGAGCCGCGGGCCCGGTCGGCGCCGGCGCGGCTGACCGCGAGCTGCGCCGAGTCGACCCGGTTGACCTGACCCATGCCCACGCCGACGGTGGCACCGTCCTTGGCGAGCAGGATCGCGTTGCTCTTCACAGCGCGGACCGCCCGCCAGGCGAACGCGAGGTCCCGCAGCAGCTCCTCGTCGGCGGCCTCGCCGGTCGCCAACTGCCAGTTGGCCGGGTCGTCGCCGGGGGCGTTCACCCGGTCGGCGACCTGGGCCAGCACACCACCGGTCACCGGCCGCAACTCCACCAGCGCCGGCTTCCAGGCCGGTGCCCGCAGCAGCCGGATGTTCTTCTTGCCCTGCAACACCTCGACCGCGCCCTCGTCGAAGCCGGGGGCGACCACCACCTCGGTGAAGATGTCAGCGACCTGCCGGGCCAGCTCGACCGAGACCGACCGGTTGACAGCGATGACGCCGCCGTACGCCGACACCGGGTCGCAGGCGTGCGCCCTGCGGTGCGCCTCGGCGACGTCGGCGCCGACCGCGATGCCGCACGGGTTGGCGTGCTTGATGATCGCCACCGCCGGCTGGTCGGCGAAGTCGTTGGCGGCCCGCCAGGCGGCGTCGGCGTCGACGTAGTTGTTGTACGACATCTCCTTGCCGTGCAGCTGCTCGGCCTGGGCCAGCCCGGCCGGGGCGTCCGGGTCGGTGTAGAGCGCGGCCGGCTGGTGCGGGTTCTCGCCGTAGCGCAGCGCTGTCGACTTGCGCAGCGCCAGCCCCGCGAACTGCGGCCACCAGTCGTCGGCGGGTGCCAGCTCCTGGGCGCACCACTGCGCCACCGCGACGTCGTACTCGGCGATGTCGGCGAACGCCCGGGCGGCCAGCGCCCGACGCTGGGCCAGTGTGAAGCCACCCTCGCTGAGCGCGCCGAGCAGCGCCGGGTAACCGGTCGGGTCGGTGAGTACGGCGACCGAGGCGTGGTTCTTGGCGGCGGCCCGCACCATGGCCGGACCACCGATGTCGATCTGCTCCACGCACTCCTCGACGTCCGCGCCGGAGGCGACTGTCGCCTGGAAGGGGTAGAGGTTCGAGACCAGCAGGTCGAACGCCGCCACGCCCAGCTCGTCGAGCTGCGCCACGTGCGTCTCCTTGCGCAGGTCCGCGAGGAGACCAGCGTGCACCTTCGGGTGCAGTGTCTTCACCCGGCCGTCGAGAACCTCGGGGAACCCGGTCACCGTCTCCACCGGCGTCACCGGCACCCCGGCGGCGGCGATGGTGCCCGCCGTGCTGCCGGTGGACACGATCTCCACACCGGCCGCGTGCAGGGCCTGAGCCAGCTCGACCAGCCCGGTCTTGTCGTAGACGCTGACCAGCGCCCGCCTGATCGGGCGGCGCCCGTCCTGAGTGGGACTCACGGAACCGTGACCTTCCTTCCGGTGATGGTCCAGCCTTCGCGGACCAGCCGACCCACCTGCTCGACGAGCTGGCGTCGCTCGGCTTCCTTGATTCGCTCGGTGAGCGTGTCGACGTCGTCGTCGTCCAGCACCGGCACCGCTACCTGCGCGACGATCGGCCCCGTGTCCATGCCGGCGTCGACGAAGAAGAGGGTGGCTCCGGTGAGCTTCACGCCGTAGGCGAGGGCGTCACGCGGGCCGTGGATGCCAGGAAACGCCGGCAGCAGCGTGTTGTGGGTGTTCAGGTAGCGGTCGCCGAAGGCGGCGAGGAAATGCGGGCCGACAAGCTTGAGGAACCCGGCGGAGATGACCAGATCGGGTTGGTGCTTCGCGACGTGCGCGGTGAGCGCGCGGTCCCAGCCCTCCCGGGTGTCGTGGTCGCGGACCCGCTCGACGAAGGTCGGCACCCCCGCCGCGTCGGCCCGGTCCAGGCCCGCGATGCCGTCGCGGTCCGCGCCGACAGCGACGACCTGTGCGCCGTACGCGGGGTCGGCGGCGGCATCCAGCAGCGACTGAAGGTTGCTCCCGGAGCCGGAGATGAGGACGACGATGCGGGCGACAGGCGCGGGCTCGGTCACCGGGCCACCCTATCGGGCAGGTCAGGGACGCCCTTCGACTGGGCGGTGCGCCGATCTTCGACGGTGCCGACGTGCGTCGACCCGGTACGCTGCCGCTCGCTCGGGCCGAACGCCGCGCCGGCCCACACACCGCCCCTGATCCGGCACACGAAGCGGTCGACAAGGGCTTTTTGCCTGCTTTGGGAGAGATGTCGTCCTGTTGCTGTACTGGGCTTTGGGAGGACTGACCGCGATCATGGATGGAAACAAAGAGCACTAACTGACGGAACCAGTCCAAGGAGCTTCTCGAATGCAGCCCGGTAACCCCGGTCAGGACCCGTACGGCCAGCAGCCCAACCAGGACCCGACCGCTCCCCAGCCGCCGGCCGCCCCGTACGGCCAGCAGCCCACCTCCGGCCAGCCGTACGGTCAGCAGCCGCACGACCCGTACGCCGCGCCGCAGGCCCCGTACGGTCAGCAGCCCACCTCGGGGCAGCCGTACGGTCAGCAGCCGCCGTACCAGGACCCGTACGCGCAGCAGCAGCCCCCGTACGGCGCCCCGAACTACCCGAACGCCGGGTACCCGCAGGCACAGGGGCAGAACAACACCCTCGGCCTGGTGTCGATGATCCTCGGTATCGCGTCGATCCCGCTGGTCTGCTGCCTGTACCTGGGCATCCCGGTGGGCATCGCGGGCATCGTGACCGGCTACCTCGCCAAGCAGAAGGTGGCCCAGGGCCAGGCCAACAACGCCGGCCAGGCCAAGGCCGGTCTGATCTGCGGCGCGGTTGGCGTCGGGCTGGGCATCCTGCTGCTCATCCTGAGCGTCGTGGCGCAGGTCAACCTGCCCACCCAGCCCTGACGGGCTCGAATTCGACGGGGCGCTCCGGGTTCACCCGGGGCGCCCCGCGCTCGTTTACCGCGCGGGTCGGCAGGTCAGCGCCCGGGTAGCTGCGGCTCTACTGCGCGGGCCTGCGGGTCAGCGCCCGGGCGGCAGCGGCGCCGAGCAGCGCGCCGACCGCTATGACACCGGCCGCCACCGCCCCGACCTGCCAGCCCACCGGCCCGACCTGGGACAGCCGACCGGCGCCGAGCGGCCCGCCGGAGATCGCCGCAGCCGCACCGAGCACCACCCCGGCCACCGGCCCGGCCAGGACCGCCGGCGCCAGCAACTCGGCCCAGCGCTGCGCAGCCCGCTCCGGGACGGCGAGTCGAGCCACCCGCCGGGCGAGCAGCCAACCGGCGACCATCCCGGCCAGCACCGGCACCGCGAGCAGCAGGGCGCCCAAGCCGTCCACCGGGCCACGCGGCAGGCCAGCGAGCAGCGGCACTGCCGGCAGCGCGCCGACCGACACCTCGCTGGTGCGGACCGCGGTGTCGGTCCCGACCGCGAACCCCGGCCCGAGCAGGTAACTGGTCGACCAGATCGCCGCGTTGGGCGCGTACGCGACGCTGACCAGGGTGATGCCTGCCTGCCCGGCGACCCCGGTCCGGTACGCCCCGATCATGTCGGCCGCGTCGCCGCCGCCGGTGGCCACCGCCAGGCCGGCCGCGCCCGCGCCGGCGCCGAGCAGCAGCAGCCCGGCCACCAGGCCAGTGCGAACGCCGTCGCGCATCGGGCCCGGAAGCCGGGAGACGAGCAGCCGGGTCACGGCGGTGATCCGGACCGCGCCGACCAGCGCGGCGAGTGTGCCGACCGCCGCGAACGTGGCGCCCGCCCGGATCAGCGACACATTCGGCCCACCCGTGCCGATCAGCACCGCCGCGAGCGCGCCGAGCAGCGCGTACGCGATGCCGACAGCGACAGCGGCAAGCAGCGCCCGGCGCGGTGAGCGGGTGTCGCGAGCACCGATGGCGCGGCTGACGTGCACGCCGGCGCGGGTCAGCCGCCAGAGCGCGAGCACTGTCAACGCCAGCGGGGCGAGCCCGAGCGGCCCGGTCTCGGTGTGCAGAGGCACGCCGTGCCCGAGCAGCCAGCCGGCCAGCGCGGTGCGCAGGGTGCCGGTCAGTGTGGTGGAGTCCGCGCCGAGCTGCACCAGGCCGAGCACGATGGCGACCGGCAGGTAGGAGGTGAGGGCGGCCCAGCAGGCGGCCACCCCGGCGGCGACGGGCAACGGCGCACGCCCGCGAGGCGACCCGCCCGCGCGAGGCGCGGGCACCCGCCGGGCCGGTGCGGCGCGGTCGACCGGCCGGTCGTCGGCGCTCACACCGCCGGGACGGCTGGGACGGTCAGGGGTGACGGGGGACATCCGCTCTACTCTGGCACGTCGCGCGGGCGGTGGCAGTCCGTTAACCCCTCCTAAGGTCGGCGAGTTCACCGAACCAACGTCCTGCCCACCCGGGCCGGTCTAGCCTCGGCCCTGAGGGGGCGCGAGTCGCCGCCACCCGGGACGGGCCCACCGGTCGCGGTCCGGGCCGGCACGTCGCCCACGACCGCTCGGAGGAAGCTGTGACGACGCCATACCCGCCTCCCCCGCCGCCACCGGCCCAGGGACGCGACCGCACCACCCTCTGGGGCGTGCTGGGAATCGTGCTGGGACTGATCTGCTGCGGCATCTTCGGCATCGTCTTCGGCTACCTGTCCATCCGCGACGCCCGGCGGTACGGGCAGTCGCCGCTGCTCGGTTACCTCGCCATCGCGTTCGGCGTGATCAACATCATCGGCGGGGCGATCCTGCGCTCGACCGGCAACTACCCGTTCTGGAACAACGACTGACGCGTACGCCGAAGGGGGTCGACCGTGACCGGTCGACCCCCTTCGTGTTGCCTGACCGGCTCAGCTGCCGGACATGATCTCCCGCATCAGCTTCGCGGTCTCGGTCGGCGTCTTGCCGACCTTGACGCCGACGGCCTCCAGAGCCGCCTGCTTCGCCTCGGCGGTGCCGGCGGAGCCGGAGATGATCGCCCCGGCGTGACCCATGGTCTTGCCGGGCGGAGCGGTGAAGCCGGCGATGTAGCCGACCACCGGCTTGGTGACGTTGGCCTTGATGAACTCGGCGGCCCGCTCCTCGGCGTCGCCACCGATCTCACCGATCATGACGATGGCGTCGGTCTCCGGGTCGGCCTCGAACGCCGCGAGGGCGTCGATGTGGGTGGTCCCGATGATCGGGTCACCGCCGATGCCGACGCAGGTGGAGAAACCGATGTCGCGCAGCTCGTACATCATCTGGTAGGTCAGCGTGCCGCTCTTGCTGACCAGGCCGATCCGACCGGAGCCGGTGATGTCGGCCGGGATGATGCCGGCGTTGGACGCGCCCGGCGAGGCGATGCCCGGGCAGTTCGGCCCGATGATCCGGGTCCGCTCGCCCTGCGAGACGTTGTACGCCCAGAACGACGCGGTGTCGTGCACCGGGACGCCCTCGGTGATCACCACGGCCAGGCCGATCGCGGCGTCGATCGCCTCGACCACTGCGGCCTTGGTGAACTGCGGCGGCACGAAGATGACAGTGACGTCGGCCCCGGTCTCGGCCATCGCGTCCGCGACGGACGCGAAGACCGGCAGCTCGGTGCCGTCGAAGTCCACCTTCTGGCCCGCCTTGCGCGGGTTGACGCCACCCACCACGTTGGTGCCGGCGGCCAGCATCCGCCGGGTGTGCTTGGAACCCTCGGAACCGGTCATCCCCTGGACGATGACCTTCGAGTCCTTGGTCAGCCAGATAGCCATGATCAGACCCCCGCAGCTGCCAGCTCGGCGGCCCGCTCGGCCGCACCGTCCATGGTGTCCACCCGCTGCACGAGCGGGTTGTTCGCGCTGTCCAGGATCGCCCGGCCAGCCTCGGCGTTGTTGCCGTCGAGACGGACGACGAGCGGCTTGGTGACCTGCTCGCCGCGCTGCTCGAGCAGGGCCAGCGCCTGGATGATGCCGTTGGCAACCTCGTCGCAGGCGGTGATGCCGCCGAAGACGTTGACGAAGACGCTCTTCACGGCCGGGTCGGAGAGCACGATCTCCAGCCCGTTCGCCATCACGGCGGCGCTCGCGCCGCCGCCGATGTCGAGGAAGTTGGCCGGCTTGACGTTGCCGTGCCGCTCACCGGCGTACGCGACAACGTCGAGGGTCGACATGACCAGACCCGCGCCGTTGCCGATGATGCCGACCTCGCCGTCGAGCTTGACGTAGTTGAGGTCCTTGGCCTTGGCGGCCTGCTCCAGCGGGTCCACGGCGGCCTGGTCGACGAGCGCCTCGTGGTCCGGGTGCCGGAACGCCGCGTTCTCGTCCAGGCTGATCTTGGCGTCGAGCAGCAGCATCCGACCATCGCCGTTCTTGGCGAGCGGGTTGACCTCGACCAGGGTGGCGTCCTCGGCGACGAACGCCTGCCACAGGCCCACCGCGATCTCGACCACCTGGTCGGCGACCTCGGCCGGGAAGCCGGCAGCGGTCACGATCTCGCGAGCCTTGGCCTCGTCCACGCCCTTCACGGCGTCGATCGGGGCCTTCACGACCTTGTCGGGGGTCTCGGCGGCGACCTGCTCGATGTCCATGCCGCCGGCGACGCTGGCGATGCAGAGGAAGGTGCGGTTCGCCCGGTCGAGCAGGTACGAGAAGTAGTACTCCTCGGCCACGTCCGCGGTCACGGTGATCATGACCTTGTGGACGGTGTGACCCTTGATGTCCATGCCGAGGATGTCGGTGGCCCGGGCGACCGCCTCATCCGGGCCCTCGGCCAGCTTGACGCCGCCGGCCTTACCTCGGCCGCCGACCTTTACCTGCGCCTTGACGACCACACGGCCGCCAAGGCGTTCGGCGATCGCGCGGGCCTCTTCCGGGGTAGTGGCGACGCCGCCGGCCAGCACGGGCAAGCCGTGCCGCTCGAACAGGTCCCGCCCCTGGTACTCGTACAGGTCCACGATTGCGCGTCCCGTCCCGTCTCCGCGGCGCGCCGTCGCGCCGCCACCAGCGTTCAGAAAACAGTTTGACGCCTGTCATCAGTTGAAACAGGCCATTGGCCGCAGCCTAGCGAGGTCGGCACCACCGGCAACCGAGCGGGTGCACGGTGTGCGGTAATGCACAACCGGACATCAGGTGTGGCCGGTTTCCGGCCATGACTCGGGCGGCATCCACCGTCCGGGCGATGTTGTCCGGCTTGCGTAACCCTGTCGTGGGGGCGTCGTTGAGTCAGATGTCGGAGCGCTGAACAGCGCAAAGACGGGATACGGCCGATGCCCTGTCGGTCGAGGGGTGGCGGCGGGGCATCGTGCATAGAGGGGCCGGACGTGTGAGGGGTGCGTCCGGCCCCTCCCCCGTGCCCAAAATCGGTGGCGCAGCAGATCGGCGTGCCTCAGGAAACCGGCTGGGCCACGTTCTGTCGGACCCACTCGACAATCGCCTGAGTGGTGGCGCCGGGCGTGAAGATCTTCGCGACGCCCAGCTTCTCCAACTCGGGAATGTCGCCGTTCGGAATGATGCCGCCACCGAACACGACGATGTCGCGGGCGTCCCGCTCACCGAGCAGTTCCAGCACCCGCCGAAAGAGCGTCATGTGCGCCCCGGAGAGCACTGACAGGCCGACCGCGTCGGCGTCCTCCTGGATGGCGGTCTCCACGATCTGCTCGGGAGTCTGGTGCAGGCCGGTGTAGACGACCTCCATCCCGGCATCCCGCAGGGCGCGCGCGACGACCTTCGCGCCCCGGTCGTGGCCGTCCAGGCCAGGCTTCGCGACGACGACCCGAATCCGAGAGCTCATCAGCGCACACCTTTCACCGGCTTGACCGCCTTCACCTTAACGAACGGTAACCCGGCGGGCCCGGCCCGAGAAATCCGGGCTCTGCCACCGACAGTTACCCGGCGTGTCCACCGCGCAACCCGGAGAGGTCCCACCTGACGCCGTCCCGGCTTCACCACCGCCACGCCGCTGGCAGGGCCGGGGAGACCATCCCGGTGCCGTCCGGAGTCAAGCCGGACGACTCCGCCGGAACGGTCACGCTCGGCGACGAACGGGCAGCGACGGGGGCACCGTTCGGCGTCGCGATGCATGACAATCATGGACGCAAACGGACAGATCGACACGCCAATTTTTCGGTCTAGCTTGTGACTCGCCTGGCGGTTGGCTAACGTGTCCACGGTTGTCATCAGGTCCATGGACGGGTGACGACGCGGTCAGCGGACGTCTCCCTGGAGCTCCAGGGGACGCCCACCGGCCGCTTCGGAACCCCGACAACGGAGGGTGTGCGTGCGCCAGCGCCTGTCGTCTGAGCCCGATCGATATCGCGGTCGCCGCCGCGTACCCACCCCACCCCGCAGCCGTTACGCCGCTGTCGTCACCACCGCGTTCGTCGGTGCCGGCATCGTGGCCCTCGGCGCGAGCGCCCTGCCGGACGCCAAGGACGTCAGCCCCACGGTCCTCGACGAGCTCAAGCAGGCGTCGGTCACCAGCCAGGACGCCGCGGCCCGTGCGGACAACGCCGACCGCGCCTCCCGGGACAGCCGCAGCACTGACAGCGCCGAGTCCGAGGTCTGGCTGCTGCCGCTGCAGGGCTACGACTTCAACTCCCCGTACGGCGTCCGCTGGGGCAAGATGCACACCGGCGTGGACCTGGTCGCCGGCGAGGGCACGCCCTACGTGGCGATCCACGACGGGTTGGTCACCAAGGCCGGCTGGTTCGGCGGGTACGGCAACGCGGTGATCGTCCAACACGCCGACGGCAGTGAGGCCATCTACGGCCACTCCTCCGCGGTAAGCGTGAAGGAAGGCCAGCAGATCAAGGCGGGCGACCAGCTCGGCCTCGTGGGTCAGACCGGCCACGCGTACGGCACCCACCTGCACCTGGAGATCCATGTCAAGGGGCAGCCGATCGACCCGGTGCCGTTCCTTCAGGAGCGCGGAGTGGACATCAAGCTGCAAGTCGAGGCAATCTACACGAGGTAGCCACCTCCTGACGGCGCGTAACGACCGTTGACCGCCCGGATCTGTCGATCCGGGCGGTTTTGCTTTGGGTGGTCCTGGCGGATGTATCCCCTGTCACAGCCTCGAATGTGACCGACGGCACCCTTCAACATGATCACTTATCCGGATGTAGCACCGCACAGCGGGTCATATCCGGGCACGCCATCTTCCGCTCTCGGTCCGAGGGTTCGGTCCCCGTGCCTGCCACACCTTGGCCCGACACCAGTATTTCGAGGTCAAGTGCCCCTCGACTGTGAAGGTCCGCCGTGCAAGAAGACAGCCCCGTCCAGAACGAGAACACCCCCGACACCAGCCAGACCGCGCCGCCGCAGCGCACCGGCCGACGGAACCGTCTCATCGTGCTCGGAGCCGCCGCCCTGGTAGCCCTCGGCCTCGGTGGTGTCGCCGTCGCCACGAGCGGCACCGACCACCCGGCACCCGCTGCCGTCTCCCTCGACGCCCAGGGCCGGGCCGAGGCCGCGAGCCGGGCCGACCGCTCGGTTCGTGAGTCGAGCACGCCGGTCACCCCCTCGCTCAGCCCGACGCCCAGCCCGTCGGCGGCCAGCGCCAGCCCGGCCCCCGCGAAGACGGCCGCCGCGAAGGCCAAGCCGAAGCCCAAGCCGAAGAAGACCACCAGGCCCACCCCCGCCTGGGTCGACCCGATGCCGGGCGCAGCCGTCACGTCCTGCTACGGGCAGCGCTGGGGCACCCTGCACGCCGGCATCGACCTGGCGCTGCCCTCCGGTACGCCGATCCACGCAGCGGCAGCCGGCACGGTGACCCAGGCCGGCGACGCCTCCGACGGGTACGGCAACTCCGTCTTCATCGACCACGGCAACGGCTACCTGACCCACTACGCCCACCAGAGCCGCATCGCTGTCACCGTGGGACAGAAGGTCAAGGCCGGCCAGGTCATCGGCTACGAGGGCGCCACCGGCGATGCCACGGGCCCGCACCTGCACTTCGAGGTGCACCAGGGCATGTGGAACCAGATCGACCCGGCCCCGTTCATGCGGGCCCACGGCGTCGACCTGGGCTGCTGAGGCGACATCCCGGCGCGGTCCGGGCGCAACGGTAGGGAAGGAGGGGCCTGAGGCCCCTCCTTCCCTACTTCAGTGCAATGGTGCGGGCGCGACGGATCAGAGCTTGTCGACCGGAGCGTGCCGGAGCACCAGCCACATGGTCTGGTCGCCGAAGTCGATCTGCGCGCGGGCACCCGGGCCGTGCCCCTCGACGGCGAGCACCCGCCCCAACCCGTACCGCTGATGGTTGACCCGGTCGCCCGCTGACACCTTCGGCCCCTGCGGCAGCTCGCTGGCAGTGGTCAGCCGGCTGGCGTCCACGCCGAGCCGCTGGGCCAGCTGCGCCGCCTTCGGTGTGCCCCCAGTGAAGTTGCCACGCACGCCGGGCGCGCGGTCCGCACGGCCACCGACGCCGCCGCCCCCGCCAGCCCACGAGGTGTACGACCCCTCGGTGCGCTCCCAGTGCACCAACTCGGTCGGCAGCTCCTCCAGGAAGCGCGACGGCGGGTTGTAGGACGGCTGCCCCCAGGCCGAGCGGGTCACCGCCCGGGACATGTAGAGCCTCTGTCGGGCACGGGTGATGCCGACGTACGCCAGGCGGCGCTCCTCCTCCAACTCGCGGGTGTCGCCCAGCGAGCGCAGGTGCGGGAAGACGCCGTCCTCAAGCCCGGTCAGGAAGACCACCGGGAACTCCAGCCCCTTGGCGGTGTGCAGCGTCATCAGGGTGACCACGCCCTGGTGGTCGGGGTCGTCGGAGGGGATCTGGTCGGCGTCGGCAACCAGCGCCACCTGCTCCAGGAAACCGGCCAGGGTGGCCCGCTCCCCCTCCTCGCCCAACGCCTCGATCCGCTCGGTGTACTCGCGGGCGACGCTGACCAGCTCCTGGAGGTTGTCCACCCGGCCGGCGTCCTGCGGGTCCAGGCTCTCCTCCAGCTCGGTGAGGTAGCCGGAACGGGTCAGCAGCGCCTCCAGCACCTCCTCCGGGGTGCCGGTCTCGGCCAGCTCGCGGCCGCCGTCGAGCAGCGCCACGAAGTCCGCGATGCCGTTGGCCGCCCGACTGGAGATGCCCGGCGCCTCCCGGGCCCGGCGCAGCGCCGCGCCGAAGGAGATCCGGTCGCGACTGGAGAGCGCCTCGACACACGCCTCGGCGCGGTCGCCGATGCCCCGGCGCGGGGTGTTGAGCACTCGCCGCAGGCTCACCGTGTCGTCGTCGTTGACCACTGAACGCAGGTACGCCAGGGCGTCGCGGACCTCCTTGCGCTCGTAGAAGCGCACCCCGCCGACCACCTTGTAGGGCAGGCCGACCCGGATGAACACCTCCTCGAAGACGCGGGACTGCGCGTTGGTGCGGTAGAAGACGGCGACGTCGCCGGGGCGGGTCTCGTCGGCGTCGACCAGCCGGTCGATCTCCCGGGCCACCCAGTCGGCCTCGGCGTGCTCGGTGTCGGCCACGTAACCGACGATCTGCTCGCCGGCGCCGGCCTCGCTCCACAGCCGCTTCGGTTTGCGGGAGGTGTTGCGGTCGATCACCGCGTTGGCCGCGTTGAGAATGGTCTGGGTGGAGCGGTAGTTCTGCTCCAGCAGGATCGTCCGCGCGTCGGTGTAGTCCCGTTCGAACTCCAGGATGTTGCGGATCGTCGCACCCCGGAATGCGTAGATCGACTGGTCGGCGTCGCCGACCACGCACAGCTCGGCGGGCTCCAGCCCGTCGGTGCCGGAGGCCAGCTCCTTGATCAGGACGTACTGGGCGTGGTTGGTGTCCTGGTACTCGTCCACCAGCACGTGCCGGAACCGCCGGCGGTAGCTCTCCGCGACGTGCGGGTGGGACTGGAGCAGGTGCACCGTGGTCATGATCAGGTCGTCGAAGTCCAGGGCGTGTGCCTCACGCAGCCGACGCTGGTAGAGCGTGTACGCCTCGGCCAGCGCCCGCTCGTTGGGCCCGGTGGCCCGCGCCGCGAACTGCTCCGGATCGACCAGCTCGTTCTTGAGGTTGGAGACCTGGGCGGCCAGTCCACGCGCCGGGTAACGCTTCGGGTCGAGATCCAGCTCGCGGGTCACCAACTGCATCAGCCGGCGGGAGTCGTCAGCGTCGTAGATCGAGAACGTCGACTTGAGGCCGGCGTGCTCGTGCTCGGCACGGAGGATCCGCACGCAGGCCGAGTGGAACGTCGACACCCACATCAGGCGGGCCCGGGGGCCCACCAGCGCGGCGACGCGCTCCTTCATCTCGCCGGCGGCCTTGTTGGTGAAGGTGATCGCGATGATCTCACCGGGGTGCACGTCCCGAGCGGCGAGCAGGTAGGCGATCCGGTGCGTGAGCACCCGGGTCTTGCCGGACCCGGCGCCGGCCACGATCAGCAGCGGCGAGCCGGCATGGCTGACGGCGTCGCGCTGCGGCCCGTTCAGCCCGGCGAGCAGCTGCTGCGGATCGAGACGCGCGGCGGCCGCCCCGGGTCGGTGCGGGCGGGCCGGCGCGGACTCCGGCGCAGGCGGGGACGCGGGGATGTCGAAGAGAGGATGCATCGCCCGACAAGTCTATGCCGCGGGCCGGACACTGTGCCTCTGGCGCTCAGCAGCTCGTGCCCGACGGCGCGCACCACCACCTGGCACGCCCACCGGCCGGAAAGGCGCCCTTCGCGGCGCGGAATGCTTGCGCACCCGGCAACGACGTGGGCATACTCGACGGCGTGATCGCTGTGCGCTTCTACTTTTACTATGGCACCGGGAGTCCGGCTGCCGTAGGTCGCGCCTGATCGATTCAGACCTGCTAAAGCCCCGGGCTCCTGGAGTCCGGGGCTTTTTCCGTCCCAGGTTCCGGGCACCGGGCACCACAGTGCGAGAGGTACCCGATGATGACAGACGTGATGGAGCAGAGCGGCAGCCCGATCCGACCGGGGCAGCCCGCCGCGCAGGAGGCTGAGCCGGCGGTGGCCACACCACCGACGGGCGCGGACGCCGAGCCGGCCGAGCAGCAGACCGGCACCCAGGAGCCGTCCGCCTCGGCGCGGATCGTGCAGATCAGGGAACGGATCGACGAGATCGACCACGCGTTGATCACGCTCTGGCAGGAGCGGGCCGCGTTGTCCCAGGAGGTCGGGGTGACCCGCATGGCGTCCGGTGGGACCCGCCTGGTGCTCTCCCGCGAACGGGAGATCCTGGAGCGGTTCCGGGTCGCGCTCGGCGCCGACGGCACCCAACTGGCCCTGCTGCTGCTCCGCGCGGGCCGTGGCCCGCTGTGAGCCGCCTCAGCCCGCGTTGATTGGGCCACCGCTACCCGGAGCCACACCGCCCGTCGTGCTTGCCGACGCCGAGTGGGCGGCCAGGTGCCGCGCGGCCGATCCGGGTCACTGACAGACGAAACCGCCTGCCGTCGTCGTGGCGACGGCGGCAGGCGGTTTCGGTGACTCACACCTCGTGGGTGGCGACGATCTCGCGCTTCTCCGCGAAGTGGCAGGCGCTCGGGTGGTCCGAGCCCCGACGGATCTCCAGCAGCGGGACCTGCTCGGCGCAGACGTCCTGCGCCTTCCAGCAGCGGGTCCGGAACCGGCAGCCCGACGGCGGGCTGATCGGCGACGGCACGTCACCCGTGAGCCGGATGATCGTCTTGTTGTTCCGCTGGGTCGGGTCCGGCACCGGCACCGCGGAGAGCAGCGCCTGGGTGTACGGGTGGGTCGGTCGCTCGTAGATCTCGTCCTCGGTGCCGATCTCGACGATCTTGCCGAGGTACATCACCGCGACCCGGTCCGAGAGGTGGCGGACCACCGACAGGTCGTGCGCGATGAAGACGTACGAGAGGCCGAACTCGCCCTGCAACTGCTCCAGCAGGTTCATGACCTGGGCCTGGATGGAGACGTCCAGCGCCGACACCGGCTCGTCGCAGACGATGATCTCGGGCCGCAGCGCGAGCGCGCGGGCGATGCCGATGCGCTGACGCTGACCGCCGGAGAACTGGTGCGGGTACCTGTTGATGTGCTCGGGGTTGAGCCCGACCAGGTCGAGAAGCTCGCGAACCTTGGCCCGGCGGCTGCCCTTCGGCGCCACCTCCGGGTGGATCTCGAACGGCTCGCCGAGCAGGTCACCGACGGTCATCCGCGGGTTCAGCGAGGTGTACGGGTCCTGCATGACCAGCTGGATCTGCCGGCGCAGACGTCGCAGCGCCCCACCGGACAGCTTCGAGATGTCCTGCCCCTTGTAGACCACGTTGCCGGCGGTCGGCTTCTCCAGGTTCATCAGCACCCGGGCAAGCGTCGACTTACCGCAGCCGGACTCGCCGACCACACCGAGCGTCTCACCGGCGCGCAGTCCGAACGAGACCCCGTCGACCGCCTTGACCTGGCCGACGGTCTTCTTGAACACCACACCCTGCGTGACGGGGTAGTGCTTGACCAGGTCATTGACCTCGAGGATGTTCTCAGACACGGTTCACCAGCTCCTCGGCGAAGTGGCAGGCGCTGGCCCGAGCGGGGCCGACCTGCAGCAGCGGCGGGACCTTCTCCCGGCACACCGGCTGAGCCATCGGGCACCGCGGGTTGAACGGGCAGCCCGGCGGGATGTTCATCAGGTTCGGCGGGAGGCCCTTGATCGTCCGGAGCTGCTGCCCCTTCTCGTCGAGGCGCGGGATCGAGTCGATCAGACCCAGCGTGTACGGGTGCGCCGGCTTGGCGTACAGCTCGTACACGTCGGCTTCCTCGACGATCCGGCCCGCGTACATGACAGCGATCCGGTCCGCGACGTCGGCGACCACGCCGAGGTCGTGGGTGATCAGGATCATGCCCATCTGCCGCTCGCGCTGAAGCTCGGCCAGCAGGTCCATGATCTGGGCCTGCACCGTCACGTCGAGGGCGGTGGTCGGCTCGTCCGCGATCAGCACCTCGGGGTCGAGCGCCAGCGACATCGCGATCATCGCGCGCTGCCGCATACCGCCAGAGAACTGGTGCGGGTAGTTGTTGAACCGGCCCTTGGCGTTCGGGATCTTGACCTGGTCGAGCATGTCGATCGCGCGCTTCTTGGCCTCCGCGCGGCTCATGCCCCGCCGGACCCGGAACTGCTCAGCGATCTGGAACCCGACGGTGAAGACGGGGTTCAGCGCGGAGAGCGCGTCCTGGAAGATCATCGCGATGCCCTCGCCGCGGATGCGGCGGCGCTCCTCGTCGGACATGCGGAGCATGTCCTTGCCGTGGAAGCGGACCTGCCCACCGGTGACGAAGCCGGGCGGCGTGTCGAGGATGCCCATGATGGTCTGCGCGGTGACGCTCTTACCGGAGCCGGACTCGCCGAGCACGGCGAGGGTCTCCCCCGCGTCGACGTGGTACGTGACCCCGTTGATGACCTTTGCGACGCCGTCCCGGGTGCGGAACTCCACCCGCAGGTCGTCGACCTCGAGCAGGCGGCCGGAGGGACGCCCGGACCCGCCGGGTCCCGGCGCTGACTGCTCGGACACGAGAATGTCGGACAACTGGATCTCCCCTAGCGGAGTTTCGGATCGAGGGCCTCGCGGACCGACTCACCGAGCATCACGAAGCTCAGCACTGCGGTGACGAGGAACGCGGCGGGGAAGAACACCAGCCCCGGCGCGACCCGGATGAACTGCTGCCCGTCGCTGATCATGATGCCCCAGGACACCACCGGCGACTTCAGACCGACGCCCAGGAACGACAGGGTGGCCTCGGCGCCGATGAACGAGCCGACCATGATCGTGCCGTACACCAGCAACGGGGCCAGGCAGTTCGGCAGCAGGTGCTTGAGGATGATCCGGCCGGTGCCAGCACCCAGTGCGCGGGCCGCCACGATGTAGTCGGCCTCCTTGGTGGCGAGCACCGAGGAGCGCATCAGTCGCATCACTACCGGCCAGCTCAGCACGATCAGGGACGCGGTCACCAGGCCCATGATCTTGTTCTTGCTGTTGCCGGCGCCCGAGCCGTTGAAGGTGGTCAGGATGACGATCGCGCCGAGCACGAAGGGCAGACCGAAGAAGACGTCGGCGATCCGGCTGAGCAGCGCGTCCACCCAGCCACCGCGGTAACCGGAGATGATGCCCATGGTTCCGCCGATGAGCAGGGTGCCCAGCACGGAGAGCACGGCGACCTGGATGGACGCACGCGCACCGTAGATGACGCGAGCGTAGACGTCACGGCCCTGCACGTCGTAGCCGAACCAGCCATTGGCCGACGGCTTGTCGAGGCTGCGGGACAGCGAGCCGTTGACCGCGTCGCCCGGGGCGAACAGCGCCGGGAAGGCCGCCATCAGCAGGAAGATCACGATCAGCGTGGCCGAGATCCAGAACAGCGGCTTGCGTCGCAGGTCCCGCCAGGCGTCGCCGAGCAGGCCGCGCGGCTTGTCGTTGCTCTGCGGCTGGCCCGCGGTGGCGGGGGCGGCGGAGTCGGTGGGGTGTGCGCCAGGGGTGCTGACGATCGATGCGGTACTCGGGTCACTCATAACGGATCCTCGGGTCCAGGGCGGCGTAGAGCAGGTCAACCAGCAGGTTCATCACGAGATAGACCAGCACCAGGACGACCACGATGCCTACTACGGTGGCGCTTTCCTTGGTGATGATCGCTCGGAAGACCTGGCGGCCGATCCCGTTGATGCCGAAGATTCCCTCGGTGACGATCGCGCCGCCCATCAGGGCGCCGAGGTCGGTGCCGAGCAGGGTCACCACCGGGATGAGCGAGTTGCGCAGCAGGTGCACACCAACGACTCGGCGCATCGGCAGGCCCTTGGCGATGGCGGTACGCACGTAGTCCGCGCGGCGGTTCTCCGCGATGCTCGTTCTTGCCACCCGTGCGATGTACGCCACTGACGCGCTGCCGAGCACGAAGCCGGGCACGATCAGCTCGGACCACCGCATCTCGGAGGAGACGGTCGGCTTGATGATGCCCCACTGCACACCCAGCAGCCACTGGAGCACGAAGCCGACCACGAAGACCGGCAGTGCGATCAGGAAGAGGGTGGAGACCAGGACCAGGTTGTCCAGGAAGCCGTTACGCCGCAGACCGCTCAGCACGCCGGCGCCGAGGCCGATCACGGCCTCGATGGCGAGCGCCACGACGGCCAGCTTCAGGGTGTTCGGGTACGAAGTCAGGATGATGTCGCTGATCTCGCGCTGCGAGAACGTCTGACCGAAGTCGCCCTGGAGCAGGTTCTTCATGTAGTTGGCGTACTGCACGAAGACGTTCTGGTCGAGGTGGTACTTCTCGGTCATGAAGGCGATGTACTGGTCCGGGCAGCGACGCTCACCGCACTTGCCGGCGAACGGATCGCCCGGAACGGCCCAGACGAGCCAGTAGATCAGGAACGTCGTACCGATGAAGACCGGCACGAGTTGGAGCAGCCGTCTCAACAGATAACGGCCCATGGGGTGGTCCTCCAGACAGGGGGCGCGTCGGACGGCCGACACGGTGGTGACAACGTGCGAGTGGAGTGTTGTAACACCCAATCGCGGAACGGCCCCGGGTCGGGCTCACCGGATGTGGCGAGCCCGACCCGGGGTCAGACCGTTCGGATCAGAGCTCGACCGAGGTGATGTCGATCTCGCCGACGTTGTTCAGCTCGAGCTTCTTGATCTTCTCCGAGTGGCCGGACTGCTGACCGTAGAAGTAGACCGGGATGCTCGGGACGTCCTGGTCGACCTTCTCGACCGCCTTGGCGAACGCCTCGTGCGAGGCCTCCAGGCTCGGAGCGCCGCTGGCCTGCTTGGCAAGAGCGTCGACCTCGGGGTTGCTGTAGAGGCCGTCGTTCGAGGAGCCGTTGGTGATGAACAGCGGGTTGACCCAGTTCTCGACGTCCGGGTAGTCCTGCTGCCAGGCAGCGCGGTACGGGCCGTTCATCTTGTGGGCGTTGATGTTCTGGCGGAACACCGCGAAGGTCGGCACACCCTCGGCCCGGGCGTTGATGTTGAGGTTGGTCTTGATCTGCTGCGCGACGGCGTCCATCCAGTCCTTGTGGGCGGAGTCCGCGTTGTAGTAGAAGACCATCTCACCGCTGAAGCCACCGGCCTCGGCGAGCAGCGTCTTGGCCGTGGCCGGGTCGAACTTGCAGGCGGTGCAGTTGCCCGGCTTGGCGCCCGGGGTCAGCGGGTTCGCCCAGCTGTCGGCCGGCTTGCGGGTGCCGAAGAAGATCTTGTCGGAGATCTCCTGCCGGTTGACCGCCAGCGACACCGCACGACGCAGCTTCGGGTTCTGGAAGCGCTTGTCGTAGATCGGGAACGCGATGAACGCGGTCGACGGCGTGACGGTCGAGCGGCCCCGGTCACCGAGGTCGGTCTTCCACTTGTCGCCGGCGAGCGCCGAGGTGGGGACAACCTCCATGAAGTCGAGGTTGTTGGCCAGCAGATCGGCGTAGGCCGCGTTGTCGTCCTGGTACAGCTTGACGTCGACGTCCTTGACCTTCATCTTGTCGCGAAGGTTGTAGTCGTCGAAGCGCGTCAGCTTGATGAGGGAGTTGTCCTCCCACGACACGAACTTCACCGGGCCGTTGGCGATCGGCTTGCGGCCGAACTCTTCCGGCTTCATGGTGAAGAACACGTCCGGCAGCGGCATGAAGGCGCTGTAGCCGAGCTTGGTCGGGAAGACCGCGGTCGGCGCCGCCAGGGTGACCTCGAAGGTCTGGTCGTCGATGACCTTCAGGCCGGACATCTTGTCGGTCGTCGGCGTCGGGGCCTTCTTCGGGCCGTCCGCGCCATCCGGGTCCGTGGTGTAGGTCTGGTCGAAGCCCGCGATGTCCGCGAAGAAGGTGCCGTTCTGCGCACCGTTCGGCGAGTAGGCGGCCCAGTTCCAGGCGTCGACGAAGTTCTTCGCCTTGACCTCGGTACCGTCGTGGAACTTGGTACCGGCCTTGATCTTGATCGTGAAGACCTTGGAGTCCGTGGTGTTGATGGACTCCGCAAGCGCGTTACGCGGGGCCCCACCGTCGTTCGGGTACTCGACCAGGCCAGTGAAGAGCCAGTCGATGATCTTGCCGCCACCGGTCTCCGTGGTGTTCGACGGGACCAGCGGGTTCTCCGGCTGGACGCCGTGAACAACGATCGAGCCATCCGCGCTGGCGGCAGTTTCGTCGCCGCCGCCGCTCGAGCAACCGCTCGCGACAAGCGCGGCAGCCGCGCTGAGCGCGATGGCGCTCGTCGCCCGCTTCGAGACTCTCATTCCGAGGGGCCTCCTCTTTCTAACCAGGTTCCGTCGTGGGTTTCACGCACGTTTGGGGGTGACACCGCCCGACCACCCCGGGGGCGCGGGTCGCCGGGACCACAGGGAAGTTGGGGACACCCCTGATGTTCCGATCCGCCGGGCTCCCCCACCAACGAGGCTTGGCACGACGCAATCGACACAGCCACGGGCCGCCGAGATCGGCGGAATCGTGGTCGTGGGGCGTACGGAGTGCCACACACCGATGGTGAGGTGCTGCCACTGTGACACCCACTGGCCTCTTCCGTGAAGGTGCCGTTATCAAGCCGTTAGTTGCCCGCCACGTTGCCGATACTTGAAAAATGATCATAAAACGCCCGACGCGGGCGGCACTGAGCAGGAAATACGTTGCGCCACCCGAACAGTCGGCCTCGGCCCCTGCGTGAGCCCCGAGGTCACCCGAGCCCGGTGGGACGTCCATCACCACTCACGTTTCGAGCCATCCGGATGAGGGCCCCCACGGCTACCCGGACACGATCATCGGCTGGGTGTACGAGGGCGCGCCGGACGTTTCTCTGATCCTCGCCGGTGCCGACGCGCCGTCTCCTCGCCGGTAAACGACGCGCCGTCACACGAGGCGGCGATCCGCCGCCCAACGGGAGAGCTCGTAGCGGTTGGACATCTGAAGCTTGCGCAGCACGTTCGACACGTGCGTCTCCACAGTCTTGATGGAGATGAACAGCTCCTTGGCGATCTCCTTGTACGCGTACCCCCGGGCCAGCAGCCGCAGCACCTCACGCTCACGGTTGGTGAGCTGGTCCAGCTCCGGGTCGGCCACCGGCGCGTCCGGCCGGGCCGCGAAGGCGTCCAGCACGAACCCGGCCAGCCGTGGGCTGAACACCGCGTCCCCGTCGGCCACGCGACGGATCGCGGCAGCCAACTCGTCCGGGGAGATGGTCTTTGTGACGTACCCACGGGCGCCGGCACGGATCAACCCGATCACGTCCTCCGCCGCGTCGGAGACGCTCAACGCGAGGAACTTGACCTGCGGGTGCGTACGCCGCATCGCCTCCAGCACCGCACGACCGCCACCGTCGGGCATGTGCACGTCGAGCAGCACCACGTCCGGGCCGACGGCGGCGATCCGGGTGACCGCCTCGGCCACGGTGCTCGCCTCGCCCACCACCTCGACGTGGGCGCCCAGCTCCGCGCGCACCCCGGCTCGGAACATGGCGTGGTCGTCCACCAGGAACACCCGCAGCCGCTCGGGGCGGGCCTCCGCCGGGTCGAGGTGCTCGGTCGACTGCTCGGCCATGGTCATCTGTTCCTCTCCGCTGCGGACGAGTCCCGGGAGATCGGCAGGATCAACCGGACCTCGGTCCCCTCCCCCGGGCCGGACCGTATTTCGGCCCGTCCGCCGTGCCGCTTCATCCGCCCGATGATCGAGCCGCGTACGCCGTGCCGGTGGTCCTCCACGGTATCCGGATCGAAGCCCTCCCCCCGGTCCCGGACGAAGACACTGACCTGATCCGGTTCCACCTCGGCGTAGAGCGACACGGTCTGCACGCCGGCGTGCCGGGCCGCGTTCACCAATGCCTCCCGCGCTGCCGCGACCAGCGCCCCGACCTTCTCATCGGTCTCCCGGTCCCCCACCACCACCGTCTCCACGCTGATCGCGAAGGTGTCCTCGACCTCGGCCGCCGCCTGCTCCAGAGCGGCGGCGAAGCGCTCGCTCGGCGAAGCGGTCGGCTTGTAGAGCCAGTTGCGCAGCGAACGCTCCTGCCCTCGGGCCAGCCGCTGCACCGTCTTGACGTCGCCGGCGTTGCGCTGGATCAGCGCCAACGTGTGCAGCACCTGGTCGTGCACCATCGCTGCCAACTCGGCCCGCTCCTGCTCGCGGATGCGCCCCTCGCGCTCCGAGCGGAGCTGGCTGTACGTCCGCCAGAGCACCGGCGCGGCGACCACGCCGACGCCCGCCAGCCCGACCAACGCGAAGATCACGCCATTGATCACCGCGTCGAAGTTCTGTGCCGGTGAGTAGACGGCCGCGACGCCGATGATGCCGACCGCGACCAGCACTCCCCCGCCGATGAACCGCAGCACGAAGGCCCGCCGGTCGCTCTCCTCGACGACCGCGCCGAGCCAGGGCACCGGCATGGCCTCGCCCCACTGTCGCCGCCGCTCGGGCGCGGACTGGTGCCAGATGACCCCGGCGCCGACCGCGATGATTGCCACCAGCCAGCCGGCGGTGCCCGCCGCGCCGACCGAGTCGAAGACCATCACCTGGATCAACAGGACACCGAGCCCGATCCCCACGAACGGCAGGAGTTGGGCGACGTCCCGCCGGGGCGGCACGGCTGTGTCACCGGGTCGCAGCGGCACCACCGCCCAGAAGGCCGCGTAGAGCAGCAGGCCGAGCCCGCTCAGCCCGAGCAGGACCATGAACGCGACGCGCACCCGCAGCACCGAGATGCCGAGATGGTCGGCGATACCCGCGGCGACACCGGCGGCCATCCGGTGTTCCGGGGCGCGGTACAGGCGCGGGGGCGAGGTCACGGTGCTGATCGGAGGCTCCCTGGTCACTGTGGCGGACAGGTCGAGGTCGGTGACTCGATCGTCACACGCTGCGGCGTCCGCGACCACGGGGACGCCCCCGACATTCCGGCCGCCGGATCTCAGGGTGGGGTCAGGGTCGGGTCCTGAGGTCGTTCGGGTGGACCGGGCAGCAGGATCGAAGCATGACCGAGGAAGCTGCCCCGCCGCCCCGACCGGGGTCGGCACAGCCGGGCGGTTCAGCACCGCCCCCGCCCACCACCACGCCCACCGAATGGACCGAGCCCAGCACGTTCGGTCCGCACGCCGGCACCGACGCGACCGCCGGCACCGCGCCCGGCGAGCCGGCCGGCGGCTACGCGCCGTCCACGTCGGGCTACGGCCCAGGCCCGGGGTTCGCGGCGGGCACCGGCTACGGACCGGGCGGCACACCACCCGGGCCGGGTGGTCCCGGTCCGTCCGCGCCGCCACCGCCGCTGGGCGGCACCGGCTTCACCTCGCGGTACGGGCTGGTCCGGCCGCGCGAGGGGCGGTATCTGGCCGGTGTCTGCGCGGCGATCGGGCGCGCCACCAACACCGATCCGGTGCTCTGGCGGGTGTTGCTCGCAGTGCTCGGGTTCTTCGGGGGCATCGGCATCCTGGTATACGTCGCCGCCTGGCTGATCATCCCGAACGAGGGCGACACCGCATCCCCCGTCGAGTCCATGCTCGGTCGCGGTCGCTCCAGCATGTCCCCGGTGACGGTGATCGTCCTGGGCATCCTGGTCGCGGCCAGCTTCGCGTACATCGTCACCGACGCCTTCCGCGCGGTGCTGCTCGGCGCGGCCATCCTGGTCGCCGGCGCGCTCCTGCTCAACCGGGACGGCCGCAATCCACGGCCCGGCACCCCGGGTGGTCCGGCGCCCGCCGCACCGTCCGGCGCGGTCGTCCCACCGGTGACCTGGCCGTCGTACGGCGCGGCGCCGTCGACCGGCCCAGCGGCGACGCCGCCGATGTTCGGCACCGGTCCGGGGTACGCCACCGCGACGACGGGGGCGGCGCCCACAGTCACCATCCCGGCGTACGACGCGCCGCCGACCAGCGCGACGCAGCCGTTGCCCGGGGTCGGCCCGGTGTCCGGGTATCCGGCCGGCACGACGGCTGCCCAGCCTGGCTGGCCGAGCACCGCGATGCCCAGCGCCGGTTGGCCGTCGGCACCCGTGAGCAGCACACCCGCTGCCCCGGCCGGCTATCCGACAGCCCCGCCGCCCTCCGGTTACCGCCCTCCGTTCGCGCCGCACGGCCCGTACGCTTCGCCGACCCCGGCTCCGCCTCCTCCGCCCAAGCCGCCGAAGCCGCCGAAGCGGCCCAAGGAGCGCTCGCCGCTCGGCGCGGTGACCTTCTCGCTGATCTTCCTGGTGCTCGGTCTGGTCGCCCTACTCGACCTGCTGGACGTCTTCGCCATCAGCGCCTCGGCGTACTTCGCGGCCGCGCTGGCCACGATCGCCCTCGGCCTGCTGGTCGGCACGTGGTTCGGGCGGGCGCGCTGGCTCATCGCGCTCGGTCTGGTGACCGCGGCGGCGCTGGGCACAGCGACCGTGGCCGAGTCCTACGACCGGATCCGGGGGGTCGACGGCGCGGTGACCTGGGCGCCCACCGACTACCGCGACCTGGCGGACCGGTACGAGAACAGCTTCGGTGACGCCGTGCTCGACCTGCGCGGGATCGACTTCGCGAAACGGGACAGCCAGGTGACAGTGGCCGTCAACTTTGGCCAGGCGACAGTCGTCGTGCCGCCGAACGTGGACGTCACCACAGTGGCCGACGTCAACGCGGGTGACGCCACGGTCTTCGGCAACCGCTCGGGCGGGCTGGACGGCCGCCTGCGGGAATCCACCGACGTCGGCGCGGACGGGCCCGGCGGCGGGACCCTGCGCCTCTACATCCATGTCAATGCCGGCAACCTGGAGGTGACCCGGTGAAGGCTCACCGCACGGATCTGGTGTCGTTCGCCTTCGGGCTCGTGTTCCTGGCGCTGTCCGCCTGGTGGCTGCTCGCCCAACTGCTCGGGCTCGCGCTGCCGCCGGTCGGCTGGTTCCTGGCCGGCGCACTCATCCTGATCGGGGTCTTCGGGCTGGTCGGCGCGCTGCGTTCGGGTCGACCGAACCAGCCGGAGCCGATTGCCGAGGCCGGTCCCGCCGAGGCGGTAGCGCCCGTCTCCGGCACGTCCGTCTCCGGCGCGCCCGTCTCCGGTGCCGCAATGTCGACGTCCGGCGCCCCCCTGCCGGACTGGGAAGCCGAACGGTCCACCTGGGACACTCCCTCCTCCGACCCGACGCTCGTCTCCGACCCGACGCCCTCCTCGGACCCGACGCTCTTCGCGGACCGGACGGTGGAGACGCCGACCACCGAGGTGCGGGCGTCCGACGTGCCGGCCACCGACGTGATCCACCCGGCCTGGCTGGCTCATCCGCCGGCGGAGCCGCCGACCGAGCCCTTCCCCGGCAACGGAGACGACGAGCCGACCACCGGGAACCTCGCCCGCCCGGCCTCGTCGGAGGGGGACGAGCCGACCAGATCCGACCAACCAGTCGAGGCCGTCGGCGACCGGCCGGGTGACGAGCGGGAGGGTCCGCGCAGGGAAGCCTGACCTCGGGCGGCCGTCCGCGTCGATCCACCGCATCCCCACGGCGGTGCGGCCGGCGCGGACGGACGCATATGCTGGCTGGTGGAGATCTCGCCTCCGCCGGCCGGCCCGTCCCGCCCATGCCGGTCCCGCCGCGATTCCCGTCTCTACCCCCGTCAGGAGCCCGCCCGACATGACCCAGTCCCCCGCCGTGCGTACCACCGGCCGGTCCGGTCCGGTCCGCATCGGCGAGCGAGCCGCCCGTACCCTCGTCGCCGAGCTGGCCCGGATCAACGACCCCAAGGCCGCCCTGCTGGTCGGGGTCACCCCGGACTCCGCGGTGCTGGCCGCGGCGGTCGATGCGCTGCTCCCCGGTGACCGGCTCACCGTGGTGCCCGCCGAGCCGTTCGGCGCTGCGGCGCTCCGCGAGCACGTCACAGCCCAGGGCCGCTGGGTCGCCGACCGGGTGAGCGTCGTCGACTCGCTGGCCGAAGCCGAGGCCGCCGCCGTCGTCATCGCCGGTGAGGCGTTCACCGGCACCGCCGAGGCAACCCGCGGCGGCGTCGAGGGGTTGGCCAAGTACCTGACCGACGGGGCGGTACTGAGCGTGGCGACCGTCGCCGCCCCCGGCCGGACCGAGGGTGCCGCCGCCGAGCTGGCCCGACAGGACGCCCTCTACGGCGTCGGCGCCGATCTGGTGCTGCGTAACTCGCCACCGGTGCGGGTCTACCGACTGCGGTTCACCCCGGCCAGCCCGGCCACTGCCGACAGCCTGGCCCCCGCGTACCGGCCGTCGAGCGTGCCGGTGACCCGGAGCATGCACATCGACTCCAACGGTGTGGCGGCGGCGGGCATCGCGCTGGGCCTCGCGGCGCTGGCCCGGGTGGCACGCCCGTCGTCCAAGCTGTGGCTGCTGCCGGCCCTGGCCGCCGGGCCGGTCGCCGCGTTCTTCCGGGATCCCGAACGGGACGTGCCGGAGGACCCGAGCGCGGTGGTCGCCAGCGCGGACGGGAAGGTCCTGTCGGTGCAGCGGCTGCACGACGAGCGCTTCGGCGACGGCGAGTGGCTGCGGATCGCTGTGTTCCTGTCGGTGCTGGACGTGCACGTCAACCGCGCCCCGGTCGCCGGCAAGGTGGTGGACTACTTCGTCGCCGATGGCGGCTTCGTCAACGCGATGAAGCCGGACGCCGAGCACAACGTCGCCGCGTACACAGTGCTGGACACCGCTCACGGCACTGTGGTGGTCGCGCAGCGGACCGGGCTGATCGCCCGTCGGATCGTGCAGCGCGCGCCGATCGGCGCGCTGCTGGCGAAGGGCGAGCGCTTCGGGCTGATCCGGTTCGGTTCCCGGACCGACGTCTACCTGCCCGCCGATGCCGCGGACCCGCTGGTCGGGCCGGGCGACAAGGTGGTCGGCGGGTCCACTGTCATCGCCCGCTGGCGCTGACCCGCGAACGAGGAACGGGGCGCCGCTGTCCGCGGCGCCCCGTTCTGTCTGCTCAAATCAGGCGGTACGACGTTGCCGCAGCCAGAGAACCGGCCCGCTGACCAGGTAACCCACCACGATCAGGGCGAACGTGAGCCGAATGTCGACCAGCGCGCCGATCACCGGGGCCAGCCAGAGCCACGGCGGCAGCTTCACCAGGCGGGCGAGCTTGGCGTACGGGAAGCTCGACACCATCGCGAAGGCCAGCAGCGCCACCCCGGCGACCAGCACGGCACCAGGCACCGGCAGGCCGATCGCCACTGTCACGGCGAGCACCGCGGCCGCCATGGTGGTCGGCACTCCGCAGAAGAACCTGCCGTCCTTCGGCGAGACGTTGAAGCGGGCCAGTCGAATCGCGGCACACGCCGCGACCAGTGCGCACGCCACTGCCGCCGCCGCCGTGGAGACGGAACCGGCGAGCGAGGCGTAGACCACTACCGGCGCGGCGAGACCGAACGAGCACATGTCGGCCAGTGAGTCCATCTGCGCGCCGAACGGGCTGGCCACCCCGAGCCGTCGGGCCAGCGCGCCGTCCAGACCGTCGAAGCCGACGCACGCGATCAGACAGAGCGCCGCCATGCGCACCTCGCCCTGCATGGCCAGGAAGATGGCCAGCATGCCGAGCATCAGGCTGGCCAGCGTGCAGGCGTTGACCAGGGCGAACTTCATCCGGCGCGCCATGGTGCGCTCGCCGGGGAGCAGTGGGATCGAGTGGGCCTCGTCGGTCTGCGTCATCGGCGGCATCGCCGGGCTGACCGGCATGACCGCGTCGACGTGGGCTCGGTCCAGGCCCAGTGTCGGGTCCACGCCCAGTGTCGGCCGGCTGAGCCGGTCCAGGCCGTAGCGACGGCGCTGCCGATCGGCGTACCGGTGCTCGGTCGGGGCCAGGTCGGCCGGGTGCAGGTCGCCGTCACGGCGACCGACCCGGACCAACAGCACCTGGCGGGCGAACGTGCTGCTGCGGCGCAACCGGCCCGCCCAGCGACGCCCTGCGGGGCGCGGACTGTCAGTAGTACGACGCCGGCGCCATGGGGCTCTCGGCACGTTTCCTCCATCACCGGATCTGCTGACCGCCACGTGGCGGGTGTCCGGCTGTCTCGTGCCGGACCTTGCATGGCCCGGCAGCCGTTTTGCGGAGTACACCATCGCATAGGGGAACATGGCTTGGCGATAGCTGCCGGCGGTACTTATATCTGGCGTAAACCGCTCGAACCGCTCGCTTGTTCCCATCCCGGGCTTCATCGCCCGTTTCCTCCATCATTCCCGCCTTTGACTGTACCGGAGGGTCACCAACTCGGCTCACCGAGCGGGGTGCTATCGGCCACTCTGTCCGATTGCCACGGCGGCGATGTCGCTCAACGGCAGGTCAGTCGCCTCGTCGCGGGTGAACCACCCCGCCCGAGCCGTCGACCCTCCGGCGGACTCCGTGACCACCGCGTCGGTAGGTACGTCCACCAGCACCCGATAGATCACCCGTACGCCATGCCAGTCCAGAGGCCGGCCCTCTGGCCCCAGCGCGGCGGGGTTGTGCAGGTTGTTGACGCCGAGAAGCTCCACGACCCGGCCCACCTGCCCGCCCTCCTCGACCAACTCCCGCAGCAACCCGGTGGCCGGCTGTTCGCCGTGATCGGTGCCACCGCCGGGCAGGTGCCACAGACCGGCCCCCGGGTAGCCCTCCGAGATCTGGGTGAGCAGGATCCGTCCAGCGGGGTCGGTGACCAGCCCGTACGCCCCGAAGCGCAGCCGACGGTCAGGGTGCTGCGGCGAGAACAGGTCCCGCGACTGGTGCGCTGCCGGCGGCAGATGGGTGACCGGCAGGCCGAGCGTCTCGGCGGTGAACGGGGTCAGCGGCAACCGCGCCAGCTCCTGCAGCGAAAGCCAGCAAACTTGGTCAACCAGACCAGCCCCGCCGCTCCGCAATTCGCCCCCGGGCCCCGCGCCCTCAAGCCGCGCGTCTTGGGGAGTGTCGAGCTCGAACAACAGCCGGTCGGTGTGAAGCGCGGCCTTGCCCTCCGAGAAGGTGGCCACATCGGCGACCACCGTGAGTAGTCGCGTCACCGCGACCGTCAGCCCAGCCTGCTCGGCGACCTGGCGGACCACGGCGCGCTCCGGGTCCTCGGCATGCGCGACGGCACCGCCCGGCAACCGCCAGACCCCGGGAAACTCACCGTCCACCCCGTCCCGAACCACCAAGACCCGGCCTGAGTCCCGCAAGAGCCCATAGGCCCCGACTCGCCGCGTGAATTGCACCTTCGCTCGCCCCCCGCTTCGCACTCACAACTGTTGATCATGAAGTTATCGCCGTCCATCTCGTGTTCCGACAATAACTTCATGATCAATCCAAGGCAGTGCACGGGAAACCCGCAGAGCTTGGCGAGCCGGAGCGTTCGGGCCGAGGTAGCCACCTCTTACCCGACGACCGATTAGCCCCGTCAAGACCCATTCAGCCAGTTTTGCGACTAGCCCGCTTCACTCCATTAGCCCTCATTGTGGAGTCCATTCACATCGCGGGCGTCGAGACGAGCGCTGATCAACTCGGGTTCACGGAAGGCGCGGTATTCCAGGGCCCCGGACACCGCGCCTTCAAGGAACCCGAGTGGATCACAGGCCGAAAGCATGGACCCACAGAAGCCAGACGACTCCTCGGCCGGCGCCGAGGGCCCCTGCCCGGGATACCCGGGCGGAACCCCTCAGTGGGCTGTCCCCCAGCTCAAGATCGCGCAATATCCAGGATGTAGTGGCATCGGCGCGTTGCTGAGGCCACTACATCAGTGTTCGAGCACGATCTTGCGCGTGGCGCGTGGCGCGTGGCGCGTGGCGCGTGGCGCGTGGCGCGTGGCGCGTGGCGCGTGGCGCGTGGCGCGAGGCGCGAGGCCCGAGGCCCGAGGCCCGAGGCCCGAGGCCCGAGGCCCGAGGCCCGAGGCCCGAGGCCCGAGACCCGAGGCCCGAGGCCCGAGGCCCGAGGCGCGACGGCGCGACGCCCGACGGCGCGAGACCCGAGACCCGAGGCGCGAGACCCGAGACCCGAGACCCGAGGGCGCGGCACGGCGCTGGCGCCTCGGGGACCGGTCGGGGGTCAGGTGAGTTGGGCGGCTTGGACTGCTTCGGCGGTCACCTCGGTGAGGCGGTCGGTGGGGAGGGCGCCCAGCTCTTCGCGGCCGAACCAGCGGGCCTCGCAGGTGGAGCCGCCCACGTCGGCCACTGTCAGTGGGTTGGGCTGGTCGACGACGACCCGGTAGAAGGCGCGTACGCCGTGCCAGTCGATCGGGTAGCCCTCGGGGCCGAGTGAGGCGGCGTCGCGGTGGCTGGCGACGCCGAGCAGCTCGACGAGGCGGCCGGCCTGGCCGGTTTCTTCGATCAGCTCTCGGATGAGTGCCGCGCCGGGCTGTTCGCCGTAGTCGGTGCCGCCGCCGGGCAGGTGCCAGCAGCCAGCGCCGGGGTAGCCGTCGGAGATGCGGGTGAGCAGCACTCGGCCGGCGGGGTCGGTGCAGACCGCGTACGCGGCGAAGCGCTGGGCCCGGTGCAGCCCGTCGGGGCCGGGCACGGCGTAGAAGGAGGGGAACTCGGGTGCCTCGTCGGGCACCACGTCGGCCGAGGAGGGGGGCAGCCCGAGGGCGCGTGCGGTGAACGAGCGCAGCGGCAGCTCGCGCGCCTCGTCGAGGGTGTACCACCGGGCCAGGTCGGTGGGGCGCTCGCCGACCCGGTCGGCGAGGGTGCCACCACGCACTGCCACCCGGTAGATCAGCCGGTCGGTGTGGATGGTGATGCCGCGGTCGGGGAGTGCCCGCATGTCGGCGAGCACGTCGGCGAGGCCGGAGACGGCGACGGAGAGGCCGGTTTCGGCGGCGGTCTCGCGGACGACTGTGTGGTTCGGGTCCTCGCCGTGGTCGACCGCCCCGCCGGGCAGCGACCACGCGCCGGGGGTGCCGGAGCGCTCCGATGCGCGGACCAGCAAGACTCGGCCGCTTGAATCAGCACAAACTGCGTATGCCGCGATCCTGCGGAGCGGCTTGAGCAAGGTGGTCACGGAAGCAAATTCTCCCCGGGCCGGGTTACCGGAACGGAAAAGAGTCGGATTCCTGACTATCTGGCACCGGTCAGGGATTGGTCAGGGTAAGGATCCGGGCGGTCACCGAGGGCGGACCGGGCGCCAGCGCGGACCGTGGGGGTATGACATCGACCACCGCTCCCCGTGCCCCGTACAAGCAGCTTCGGCGACCCACCACCGACCGCATGGTCGCCGGGGTCGCCAGCGGCGTCGGCCGCTACTTCGCCGTCGATCCGACACTGGTCCGCGTGATCTTCGCGGTCACCGGCCTGCTCACCGGCGGGCTCGCGCTGTTCGCGTACCCGATCATGTGGTTCCTGATGCCGGAGGAGCCCACCGGCGCGCCGGCCTGGCCGCACACCGCGGGCGTCGCGCCGCAGAACGGCCCGCCGCCCACCGCCGGGCCCGCGCCCGGCGGGCCACCGCAGGGGTACGGCCCGACGCCGTCCTACCCGCCGACGACCCCGTCCAGCCCGCCGCCGGCGGCCTGAGCGGCGCTCACTCCCACTCGATGGTGCCCGGCGGCTTGCTGGTGACGTCCAGGACCACCCGGTTGACCTCGGCGACCTCGTTGGTGATCCGGGTGGAGATCCGGGCCACGACGTCGTAGGGCAGCCGGGACCAGTCGGCGGTCATCGCGTCCTCGCTGGAGACCGGGCGCAGCACCACGGGGTGCCCGTAGCTGCGCCCGTCTCCCTGGACGCCGACGCTGCGCACGTCGGCGAGCAGCACTACCGGGAACTGCCAGACGCCTCGGTCGAGGCCGGCGGCCGTCAGCTCCTCGCGGGCGATCAGGTCGGCCTGGCGGAGCAGGTCGAGGCGCTCCTGGTCGACAGCGCCGATGATCCGGATGGCCAGACCGGGGCCGGGGAACGGGTGCCGCCAGACCATCGCCTCGGGCAGGCCCAGTTGCAGGCCGAGAGTCCGAACCTCGTCCTTGAACAGGGTGCGCAGCGGCTCGACCAGCGCGAACTTCAGGTCTTCCGGAAGGCCGCCGACATTGTGGTGGCTCTTGATGTTGGCGGTGCCGGTGCCGCCGCCGGACTCCACCACATCGGGGTAGAGGGTGCCCTGGACGAGGAACTCGACGTCGCCGTGCGCGGCGATCTCGCGGGCCGCGGCCTCGAAGACCCTGATGAACTCCCGACCAATGATCTTGCGCTTCTGCTCCGGGTCGGTCACCCCGGCGAGCGCGCCGAGGAACCGGTCGGTGGCGTCGACCACCTTCAGCTTGATGCCGGTGGCGCTGACGTAGTCCTTCTCCACCTGCTCGGCCTCGCCGGCGCGCAGCAGGCCGTGATCGACGAAGACGCAGGTGAGCTGGTCACCGACGGCCTTGTGCACGAGCGCCGCGGCGACCGCCGAGTCCACCCCGCCGGAGAGGCCGCAGATGACCTCCTTGTCGCCGATCTGAGCGCGGATCCGGGCGACCTGCTCGTCGATGATGTTCTCGGGCGTCCAGGTCGGCTCGATGCCGGCGATGTCGTAGAGGAAGCGGGTCAGCATCTCCTGGCCGTGCGCGGTGTGCCCGACCTCCGGGTGGAACTGCACGCCGGCCCGGCGGCCGGCCAGGTCCTCGAAGGCGGCGACCGGCGCACCCGCCGACTCGGCGGTCACTGTGAAGCCCTCGGGCGCCTCGGTGACGCAGTCGCCGTGGCTCATCCAGACCGGCAGGTCCGCCGGCAGGTCACGCAGCAGCACACCCGGGTCGAGGAGGCGTGGACGCAGCGGAGTGCCGCCGTACTCACGGTTGCCGGTCCTGGTGACAGTGCCGCCGAGCGCCTGGGCCATCGCCTGGAAGCCGTAGCAGATGCCGAAGACCGGCACGTCGGCATTGAACACGCCCGCGTCGATCTGCGGCGCGTCCGGCGCGTAGACGCTGGCCGGGCCACCGGAGAGGATGATCGCGGCGGGGTTCTTCGCCAGCATCTCGGCGATCGGCATCGAGTGCGGCACGATCTCGGAGTAGACCTTCGCCTCACGGACCCGGCGGGCGATGAGCTGGGCGTACTGGGCTCCGAAGTCCACCACGAGGACGGGGCGAGGCAGGCTCATGTGCACGAAGCCTACCGACAGTCACGGCCCTTCCCGGCACCGGCTCGCCGACAATCCACTCTCCCCGCGATCTTGCACTTTCCGTCCCGACAAAAGACGCATAAGCCACAAGACGACGACCGAAACTGCAAGATCGCCGGGGGTCAGGGCCGCAGCGCGCCCGGGGCGTCCGCCGGGACGGCCGGGCTTCTTGGGGGTACGGCGGGCAGACGGCGGTACGGGGAGCCGAGCGCCGGGCGGGGGTCCTTGTCGCCCTTGTTGGGCCAGAAGGACATCGCTCGTTCCGCCTGCGCGGTGATCGTCAGGGACGGGTTCACGCCCAGGTTGGCCGAGACGGCCGCGCCGTCGACCACGTGCAGCCCGAGGTGCCCGTACACCCGGTGCCAGGCGTCGATCACCCCGTCGGCCGGGGTGGCGCCGATGACCGCCCCGCCCAGGATGTGCGCTGTCATCGGGATGTCGAAGGGTTCGGTGAGTGAGCCGCCGGGGGTGCCGCCGATCTCGTCGGCGAGCATTCGGGCGGCGGTGTTGCCGGCCGGGATCCAGGTGGGGCTGGGGGTGCCGTGACCCGGGCCGGTGACCAACCTGCGGCCGAGCGGGCCACGCCGCCACCGGGTGGTCAGCGAGTTGTCCACTGACTGCATGACCAGGGCGATCACCGTCCGTTCCGACCAGCCGCGTACCGACAGCATCCGCGCGGCCAACCGGGGCTGCCGCACGATGCTGCCCAGCCAACGGCGTATCCGGTGCGGGCCGCCGTCGACAAGCAGCGACTGGAGCAGCCCCATCGCGTTGGAGCCCCGCCCGTAGCGGACCGGCTCGATGTGTGTCTGCGGGTCGGGGTGGAACGAGCTGGTGATGGCCACCCCCTCGGTGTAGTCCAACCGCTCGGACCGGGCCCGCTGGCGTGGCACCGAGGCACCGAGGATGGCTTCCGAGTTCGTCCGGGTCAGCTCGCCGAGGCGCGGCGAGAGCCCGGGTAGCGCACCGTCGGCCCGCATTCCGTGCAGCAGCCGCTGGGTGCCGAGCGCCCCGGCGGCGAAGACCACCTGGTCGGCGTGGATGACCTGCCGCCCCTTGCGCAGCCAGGCGCCGGTGCGTTCGGTGTGCACCTCGTACCCACCGTCGTCGGCGGGCCGGACGGCCGTCACAGTGGTCAACTGACGGACCGTGACCCCGAGCCGTTCGGCGAGCCAGAGGTAGTTCTTCACCAGCGTGTTCTTCGCACCGTGCCGGCAGCCGGTCATGCACGAGCCGCAGTGCAGGCAGCCGGTGCGTTCCGGGCCGGCACCTCCGAAGTACGGGTCGGCGACCCGCTGGCCGGGCCTGCCGATGTGCACGCCCACCGGGGTGGCGTGGAAGGTGTGCCCCACCCCCATCCGCTCGGCCACCGCGCGCATGGCGCGGTCCGCGCCGGTGTGCACCGGGTACGTGGTGACGCCGAGCATTCGTTTCGCCTGGTCGTAGTGGTGGGCCAACTCGTCGCGCCAGTCGGTGATGTCCCGCCACTGCGGGTCGCTGTAGAAGGCCGGCAGGGGTTCGTAGAGGGTGTTCGCGTAGACCAGCGAACCGCCGCCCACCCCGGCGCCGGAGAGCACCAGCACTCCGCCGCCGGATCGCCTGTCGGCCGGGCGGAGCAGGGTGAGCCGTTGGATGCCGTAGCAGCCCAGCTTCGGTGCCCAGAGGAACCGGCGGACCCGCCAGGACGTCTGCGGGAACTCGTCGTCGGCGAAGCGGCGGCCGGCTTCCAGCACCGCTACCGAGTAGCCCTTCTCGGCCAGTCGGAGCGCGGTGACGCTGCCACCGAAGCCGGACCCGATGACGACCACGTCGTACCGCATGGACGCATCATTACTCGCGAGTAGCGCTCGCGCCAGCGGCACTTTTCGCGCGATCATGCTCCGGCCGACCGACCCGGCGTCTTCCGGCCGCAACCCGGAGCACCCGTCGGAGCGTTGTTCACCAGACGGGTGGGAGGAATCCAACATGGTTCTCGGGTCGATGGCGCCGCGCCGACGGTGGCTGCTGCTGGGGTTGGCGGCCCTCGCCGTCGTCGCGCTGATCGCGGCCGGCACCGTGGTGATCACCCGGCTGACCGGCGACAACAAGCCGGGCGGTGGTCCGGTGGCCGGCTCACCGACCCCGTCGCCGGTCGGCACGCCGACCCCGAGCCCCAGCGGCCCACCGCCGGGCGCGGACATCACCGGCCCGCTCAACCTTCTGCTGGTCGGTGTGGACACCCGGGTCAGCGTGCCCGGGTGGGAGCCGCACTCGGACGCCGTGCTGGTGCTGCACGTACCCAAGGGGTTGGATCGGGCGTACCTCTTCTCGCTCCCCCGCGACCTGGTGGTGGACATCCCGGCGTTCCCGAAGGCCGGCTACAAGGGCGGCAAGACCAAACTCACGCACGCGATGAGCTTCGGCAGCCGGGTGCCGGGCAAACCCAAACAACCCAGCACCGCCCAGGGGTACGAGCTGCTGCGCAGCACTGTCAGCGGTTACACCGGGCTGCGCATCGACGCGGGTGCGGTGCTGACCTTCAACGGGTTCGATCGGCTGGTCAACGCCCTGGGTGGGGTGGACATCTACGTCGACCAGCGGGTCGAGTCGCTGCACCGCCGACCGGACGGCAAGTACCGGGAGAGCGCGCCGGGCGGCTACAAGGGGCCGCAGCAGGTCTACGAGAAGGGCGAGCAGCACCTCAACGGCTGGCAGGCGCTGGACTACTCGCGGCAGCGCTACATCACCGGCGGTGACTACGCGCGGCAGCGCCACCAGCAGCAGCTGATCCGGGCGATGACCCGCAAGATCCTCGACGAGGGCCTAGCCAAGCAACCCGAGCGCGTCGACCAGGTGGTCTCCGCGCTCGGCGACACGCTTGTCTACGTGGGCGGGCGCCGGATCGTGGACATCGCGTACGCCCTCAGTGGCCTGCCGGAGAACCGTTTCACGCTGGTCGGGCTGCCCGGTTCCGGCGTCGGCAAGGGCAGCGCCTACCGGGGTGAACAGCTGACCACCGAGGGCCGCAAGTTCCTCACCGAACTCCGCGCCGGCCGCGCCGACGCCTACCTGGCCGCCCACCCCAAACTGGTCGTCAAGAACTGACAGCCACTCAGAGCCGCTTGGGCAGGGCCGGCTTCTTGGTGCCGTAGAGCCAGGCGTCGAAGATCGCGTCGAGCTGCTTGCCGGAGATCCGCTCGGCCACTGCCACGAACTCGGCAGTGGTGGCGGTGCCGTCGCGCTTCTCCGCCGCCCAGGTCTTGACGATCTCGAAGAACGCCTTGTCGCCGACGGCCACCCGCAGGGCGTGCAGTGTCATCCCGCCGCGCTGGTAGACCGACTCGCTGAACAGCTTCTCCACGCCCGGCTTGCCCGGCGGCGTCTGCCACACCTGCGCGGACATGCTGGCGTACCGGCTGTCGAACGCCTCCTTGGCGGTGTACGCCCTGGTGTGCTCGGCCCAGAGCCACTCCGCGTACGTCGCGAAACCCTCGTTGAGCCAGATGTCCTCCCACCTGGCCAACGCGACGCTGTCGCCGAACCACTGGTGGGCCAGCTCGTGCGCGACGACCTCGGTGTTCTCGCCCTGCCTGAAGAAGCTCGCCGCGTACACCGGTCGGCTCTGCGTCTCCAGGGCGTAGGAGATCCGGCTGTCGGAGATCACCACCCCGCCGTACGCGTCGAACGGGTACGGCCCGAACACACTCTCCAGGTAGTCGGCCACCGCGACGGTCTGCGCGATCGACGCGTCCGCGTTGCCCTTGGCCTCGGTGGTGGTGACCGCGTTGTAGACCGGGCGGCCCTTGTGCTCGCCGGTGGTGATCCGGAACTTGCCGATCACCAGCGTGCTCAGATAGCTGGCCATCGGCGACTTCTCCGACCACTTCCAGGTGGTCCAACCGCCAGTGCTGGTCTTCCCGCCGGGAACGCCGTTGCTGATCGCGGTCAGGCCGTCCGGAACGGTGACCTCGAAGTCGTAGGCAGCCTTGTCCGACGGGTGGTCGTTGACCGGGAACCAGGTGCTGGCCGACTCGGGCTGACCCAACGCGATGGCACCGTCGGCGGTGTGCAGGAAGCCGCCATCACCGAGCGCCTCGTTCTTCAGCGGCTTCGGCTTGCCCGCGTAGGTGATCTCGGCGACGAACCCGTTGCCGTTGATGAGGCCGGAAGCCGGCTTGATCACCAACTCGTTCCGCTTGCGGCTGTGGGCCGCCGGTACGCCGTCCACCGTGACCGCGCTGACGGTCAGACCGGCCAGGTCGAGGTTGAACGTCGACAGGTCGGCTGTCGCGGTGGCCCGCACTGTGGTCGTACCCGTCAACTGGTCCTTGGCCGGGTCGTAGCGCACCTTCACCGTGTACCGGCCGACGTCGTAGCCGCCGTTGCCGTAGGTCGGGAAGTAGGCGTCACCGACCCCGTCGGCGCCCGCTGTGAACGTCCGCGCCGGCGTGGGGGACGCGCTCGGTGGTGGGGCCGTCTCCGGGCCCGCCGAGTCGCATCCAGACAGTGTGAGCGCACCGGTCACCAGCAGGCCGGCAGCCACTCGCAGTCGTCTGTGCCGCGTCCCGCGCATCCCACACCCTTCCCGCACGGTGGCCGGTCACGGCCTTTGCCGTCCCGCGCGAACGGGCGCCTACCCGCCGTTCGCAGGCGGCAGCATATCGACCGGGCAGCGGGGCCGGGTCACGGCAGTGTGGGGGCCGACCCACCCACCAACCAGGCGTCGAAGAACGGACGCAGTTGCCGCCCGGCGACCCGCTCGGCCAGCGCGACGAGGTCCGCGGTGGTCGCGTTGCCCGCCGCCCGCTCGCTGGTCCAGGTGCGCAGGATGCGGAAGAAGAGGTCGTCACCGACGGTCCGGCGCAACGCGTGCACGGCCAGCGCCCCGCGCTTGTAGACCGCCGAGCCGAACATCTGCTCCCGGCCCGGCTCGACCGACGGCTGCGTCCAGTCGGTTGCCGCGTACTGGATCTCGAAGTTGCGCTGGGCGGTCCGGCCGCCGTCGTGCTCCTCCCACAACCACTCGGCGTAGCTGGCGAAGCCCTCGTTGAGCCAGATGTCGCTCCACCTGGTCAGCGACACGCTGTCGCCGAACCACTGGTGCGCCAGTTCGTGCGCGACGACGCTCGGGTTCGGCCGGTCGTCAGCGAAGAAGCCCGGCCCGTAGACCGGACGGGACTGGGTCTCCAGCGCGTACCCGATCCGGTCGTCGGCGATCACGATCCCCCCGTACGAGTCGAACGGGTACGGGCCGAAGCGGCTGGTCAGGAAGTCGACGATCGCGCCGGTGCGGGCCAGCGAGGCCGCCGCGCCGCCGGTCGCCGGCAGGCTCGCGGCCACCGCCGTGACCATCGGCCGGCCGGCGTGCGTGCCGGTCACCACCCGGTAGTCACCGATCACGAGCGTGCTCAGGTAACTGGCCATCGGCGCGCGCTCCGACCAACGCCAGGTGGTCCAGCCGTCGGCGCTGCTCTTCGGCCCGGGTACGCCGTTGCTCAGCGCGGCCAGGCCGTCCGGGACGGTCACCGCCAGGTCGTAGGTGGCCTTGTCCGACGGGTGGTCGTTGACCGGGAACCAGGTGGCGGCCGAGTCGGGTTGGCCGAGCGCCACCGCGCCGTCGGCGGTGTGCAGGAAGCCGCCGCTGCCCAACGCCCCGTCGTCGACGGCCGTGGGAACGCCCGCGTACTCGACGGTCACAGTGAACTGCCGGCCGCGCGGCACCCCGTCGCGGGGCGTCACCACCAACTCGCCGTCGCCGCGCCGATGCTCGGCGGCCGCGTCATCCACTCTGACCGCGCGGACCTCCAGGCCGACAAGGTCCAGGTTGAACCGGGACAGATCCTGCGTGGTGGTGGCCGCGATGATGGCTCGACCGGTCAGCCGGTCGGTCGACGGGTCGTAGCGGACGTCGAGGCCGTAGTGCCCGACGTCGTACCCGCCGTTGCCGTGCCCCGGCACGTACGGGTCGCCGACGTCGGCGGCACCGGGCCGGAAGCCGTCGCTGTCGTCGCCGGTGCAACCGGTGGCGGCCAGCCCGATCGCGCAGGTCAGCGCGGCGAGGCGCAGTCTCCGTCCGGTCAGGACCATGCCCACCCCTCCTGCGGCACCCGGCCTCCTGCGGCGTTGCGGCCTTCTGCGGGCGTTGCGGACCTTCATCTGCGTTGCGTCAGCACGAGCGTAGTCAGCATCGCGGGCCGTGCGGCCGGTATCGACGATCATCAGTGACTTTCGTCGAATCGAACAAAAGCTGCCATCGATCGAACCTTTCTTTCGACTTAGACCGACGTTAGTGTCGATCTCCGACCACCGTCGCGAAAGGTGGAACCATGCCAGACCACACCGCCCCCGACGCCACCCCCACCGGCCGGCTCAGCCGCCGATCCCTGCTCGCCGCCTCCGCAGGCGCCGCCGCCGCCATCGGCGCGGCCGGCCTACCCGTCCTCGCCACCGGCACCCCCGCGCTCGCCAACCCCGGCAACGCGAGCAAGCTGCGGGTGGAGCCACTGATCCCGGCCAGGAACCGCGGCATCATCCTCTACAGCGTCCGCGACCGGATCACCGCCGCGCCCGACGACAGCGGCGTGCCGTACGGCTTCGAGCGCGTCCTCGCCCGACTCGCCGAGATCGGTTACAAGGAGATCGAGTTCGCCGGCTACACCCAGAGCACCGAGATCCTGGGCCGGCAGATCACCCCCGCCGAGATCCGCAAGATCCTCGACGACAACGGTCTGGTGGCCAACGGCACCCACGCCTCCATCCAGCCGGCCACCTTCCAGCAACAGCTGGACATCGCCGAGGAACTCGGCATGAAGAACATCGGCACCGGCAGCGACCCGACGAGTAGCGCGTACAAGGCCGAGTGGGACGCCGCCGCCGACATCTGGAACGAGCTGGGCCGGCAGGCCAAGGCCCGGGGCATGCGGCTCTACACCCACAACCACGACGCCGCGTACAACTTCCTCATCGACCGGGGCCCGCGCGACGCGCAGGGCCGGCAGACCCGGTCCTCCGGCATCCGCCGACTGGAGTACTTCTTCGAGATCACCGACCCGCGGTACGTCTTCTTCGAACTGGACATCTACTGGGCCTACGTGGCCCGTTACAAGCACCAGAAGTACGTCAACCCGGCCGGCCAGGAGGTGACCGACCTGTTCGACCCGATCCTCACCGTGGCCGACCGGACCACCCGGTTCCCGCTCTTCCACGCCAAGGACGGCGACCGGGACACCAGCGTGCCCAACGGGTACCAGATGACCCCGCTGGGCGACGGCGACCTCAACTTCCAGCAGTTCTTCCAGACCATCGGCGAGCGCAACTTCCACCACGCCAACTGGGAGATGGACACCGCCCCCGGCGGTGCGGACAACAAGGGCCAGTCGCTCGACTTCGCGGCGACCAGCTACCGCAACATGTCCGACCTGACCATCTACGTGGAGAAGTGACTCTGCGCTGAACGTGACGAAGGCCGGCCCCGTCTGCTGCAGGGCCGGCCTTCGGGCGTCTGACGGATCGGTCAGCGGTCGAGGACCAGACCGACCTTCTGGAACTCCTTCAGGTCACGGTAACCGCACTTGGCCATCGCCCGACGCAGCCCACCGAACAGGTTGAGCTGGCCGTCGGCCTCGTCCGCCGGCCCGAAGAGGAGCTGCTCCATCGACCCGAGCGGCTCACCGGAGACCTCGAAGGCACCCCGGGGCAACGACGGGTGACTCGCCGCCGAGTGCCACCACGCGCCACCGGCGGGGGCCTCGTCGCAGAGCGACAGCGGCTCACCGAGCATCACCGCGTCCGCGCCGCAGCCGAGCGCCTTGGCGATGTCGCCCGAGGTCTGGATGTCACCGTCGGCGATCAGGTGCACGTACCGGCCGCCGGTCTCGTCCAGGTAGTCACGGCGGGCCGCCGCGGCGTCGGCGATCGCGGTGGCCATCGGCACCCGGATGCCCAGCACCGACTCGGTGGTCGACCACTCGTCGCCACCGATACCCACGATCACGCCGGCCGCGCCGGTACGCATCAGGTGCAGCGCCGTCTTGTAGTCGGTGCAGCCGCCGACGATCACCGGCAGGTCGAGGTCGGCGATGAACTCCTTGAGGTTCAGCGGCTCGTCGGTGGTCGACACGTGCTCGGCCGAGACGATGGTGCCCTGGATGACCAGGATGTCCACCCCGGCGTCCAGGATCACCGGCGCCAGCGCGAGGGTGTGCTGCGGGGAGACCCGCACCGCCACAGTGCCGCCACCGGCGCGCAGCTCGCGGACCCGCTCCGCGATCAGGTCCGGACGGATCGGCTCGGCGTACACCTCCTGGAGCCGCTTGGTGGCGCGGGCCTCCTCGTCGAGGCCGGCCAGCTCGTCCAGCACCTTGGTCGGGTTCTCGTAGCGGGTCCAGAGCCCCTCGACGTTGAGCACGCCGAGGCCGCCGAGCTCGCCGAGCCGCACCGCCGAGGCCGGGCTCATGGTGGCGTCGGAGGGGTGGCCGACGCACGGAATGCCGAACGGGTACGCGTCGAGCTGCCACGACGTCGAGACGTCGTCGACGTCCCGGGTACGGCGGCTCGGCACGATGGCGATGTCGTCCAGGTGGTAGCCGCGCTGCGCGGTCTTGCCCAGCCCGATCTCGACCACGTCACGCATGGGGGACTCCAGGTGGTTGGGGGTGTTGGGTCAGCGGGTGTGGTAGTTGGGCGCCTCGACGGTCATCTGGATGTCGTGCGGGTGGCTCTCCTTCAGACCAGCCGCGGTGATCCGGATGAGCTGGCCCCGGCGGTGCAGGTCGGGGATGTTCTCCGCACCGGCGTACCCCATGGCCAGCCGCAGCCCGCCGACCAGCTGGTGGGCGACCCGGGACAGCGGCCCCCGGTAGGGCACCTGACCCTCCACGCCCTCGGGGACCAGCTTGTCGTCGCTGAGCACGTCCTGCTGGAAGTAACGGTCCTTGCTGTACGACTTGGCCTGACCCCGGGACTGCATAGCGCCGAGCGACCCCATCCCGCGGTACGTCTTGAACTGCTTACCGTTGACGAAGATCAGCTCGCCGGGGCTCTCCTCGCAACCGGCCAGCAGGCTGCCGAGCATCACCGTGTCGGCGCCGGCCACCAGGGCCTTGGCGATGTCGCCGGAATATTGAATGCCACCGTCGCCGATCACCGGCACGCCGGCCGGGCGGGCGGCCCGGGCCGCCTCCATGATCGCTGTCACCTGCGGCACGCCGACCCCGGCGACGATCCGGGTGGTGCAGATCGCGCCCGGCCCCACGCCCACCTTGACGCCGTCGGCGCCGGCGTCGACAAGCGCCTTGGCGCCGGCGTACGTGGCCACGTTGCCGCCCATGATGTCGACGGTCACGTCGGCCTTGAGCCGGCGGACCATGTCCAGCACGGCCCGCTGGTGACCGTGCGCGGTGTCCACGATCAGCACGTCGACGCCCGCGTCGACCAGGGCACGGGCCCGCTTATACGCGTCCTCGCCCACACCGATGGCGGCGGCGACCCGCAGCCGGCCGGCGTCGTCCTTGCTGGCGTCCGGGTACTGCTCGCTCTTGGTGAAGTCCTTCACGGTGATCAGGCCACGCAGCCGGCCCGAGTCGTCGACGATCGGCAGCTTCTCGACCTTGTGCTGACGCAGCAGCGCCAGAGCGTCGTCCTTGCTCACCCCGACCCGCGCGGTGACCAGCGGGGTGTGGGTCATGATCTCCCGAACCGGGGTGTTCGGCTCGGAGACGAAACGCATGTCCCGGTTGGTGACGATGCCGACCAGCTGGCCGTCGCCGTCCACCACTGGAACACCGGAGATGCGGTAACGCCCGCACAGCTCGTCGACCTCGCGCAGCGTGTCGTCCGGGCTGGCGGTCACCGGGTTGGTGATCATGCCGGACTCGGAGCGCTTCACCAGGTCGACCTGGAGGGCCTGGTCCTCCAGGGAGAGGTTGCGGTGCAGCACGCCGATGCCGCCCTGGCGGGCCATGGCGATCGCCATCCGGGCCTCGGTCACAGTGTCCATAGCGCTGGACAGCAGCGGAATGGACAACTCGATGTTGCGGGTGAGCTTCGTCCGGGTGTTGACCCGGCTGGGCACCACGTCCGACTCGCCCGGCTGGAGCAGCACGTCGTCGAAGGTGAGGCCGAGCGGAACCACCCGGGCGGAGCCGGCCGGCAGCTCGGGCAGGTGGCCGCCCAGGTCGGCGTGCTCGCCGCCGGCCGGAAGATCGGTGCTGGGCGAATTTTCCACGATTGCTCCCCTGAGCTGCTCGGATGGGCTTCAGCGAGGTGGCGCGGGCGGGCACCGGAGCGCGCCACGATGCCGGCACGTCGCCTCATCGTACCCAGTGAGCTGGGCGCCCCGTCCGTGGCAGGCCGGGCCGCGCGCAGGCCGGGGGGCGGACGTTCGCGCCGCGTTGGGTCTACGGTGAGGGGGTGCACGACGAGCCCATCGACCCGTTCAATGGCGACCCGGCCGATCCGACAGCGGGTCTGGATGACCCGGGCGATGACGCGACGCCGGATCCGCTGACCGACGTCGAGCGGCAGGATGTGCTGGAAGACCTCGCTGACCTGGAGATCTACCAGGCTCTGCTGGCCCCGATCGGGGTTCGCGGGCTGGTGATCGAATGCGAGGACTGTCGCGAGCCGCACTACTTCGACTGGGACCTGCTCCGCGGCAACCTGCGGCACCTGCTCAACTCGGGCCGGCCCCGGGTTCACGAACCCGCCTACGACCCGGACCCGGATCATTACGTGACCTGGGACTACGCCCGGGGGTACGCGGACGGGGTGCACGACACCCTGTCCGAGGGCACCGAGGACGAGCCGGGCGCCCCGACCGCCACCAAGTAACGCCGCCGGACGGCGGGTTCCCCCCTGCCGCGTGCCCTGCTGCCGCGCGCCCCGGTGCTCGGCTGGCGCGTGGCGTGCCCTGCTGCCGCGCGCCCCGGTTCCCTGCTGGCGCGTAGCGTGCCCTGCTGGCGCGTGGCGTGCCCTGCTGGCGCGTGGTGGCGTACCCCACTGCCGCGTCCCAGGTGCCCTACTGCCGCGTGGCGTACCCCAATGCCGCGCGCCCGAGTGCCCTGCAGGCGCGCGACGTGCGTGTGTCAGGCGACCAGACCGGCGCGGAAGCCCGCAGCCACCGCGTGGGCCCGGTCCCGGGCGCCAAGCTTGCGGAACAACCGGCGGGCGTGCGTCTTGACGGTGTCCTCCGAGACGAACAGCTCCCGGCCGATCTCCGCGTTGCTCTTGCCCTCGGCCATGCCGAGCAGCACCTGAAGCTCACGCTCGGTGAGGCCGATCGACGCCCGACTGGGTCGGGCGTTCGGGGTGGGACGGCCCGGCTCGGTCTGCGCCGGCGACTCGCCGGTCCCCGCCTCCGCCTCGTCGTCGCCCCGCTGCACCGGCACCGACGCCACCCCGGCTGGCCCGTCGGCGGCCGTGGCCGCCCAGCCGGGCTCACCGGAACCACGCGGCGACGGCCCGGAGCGGCCGGAGCCACCCACCGCCGCCGCGTCGCGGGCCGGATCGGTGATCCGCTGCCGGGAGGCTCGACCGGGGGCGGTGAGCAGCAGTAGCGCCTTCGCCACCGCGCTGGTCAGGTCATGGTCGACATTCTGGATGAGCCCCCGGGCGCCGGCGCTGATGGTGGCAGCCGCGGCCTCGGACTCCTCGGTGCCGAGCAGCAGCACCGCTGCCTGCGGCGCACGCGCCAACACCCGACGGACGAAGCCGGCGCTGTCCGGCCGGGTGAGGGCCGTGTCGGCCAGGACCACGTCGGCCGGTCGCTCGGCCAGCCGCAGCATCACCTCGGGATCAGAGACGGCGGTACGAACGATCGCGGACAACCCCAGCCGCGCGGCAGCAGAAGTAAGGTGCTGGGCCGCGAGTGGTGTCCGAACGCACACAAGAACGGTACGCACTGTGGTCTCCTCTCCGCCAACGAGCAGACCATGACGCGGTCGGCTGGGGAGGGGGTTCCCGGCAATCCTTCGAACTTTTCCGACAGATGGGGCAAAAGGCGCAATTTCTCGGACGTTTTCGATCACACACGTGTGAGTTGACGACAGCCCGGGTACCGGGAGATCCAGGCCGGGAACGGTGCGCCTGCGCGGCCCGCCGCCCGGATGCCGGCCATAAGGATTCTCGCGGAGCCGCGCGGGAGGAGGGGTGCTGATGTCGAACGTACGTAGACTGCCCGGACCCATCGTCGATCTCTGGGACTGGCAGCGACTCGGTGCCTGCCGAGGGCGCGACAGCGCCCAGTTCTTCCACCCCGACGGTGAGCGTGGTTCCTCCCGACTGCGTCGCGAGTCCGCCGCCAAGTCGGTCTGCCGCGCCTGCCCGGTTCGCGCCGAGTGCGCCGCCCACGCCCTGTCGGTACGGGAGCCTTACGGCGTGTGGGGCGGCTTCAGCGAGTCGGAGCGCCTGCGACTGCTCGCCGTTGGCTGGGAGGACCTGGCAGACCGCCGGCACGCCCGGGTCGACGTGGCACGGCTGGAGGCCCGGCTGGGCCGCCCGCACAAGTCGACAGTCCCGGCCCAACGCAACGTCGCCTGACCCGAGGCGTCCCCAACATCCACGAAACCGCGCCCTCATCCTGGGGGCGCGGTTTCGTGCCGTTCAGGCGGCCTCCCCGCCGCCGCCAGGGCCCCGTCGCCGCCGACAAGGCCGTGGTCCACTCGGGTTTCTTGATGTCGGGGCATCCCGCCGGCCCGGACACCCCGACTTCAATGACCCCGAGTGGATCAAGCCGAGTGTCCGGTTCGAGGGGCAGGCGGAGGAGACGCCCTAGGCCGTTTTGTCCGTTCTGGGGCATTCGGGCCGGGTGTAGAGCTTAGGCTGCTGCGAGGTACGCGGTCTTTGTCCGGTGACCGGATGCACTCGCGGGCCGGAATCATGGCCGGGCCGGGGTCGTTACACACCCTGACGATCGCAGCACCACCGACCCGCCTGCCCGACCGTGAGGGCTGGTCGCGCAGG
>NZ_JBEZGK010000024.1:0-101585 GCF_040649935.1 Micromonospora sp. NPDC048842 | reverse complement strand
GGTCAACCTCTCCGCCGCGCCGGTGCCGATGCCAGCTCAGGGGGAGTTGCTGCTGGCCAGCGGGCCGCTCGACGACGGGTTGCTGCCGTCCGACAACCGGCGGGCGTCGCCGCGCCGCGGAACCCGACGAGCCGGTGGTGCCCCGCTCGGGCAACGCGCCACCGGTGCCCCGCTCGGGCAACGCACCACCGGTGCCCCGCTCGGGCAACGCGCCACCAGTGCCCCGCTCGGGCAACGCGTCGTCGGTGCCCGAGGCGACCGGAGCGCACAGCGGCGCCCTGCCCACCACCGGCCCCGCCGACGGCACCGTTCGCCGCCGGGTCGTCTCCGACGAACAGGAACGCCGAACCCCGCCCGGCGGCGAACCCCGCCCGGAGCGGCCGGACCGCCCGGAGCGGCCCGCGGACTGGCTCCGCCAGGCCGGCCGCCTGCCACACACCGACCCCGGCCTGCCGGTGGTCAACCGCCGAGACGGCGGTCCGCCGGCCGGGGGTCGTCGTCCGGGCCCGCCCACCGGGTCGGGAGACCTCACCGACCAGGCGTCCGGTCGGCTCGCCGTGCCCGACCCGGTCGCGGAACGCACCGCCGCCCGCCGGCCCGCCGGCCCGCCGGTCGACCCGGGCGCGGACGCACCGACCGGTCGTCGTGGCGTCCGGCCCGACGCGTCGGGATCCACCGGAGAGCAGGCCCTGACCTACCCCCCGCCGCCCGGTGACCGGCCCGCCCGTGGGCGCGGCGCTGCGGCGGTGCCCACTCCGGACCCCACCGGCCAGCGCGGCCGTGCCGTGGCGGGGCACGGCCCGGACGCACCGCCCGCCACGGATCCGACCGCCCGGCGACGGCGCGGACCGGCCGAGCCCGGCCCCGGCGGTCCGGCTGCCCCCGGTCGACAGGGGCCCGCGAGCGACCACGGCGACGACCCCTATGCCGGTGGTCGACCCGGCGCCGGTCCCGCTGCTCGGGGCGCGGCCCGCTCCGTCCCACCCGGCCGGGCCCGCCCCATCCCGGGCGACGCGCCGGCACCCGGCACCGGGCGTCGTGGCGCTGACGGCCCACTGCGTCCCGGCCCGGGTGGCGAGGCGGCACCCCGGGACGCGACCCGTCCGGACGGCCCGGCCCGCGCGGCGGTGCCGCCTGGTGTGGATGGTCCGCCGCGTTCTGGCGTGGATGGTCCGCCGCGTTCGCGTCCGGACGGTCCGGCTCGTGCCGCCGTCCGCCCACCCGGCGGGCAGCCGCCAACCGACGACCGGACGACCGGTGAGCCAGGGCCGACCCGTGGTGCCGTACCGGCCGGGCGACCCGCGCCGGCCGACCGTGCCGCCGGACGTGCCCTGCCTCCGAATCGGGAGCCCGGTCGTGCCGAGCCGAGCGGTGTCGCGCCCGTGCCGCCGCCCGGACGCGCCGGCGAACCCGTCGGCGTGGCCCGCGCCGCCGCCGTGGTTCCCGCGGTGTCCGGCCCGGTGGACCGGCCGGAACCGGAGCCCTCCGACGGGCCGGCGCTGCGCTCGGCCGGCCAGGACGCGCCGGACGACGACGCCGCACCGGGTGCCCGTTCCGAGGAACGCCGGCAGACCCGTGAACGACGTCGCCTGCGCGCGGCGGTGTTGGTGCTGGTCAGCGTCGTGCTGCTCGGCGCGGTGCCGCTCTTCTTCGGGATCCGGACGCTGAGCCGTGACCCGGTCTTCGACAACCTGGACCAGCTCGGCGTGCCCGCCTGGGCGGCCGCGAAGACTGTCGACGACGTCAGCGGCAGTCGCTGGTGCCTGCTCGACTGCCGGCTGCGTGAGCGCACCGTGACCTCGGAGAAGGCGCCCAAGGAGACGGCGCAGGTCTACGAGGACGCGCTGCGCCGGGACGGGTGGCAGCCGTGGAAGGTGAGCCGCTGCCCGGAACAGCAGACGAAGGGCACCTACACCTGCTGGCGTCGCGACGAGTTGACCCTCGACCTGTGGGTACGCGAGCCGACCTGTGTGCCCCCGCCGGTGGACGGCGAGCCGGCTGTCGTGCCGTCCGGCGACCCGTCGGCCGCTGCGACCGACTGCACCGGCTCGTTGGTGTCGGTGAAGGTGCGCAATGCGATCGACGACGAGCGGACCAGGCCGCAGCCGACCACCGACCCGTCACTGACCGGTGAGGATCCGTTCCCAACTGTCAGTGCGGATCCGCTGGGTGAGCCGACACCCTCACCGTCCTGAGCCGGTCTCCATCACGGACGGTAGGGTCTGGGGCTGGCGGGCGCGCCCGCTGCCGGTGACCGCCGACGGCTCGGCGGCCGGTACGGGTGGCATGGTTGTGCGTTCCGGGGACGTCGGGTCCTGCGGAACTCTGCTTGAGGAGGACAGGCGTGGGCGACTTTGGAGCGATCGCGGCGCTGATCGCGGCATCCGCGTTCGCGGTGCTGGTGCTCATCCTGACGCTGCCCATCCTGCGGCTGCGGCACACGGTTGACGCCACCACCCGCATGATCAACGACCTGAACGATCGGACCGCGCCGCTGCTCGGTGACGTGAACACCACTGTGAAGAACGTCAACACCGCGCTGGAGCAGGTGCAGACCTCGCTCGACGGTGTGAACCTCCAGCTGGCGAAGGTCGACACCATGACCAGCCACGCGCAGAACGTCACCGCCAACGTCGCCAACCTGGCCACCGTCGTCTCCGCCGCGGCCGCGAACCCCCTGGTCAAGGTGGCCGCGTTCGGCTACGGCGTGCGTAAGGCCGCCGCCGGCCGCCGGCACGCCGAGACCGAGCGCGAGGTACGCGACACCATCAAGCAGCAGCGACGGGCCGCGCGACGCGGCAACAGCTGATCGACCCGGCGCACCAGGAGGTAGCGGGACATGAGGCGCTTGTTCTGGCTCGGCATCGGGGTGGCCGTCGGTGTGATCGTGGTCCGCAAGGCGACCCGGACCGCGCAGGCGTACACGCCGGCGGGGATCGCCAGCTCGCTGACGGAATCCGCTGGCGGGCTCGTCGAGTCGCTGCGTAGTTTCGTGGAGGACGTCCGGGTCGGGATGGCCGAACGCGAGCAGGAGATCCACCACGCGTTCGCCCAGGGCGAGGCGTTCGACGACAAGTTCGCCGACCTGCGGGAAGACCCGCGAATCGGCGATCGAGAAATCTTTCCGGAGGAACACCAGCGATGAAGACGGCGGAGATCAAGCGGCGGTACCTCGCGCACTTCGAGGCGAATGGCCACACCGTGGTGCCGTCCGCTCCGCTGCCCGCCATCAGCGACCCGAACCTGCTGTTCGTCAACGCCGGCATGGTGCAGTTCGTCCCGTACTTCCTGGGCCAGCAGACGCCCGCGTACCAGCGGGCGGTCAGCGTGCAGAAGTGCATCCGTACCCCGGACATCGACGAGGTCGGTAAGACCAGCCGGCACGGCACGTTCTTCCAGATGAACGGCAACTTCTCCTTCGGTGACTACTTCAAGGCCGGCGCGATTCCGCTGGCCTGGGAGTTGTCCACGAAGCCGATCGCCGAGGGTGGTTACGGGCTGGATCCGGAGCGGATCTGGCCGACTGTCTACCTCGACGACGACGAGGCGTACGAGATCTGGCGGTCGGTGGGGGTGCCGGCCGAGCGGATCGTGCGCCGGGGCAAGGCGGACAACTTCTGGTCGATGGGCATTCCCGGGCCGTGCGGTCCGTCGTCGGAGCTGTTCTACGACCGGGGCCCGGAGTACGGCCGTGAGGGCGGCCCGGCGGTCGACGAGGACCGGTACATGGAGTACTGGAACCTCGTCTTCATGCAGTTCGAGCGGGGTCCGGGCACTACCAAGGAGGACTACCCGATCCTGGGTGACCTGCCGGCGAAGAACATCGACACCGGCATGGGCCTGGAGCGGATGGCCTCGATCCTGCAGGGTGTCGACAACCTGTACGAGATCGACGAGGTCCGGCCGATCCTCGCCCGGGCGGCCGAGCTGACCGGTAAGCGGTACGGCGCCCACTCCGGGCATGTGGCCAGCGAGTCGCACCCGGACGACGTCCGGCTGCGGGTGATCGCGGATCACGTGCGGACCGCGCTGATGCTGATCGGCGACGGGGTGACCCCGTCCAACGAGGGTCGCGGGTACGTGCTGCGCCGGATCATGCGCCGGGCGATCCGGTCGATCCGGCTGCTGGGCTGGCAGGACCGGGCGCTGCCCGAGCTGCTGCCGGTGGCCCGGGACTGCATGGCGCCGTCGTACCCGGAGCTGGCGACCGACTTCGACCGGATCGCGGATTACGCGTACGCGGAGGAGGAGGCGTTCCTGTCCACCCTTCGGGCCGGCACCACGATCCTGGACACCGCGATCGCGGAGACCCGCACGGCGGGCGGCTCGGCGCTGTCCGGGGCGAAGGCGTTCCAGCTGCACGACACCTACGGCTTCCCGATCGATCTGACCCTGGAGATCGCCGCGGAGCAGGGCCTCACTGTCGACGACGAGGGGTTCCGGCGGCTGATGGCCGACCAGCGGACCCGGGCGAAGGCGGACGCGCAGGCCCGCAAGACGGGGCACGTCGACCTGTCGGCGTACCGGTCGGTGCTCGACGCGGGTGGTCCGGTGACGTTCACCGGGTACAGCGAGGTGTCCCGCGAGTCGACGGTGCGGGCGCTGCTCGGCGCCGACGGCCCGCGTCAGGCGGCGACCGAGGGCGACACCATCGAGCTGGTGCTGGACACCACCCCGTTCTACGCCGAGGGCGGTGGGCAGCAGCCCGACCAGGGCATGATCACGGTTGGTGGCGGGCAGGTCGAGGTCCTCGACGTGCAGCAGCCGGTGCCCGGTCTGATCGTGCACCGCGCCCGGGTGATCCGGGGTGAGGTACGCGCCGGTGAGGCCGGCTTCGCCGAGATCGACACGACGCGACGTCGGGCCATCTCCCGGTCGCACACCGCCACGCACCTGGTGCACCAGACCATGCGCAACTTCCTCGGTGAGTCGGCCACGCAGGCGGGGTCGCTGAACGCCCCCGGTCGGCTCCGGTTCGACTTCAACACCCCGACCGGGGTGTCGCCGAGCGTCCTGCGCGACGTGGAGCAGCAGGTGAACGAGGTGCTCCTGGCCGACCTGGAGGTGCACGCCTTCATCACCTCGTTGGAGGAGGCGCGGCGCATCGGCGCGATGGCGCTCTTCGGCGAGAAGTACGGCGAGGAGGTGCGGGTCGTCGAGGTGGGGGACTACGCCCGGGAGTTGTGCGGCGGCACGCACGTTGCCCGCTCGGCCCAGCTCGGCCTCGTGAAGATCCTCTCCGAGTCGTCGATCGGCTCCGGTGTCCGCCGGGTCGAGGCGCTGGTCGGCATGGACGCCTTCGGCTTCCTGGCCAAGGAGCACCTGTTGGTCTCCCGGCTGGCCGAGCTGTACCGGGTGCCAAACGATCAGGTCGCCGATCGGGTGGAGCAGACGGTCACCCAGCTTCGCGACGCCGAGAAGGAGCTGGAGAAGCTGCGGGCCCAGCTGGTGCTGGGTGGTGCGGCGGCGCTCGCGGCGCAGGCCAAGGACGTGCGCGGGGTGGCGTACGTGGGCACCGAGGCGCCGGAGGGCGCGGCCGGCAACGATGTGCGGACTCTGGCTCAGGAGATCCGCGGCAAGATCGACCCGGCGCGGCCGGCGGTCGTGGCGGTGGCGGCGCGGTCGAACGGCAAGGCGTCACTGGTGGTGGCGGTCAACGCTGCGGCGCGCAGCCGGGGCCTGGCCGCGTCGGATCTGGTGAAGGCGGCGTTCTCCGGGCGCGGGGGAGGCAGCCCCGACCTGGCCCAGGGCGGCGGACTGCCTGCGGCCGAGGCGCCGAACCTGCTGCTCACCGTCGAGAAGGCGATCACTGAGGCGTGATAGATCATCACTGTGAGTCAGGGCGGGCCGATTGGTCCGCCCTGGTTCGTACCCGGCCGGTGGTGACCGTCGGTGGCTGAGCTGACGCGCGGTGTGCGGATCGGCGTGGATGTCGGTCAGGTGCGGGTGGGCGTCTCCCGCTCGGATCCGGACGGGATCTTGGCAACGCCGCTGGTCACCCTGGCCCGCGATCTCACGGCGGCGCCGGACGCGGTGCCGAGCGACCTCGCCGAGCTGGCCGCGTTGGTGGCCGAGCACGAGGCCGTCGGGGTTGTCGTCGGTCTTCCGGTCAATCTCGCCGGCAAGCACGGTCCTGCGGCCGTCCATGTGAAGGCGTACGCTGACCGACTGGTCGATGTGATAGCGCCTGTCCCGGTAACGCTCACTGACGAGAGGATGTCGACGGTGGTCGCTTCTCGTAGGCTTGCCGAGCGTGGCGTCCGAGGTAAACGTCAACGTGCGGTTGTCGATCAGGCAGCCGCGGTGGAGATCCTGCAGAGCTGGCTGGACGCGCAGCGGAGGCGGACGTAATGATCGACGATCTGGATCTTGGGTTCGACGAGCCGGAGCGGGGGGAGAAGGGTCGGCACCGGCGCGGCTTCCGCAAGGGCAAGGGCAAGGGCGGGTCCGGCGGCGGCCGGGGCAAGACGTTCCTGGCTCTGCTGATGGCCCTGCTCCTGTTGGGCACCATCGGCGGCGGTGCGTTCTACGGCTTCGACCGTATCCAGAACTACTTCGTCACCCCCGACTACGACGGCAGCGGGACCGGTGAGATCACCGTCGAGATCAAGAACGGCGCGCTGCTCGCCGACATGGCCGACGCCCTGGTGGCGGCCGACGTGGTGAAGAGCCAGAAGGCGTTCATCGAGGCGGCCGACGCCAACTCGCGCAGCAAGAACATCCAGCCGGGCACGTACAAGCTGCGCAAGCAGATGAGCGGCGCGAACGCCGTGACAGCGATGCTCGACCTGAAGAACAAGATCGTCAACGGGCTGACCATCCCCGAGGGCCGCACGAGCTTCAACATCTACAAGCTGCTCTCCGAGAAGACCAAGATCCCGGTCAAGGACTTCCAGGCCGCCGCGAAGGACCCGGAGGGGCTCGGCGTCCCGGACTGGTGGTTCAAGCGCGGCGACGGCAAGAAGAGCGTCAAGTCCATCGAGGGCTTCCTCTTCCCGGACACCTACGAGATCCCGCCGAAGTCCACCGCCGAGAGCGTCCTCAAGCTGATGGTGAACCGCTTCCTCTCGGTGACGGGGGAGATGAAGTTCGCCGACCGGGTGCAGGAGGAACGCAAGGTCAGCCCGTACGAGGCGCTGATCGTCGCGTCGCTGGCCCAGGCCGAGGCGGGCAACAAGGACGACCTGGGCAAGGTCGCCAGGGTGGCCTACAACCGCGCGTACGGCGAGTTCGACTGCAACTGCCTGGAGATGGACGTCACTGTCAACTACTACCTGGAGTCGATCGGTAAGCCGACCAAGTCGTCCAAGCAGATGACGGCGGCCGAGCTGGACGACCAGAAGAACCCGTACAACCGCAAGCTGCGGGGCATGATCCCCACCCCGATCAACAACCCGGGTAAGCAGGCCCTGGAAGGGGCGATGGACACGCCGACCGGCAAGTGGCTCTACTTCGTGGCCATCGACGACAAGGGTCACTCCGCGTTCGCCGATACGTACGAGCAGCACCAGCGCAACGAGGCCAAGGCTCGGGAGGCCGGCATCATCTGACCGGCCGGGTCACGCCATAAAGGCTCCCTTCCCATTGCGACCGCATTTATGGTCGCTGTCGGGAAGGGAGCCTTTTACGGTTCAGCCGTGACGCGCAATTAATGCGCCATTGTCAGTGGCTCGTTCCGGTCCACGTGCCGGTGCGCGGGTTGAGGAACGTCCACACGCCGTTGCTGTTCTGCTTGCGCAGACCGAACGTGCGGTTGTAGCCGTAGTAGAAGTACCCGGTCTGGGTGCTCGTGTCGAACCCGGTGTTGCGGTTGACAGCGCCGTACGCCTCACCCCAGGTCTCCGGCCCGACCGAGCCGTCGATGCCGACGTTCATCACGTCCTGCCAGGTCCTGGTCTTGGCGGCGGTGTTGGAGCCGAACTCCCCGTCGATGAAGCTGGTGCCGACGTTGCCGCTCAGGTCGTCGGCCCAGACGATGGCCTGCCAGAGCCGCACGATGTTGCCGCTCCGGACGCAGGAGCTGGACTGGCACAGCTGGTGGTTGTCGGACCAGCTGCCCGCAGCGGCGTCCGCCCGCGCGGGTGCGGCGGTCATCAGCGAAAGGCTGAAAACCGCGGCAATCGCGATAAGGGCACGGAGAATGCTTTTGTTCAAGGTTTCCCCTTTTTCGATCGGCGCTTCCGTCCCCGGAATGCTTTCACCAACGTCGATGTGGGTCAAGCGATAACCCGGTCGCGCAGGGTGGCTGCGGAGCCGGTTCCCTGGTGCCCGGGACGGGGTGCTGGGTACTGTCGATTCCGACGTGTGCGGGAGAGCGGGGAAATGATGTCGACTGTGACCGGGCCACCGGCGGCGACCGGCGGTGATCGTGTCGACCCGTAGGGCCGCGGTGCTGGGCAAGCCGATCGCGCACTCCCTCTCGCCGGTGATCCACACCGCGGGTTATGTCGCAGCAGGGCTGACCGGGTGGTCGTACACCCGGATCGAGTGCGCGGCGGCGGAGCTGCCGGATCTGGTCGCCGGGCTGGGCCCGGAGTGGGCCGGGTTGTCGGTGACCATGCCGGGCAAGGAGGCGGCGCTCGCCGTGGCCGACGCCGCGTCGCCGGTCGCCGCCGCCGTCGGCGCGGCCAACACGTTGGTACGCCGCACGGACGGCTCCTGGTACGCGGACAACACCGACGTCGCCGGCATGGTGCGGGTGCTCACCGACGCCGGTGTGACCGCCGGTGCCGCAGTGACGGTGCTCGGCGCCGGCGGAACGGCCCGCGCCGCGCTCGCCGCCGCGGCGCAGCTCGCGTGCTCGTCGGTGACCGTGGTGGCCCGCCGACCCGAGGCGGTCGACGAGTTGCGCCCGGTGGCGGAGGCGCTGGGTGTCGCGCTGACGCCCGCGCCATGGGGCGACGCACCCCGGCGGATCGCCGGCGCCGACGTGGTCGTCTCCACGGTGCCGAAGGGGGTCGCCGACCCGCTGGCCGGCGCGGTGGCCTGGCGGCCGGGTGCGGTGTTCTTCGACGCGCTCTACGACCCGTGGCCGACCCCGTTGGCGACGGCCGCGAACGTGGCCGGTCGCCGGATCGTCTCCGGGCTGGATCTGCTGCTGGCCCAGGCCATCGGGCAGTTCGAGCAGTTCACCGGCGTGACCGCGCCGAGGGCGGCGATGGCCGCCGCGCTGACTGCCGCTCGCGCCGGCTGACGGACCGAACAGGCGGTCCGGCCGGGGTCGCCGATGGTCGCCACCCGTTCCGGAAGCGCTGGCGACGCGCCCGTTGACTCCGCGCGTGATCCCCGGGCAAGGTGTGTGGCGGGCTTCGGCGGCCAGAGCCCCGAGGCGGTTTCTTAGCTGACGGTTAAGACGCGCTTACGGGAAACTGTCCTACCTGCCACATGTCCTGGTCATCGATACGCTGCTCACCGTTACGGACGCAGACACAGGGAGTTTCCTTGACCAGGCACGGACTGCACCGCATCACCCGGTTCCGTTCTGGACCCCGGCGTAAGGCGATTGCCATCGGCGTGGTCGGCGGTTCGGTGGTGGCCGGCATCGTGGCGACCATGATGCCGCTGCTGGCCAGCGACGACCTGTCGATCCGGGCGGCGGCCGACACCACCGCCACCGCGGTGTCGCAGGACGGTGACAACGCGGCCAAGTCGACGCTGGCCACCTGCGCGACGCGCTGCGACGGCAACCCGCGCGGTGGCCGCGAGGCGGTCATCGAGTTCGCGGTGACCACGGTGCCGTCCACCGCTGTCAACATCCGGGCGACGCTGCGGGTGCACGCCTGGCAGCAGTTCGCCGCCACGGTGACGGCGCACGCCTCGCCGCTGAGTGCCCGCGAGTCGCGGCCGCCGCTGACGTCGGCCGGTGCCGCACTGGACAGCGTGACCAGCGTGTCCAAGGGCTTCAACGAGTGGGACGTCTCCAAGTTGGTCACCGGCAACGGCACCTGGACGGTCTCGTTGGCGCAGAGCGGCCTGGAGAGCCGGATCTACTGGGCGTCGGTCGAGAACCGCAACCCGGATCTGCGACCCAGCCTGCTGATCAGCTACGACCTCGGGTCCCGGCCGTCGCCGGGGACGCCCACCCGGCCGGCGCCGCCGCCGTCGCCGAGCGCGTCGCCGACCACCGCCGCGCCGAAGCCGTCGCCGACAATCGCCCCGACCCGGACGGCGACCCCGAGCGCCAGCGGCACCCTCCCGTCCGGCAAGTGTGGGTCCGTCTCGGACAAGCTCGTCCCGTCCTGTGGCGCCTGGTGGGGCATGTACTCGCCCGCCGGAGCGGCCGGCGGCTGGGATCACGGCAAGGCCGTCACCGACGTGGAGACGCAGGTCGGGCGCAAGTTCGACATCGTGCACCGATACCACGACTTCTCCAACGCCGGCAGCAACGGCGCCTTCCCCGACATGTACGAGTCGCAGCAGATGCGCGAAGGCCGGTTGATGTTCTTCGCCTGGGAGTCGCGTGACTTCTCCGCCGGCACCACCCTCAAGTGGTCGGATGTCTACGGCGGTAAGCAGGACGACACCATCGACGCGGTCGCGGGCCGGATCCGTGCCGCGGGTGTGCCGGTCTTCATCGGCTTCGACCACGAGCCGGAGGACGAGCCGAACAAGGGCAGCGACGCCGACTTCGTCCGGGCCTGGCGCTACGTCCACGAGCGGTTCGCCAACGCCGGTGCGACAAACGCGGTCTGGGTCTGGACGATGATGGGTTGGTCCGGGCACTACTCCCGGTACGCCGGCCTGTACCCCGGTGACCAGTACGTCGACTGGGTGGCCTACGACCCGTACAACTTCCACGTCTGCAACGGCAGCACCGTGTGGAAGAGCCCGAGCACGACTGTCGGTGGCTTCTACCGGTGGTTGGACGACAACGGAATCGGTGCGGGCAAGCCCCGGATGCTCGCCGAGTTCGGCACCAACTTCAACTCCGCCGACCTGGGTGCCAAGCAACGCTGGTTCCAGGAGTTCCCGGCGGCGCTGAAGGCGCACCCGAAGATCAAGGCGGCGATCTACTTCAACTCGGCCGGTATGACCAGCCGCACGTCGACCTGCGACATGACGATGAATCACGACGCCTCGGCGGTGGCCGGCTTCGCGCAGGCCGGACAGGACCCCTACCTGCGGCAACCCACCGGAGGTAAGCGCTGACGTTCGAAACGGGCTGACCGGACGGCGTTCGTCGGGGGGTCGGACATCCGATCCTCCGGCGTTCTGTCGGCTTGCGGATTCATGCACCGCCCAATCGGCGGATTTTGTTAACCAGGCTGGACGAGGCACGCTACCTCGGGTTCTCATCCAATCTGGAGGCGCAGCGTGCCCAAACTCTCGCACTTGTGGCGTTTTGCAGGACGACGTCGTACTCGGGCGGGGATGGTCGCGTTGGCGATCATCGCCGCAGCTCTGGGCGTGCCCACTACCGCGTCGGCCGCTGTGGTGCCGGTCCCGGCCACGGCGACCCTGGTGTCGGCGAACCCCGCCGACGCGACCCCGCACGCCCGAGACGGTGAGACCCGTGCCTTCGCGCAGGTGGGCAACACGGTCTTCGTCGGCGGCAGCTTCACCCAGCTCCGGCAGACCGCCAGTTCCGCGTGGGTCACGCAGCGCTATCTCTTCGCGTACGACCGGACCACCGGCACCATGTCGACCACCTTCCTGCCGGTGCTCGACGGCGCGGTCAACACGCTCCTCGCCGGCCCCGGCGGCACGCTGATCGTCGGCGGCACCTTCAAGAACGTCAACGGCGTCTCCCGGAAGAACCTGGTGGCGCTCAACCCGTCGACCGGCGCGATCATCGACAGCTGGGTCGGGCGTTCCGACGGCGGCACGGTCCGTGACCTGGCGCTGCACGGCAACTGGCTGTACGTGGCCGGCGCGTTCAACTGGCTCAACGGCACCGCGCACGCGGGTCTGGGCCGGCTCAACGCGACCACCGGCGCGATCGACCCGAGCTTCAGCATCGACGCCACAGTGGGACGGCACGGCACCACGTCGTACGTCTGGACCATCGACGTCGCGCCGGACGGCGACACCCTTGTCGTCGGCGGCAACTTCACGCTCGTCAACGACCTGCCGCGCAACCAGATGGCGTTGGTGGACGTCTCCGGGACTCCCACGCTGCTCGACTGGAGCACCGACAAGTTCGTTGCGCCGTGCGCCTCGCCGACGACCTTCGTGCACTACGTGCAGGACGTGAAGTTCGGTGGCGACGGCAGCTGGTTCGTGGTCGGCACCAACGGCGGCGCCGGCTGGCCGGCCGCGTACTGCGACGCCCTGGTCCGCTTCGAGACCGCCGCGCGGGGCACTGGCCTGCTCGCCACCTGGGTCGACTACACCGGTAACGACACCATCACCTCGGTCGAGGTGGCGGACAACGTCATCTACCTGGGCGGGCACTTCCGCTGGGTCAACAACCCGAACGCCAGCGACAACGCCGGTCCGGGTGCTGTCGACCGGCTCGGCATCGCCGCCGTCACTCCGGCGACCGGCATGCCGGTGAACTGGAACCCGCGCCGTAGCGGCAGCGCCTCGATGCCGTCGGGCACCAGCAACTGGGGTTCGTCGGTGCCGGTGCTCTGGCGCGGCTCGGACGGCCTCTACTTCGGGCACAACTCCGATGGCATGGGCGAGGAGTACCACGGCCGGCTCGGCATGTTCCCGCTCGCCGGCGGACGCACCTTCACCCCGAAGAACCCGCCGTCGGCCACCACCGGCAACCTCTACCTCGGCACCGCCTCGGGCACCGTGGCGAAGGTGCCGTTCAACGGCACCGCGCTGGGCACCGCGACCACTGTCAGCCAGCCCGCCTACACGGCGGCCGGCGCGACCTGGCGGGTGGACGACCGGATCTACTGGTCGCACGCGGTGGCCGGCACGCCCACCGGCAGTCGGATCGACATCTCGCTCTTCAACGGAGGCGCGATCGGCTCGCCGTGGGAGGCGTCCGGCTACAACGACTGGTACAACCCGGCGTTGCTGACCGGCGCCTTCTTCCTCGACGGCCGGCTCTACTACACCCGCACCGGGGCGAACAGCCTCTACTACCGCTACTTCGAGATCGACGGCAACTACCTGGGCGCCACCGAGTTCGCCCTGCCGACGACTGGCGTGACCTGGTCCGCGGTGCGGGGCATGGCCTGGGTGGGCGGTCGGATCGTCTACGGCTCCACCGACGGCGCGCTGCGGAGCGTGCCGTTCGACCCGACGGCCGCGCCGAGCGCCGCTGTCGACGGCACGACGGCGACAGTCGTCAGCAGCGCGACGCCCGAGTTGTCCTGGTCTACTCCATCGACATTCTTCTCCGTACAGTAAGGGTCAACCGTTCGTAACGGAGCATCGGTAGATTGTTCACGTTGGGCCGGTGGCGGTACCCACCGCCGCCGGCCCGCGACGGTGGGGGAGGGTCGTTGCTCGGCGCCGCTGGCATCCGAACGAGACGCGTGGTGCGTCTGGTCTTCGCGGTCAAACGCGGCTGGTATCAGCTCCGTTACCGACGGTTGACACTCGGTCGGGACGTGGAGATCCGTGGCCGGATCCGGTTGCGACGCGGTGTGCGGGTGACCATCGGCGACCGCACCCGCTTGAACAAACTCGTCCGCTTCGCCGGTCCCGGCGAGGTGCGCGTCGGCGCGGACTGTCTGCTCAACGCCACCTGGATCGGCACCTGGACGTCGGTCACCGTGGGGGACCGGTGCCTCCTGTCGGACTGCGAGTTGCTCGACAACGACTTCCACAACCTGCCCCCCGAGCAGCGGCACGCGCCGCCCGGCCCGCTCACCCGTGCCCCGATCGTTCTCGAGGACAACGTCTGGGTCGGTGCGCACGCCCTGGTCCTGAAGGGCGTGCGGGTCGGTCGGGACAGCGTCGTCGGCGCGGCGACGGTGGTCCGCACTGACGTACCACCCGGCGTCGTGGTCGTCGGTAATCCTCAACAGACGGTGAAGAAGTTCCATGACTGATGCAGCGCCCGCCCCCTGGCCCACGGACGGCCCGTCCTCCGGCACCTCGCGTGCCGTGACACTGACCGACCTGCTGCGGGTGCCGATGCACCGGTTGCGGTTGGTGGCGGCGGTCGCCATGGTCGGTCTGCTCGCCGCGCTCGGCTACGTGCTGCTGGTGCCGGCGGCGCTGTCGGCGAGCGCCGTGGTCGCGGTCCGGCCGGTGGTGACCGACGCCTTCACCCCCAGCGGCGCGGGCGCCGACCGCGCCGTCAACATGAACGTGGAGAGCGGCATCGCCACCGGCACCGAGGTGGTGCAGCGCCTCGCCGACTCGGCCGGCGGCGACCCGCGCGACATCCGCGACGCGCTCGAGGTCGAGGTGCCCACCGGTGGGCAGATCCTGCGCTTCACCTACCAGGCGCGCGAGGCGCACCGGGCCGTGCAGAGCGCCAACATGGCCGCCGAGGCCTACCTGAGCGTGCGCCGGGGCATGTACGAGCAGCAGCGCGCCGAGATGCTGCGCTCCTACGACGCCAGCATCACCAAGGTCGCCGCCCAGCAGACCGCGTTGCAGAAGCGGGCGAACACCGCCAAGGACACCGCCGCCGGTGACGCGCTGGTGGCCGAGCTGGCCGGGATCAACAACCAGCTCACCCAGCTCAACGCCGCCCGTACCGAGATCGCGGCTGTGGACGTCAACCCCGGCTGGGTCACCCAGACCGCCGAGAAGGCGCTGGTCACCTCCGCCGGGCACCGGCCGCTCTACCTGGTCGCCGGTCTGCTCGGTGGCGCGCTGATCGGCATCGTGCTGGCGTACCTCTGGGAGTCGACCGACCGGCGGGTCCGCTCGGTCGCCGACGGCCGGGAGGCCTCCGGCCTTCCACTGCTCGGCACCGTACGCCGGCCGGCGTTCCGGGGCAGCCCCAGGGCGGTCGACGCCGACGTCCGGTACGTGGCGATGGCTGTCGCCGAGCGGGTCCGGCAGCCGGCCCGGGTCGCGCTGGTCACCGCCCGGGAGGACGCCACAGTGCTCACCGCCGGGCTCGCCGTGGCGCTCGCCGTGGACGGCCGGGAGGTCTTCGTCGCCGACGACAGCGGACGGATCGAGCGGCTACGGACCATCGTTCTCGCCGACCGGGGGCGGCTGCCCATCGACCCGTCCCGGCCGCTGGTGCCCAAGCCCCGGCCGGCCGGCAGCACACCGGCCGCCGCTGCCGCCACGGAGAGCACGCCCGCCCGTCGGCCCTCCCCGCACCCGCCCGGTGCCCGGCCGTCGACCGACCCCGATGCCACCCTGACACTGCCGAGGGTGTCGTCCGCCCGCCCGGAGAACAGTCGCGTCGTCACCCCCGACGAGGTTGTCGTGGGTGTGGGCAGTGTCCGGTTCGGCACCTGGCGGCAGGGCGCCGACCACGGCCTGGTCCTGTTCAACGCCCCGCCGGCCGAATCCGACGAGCGTGGCGTGGCCGTGGCCCGGCAGGGCAGCGCTGTGGTGGTCGTGGAGCGCGACCGCACCCGGCAGAGTGATCTGCGACGCCTGGTGGAGCGGCTGCGCGCCGCCGGGGTCACCCCACTGGGCTTCGTGCTCACCCGAAACGGTCGGGCCTGAGCGTGTCGGTGACCCGCGCCCCGGCGACCGAACCACCACCCGGAGGCGCTCCGCAGGAGGCCGCGCCGGTGCTGCCGCCGTCCGCGCCGCCGCAACTGCCGCTCTGGCCGCTGTCGATGATGTTCGGCCTGGTGCCGCTCTGGTGGCTGTTCGGTGCGTTCTACCTCGGCTGGCCGCTGCTGGGTGCGCTGCTGTTCGCGTTGCTGCTCACCCGGGGGCGCGTGCCGCTGCCGCCGGCTGCCGGCATCTGGCTGCTCTTCCTCGCCATCGTGGTGGTCAGCGCCACCCAGTTGTCGTCGCCCGCCTCGCTGCTCACGTTCGCCCTGCGGCTGGCCTTCTACCTGACCGCGCTGGTGGTCGGTGTCTACGTCTACGCGGCCGCCCGGGAGCGCGCCAGCCTGGTGGCGGTGCTCACCCCGCTCTGCGCGTTCTGGTTCGGGCTGGTGGCGCTGGGTTGGCTCGGCGTGCTGGTGCCCCGGCTGGCCATGACGACGCCGATGGAGATGCTGCTGCCCGGCGGGGTGGCCGGCACCCCGTTCATCCAGGACATGGTGCACCTCACCACCGCTGAGTACAGCGCCCGTTCGCTCAACCCGATCTATCGACCGGCCGCGCCGTTCGCGTACACAAACAACTACGGCAGCGCGTACGCGATGACCCTGCCCTGCGTGGTGGCCTTCGCGATGCTGCGCCGGCAGGGGCTGCTGCGCTGGGCGCTTCTGGCGTCGCTGCCGCTGTCGCTGGCGCCGGCGTTCCTCACCCTCAACCGGGCGATGTTCCTCAGCCTCGGCGCCGGGCTGGCGGTGCTCGGGGTGCGGGCCAGCCTGCGCGGCAACGTCCGGGTGGCCGCGTCCATCGTCGGGGTGGTGGTGATCGGCGGGTTGGCCACGCTGTTCATCCCGATCACCGAGCTGATCAGCAGGCGGGTCGACTCCAGTGACACCAACACCGACCGGCTCTCGCTCTACACCGAGGTGATCCGCCGGGTGCAGGAGTCGCCCTGGTTGGGCTACGGCGCTCCGGTGAACGTCGACACGGTGTCGGCGGCCGCGCCGATCGGCACCCAGGGGCAGCTGTGGATGGTGCTGTTCAGCCATGGCGTACCCGCGCTCATCTGTTTTCTGGCGTGGTTCGTCGCCGCTGCGGTGATCTGCGCGCGGGCGACCTCGGCGGCCGGGCAGTGGCTGGCGGTGGTGCCGGTGGTCTGCCTCGTGCAGGTCCCGTTCTACGGCATGGCCAACCAGAATCTCGCTGTCGCGTTCTTCGCTGTCGCCTTCGCGATGGCGCTGACCGAACGTGAACGGTCGACCCGGTTGGCCGGGGCGTCGCCGACGCCCGCGCGGACCGCGCCGGTGCCCGCGTGACCGCCGCGACCCGACCGTCGGCCGGTGCCGACGAGGGCCGGCCGACGTCCACCCCCGCCGAGGATCAGGCCAGGCCGTCGCCCGCCGAGGACGGCGGCTCGGCCGAGACGCGCCGCAGCGCGCGCAGCGGCGTGGCCGGGCTGCTCGGCGCGGCCACCAGCGGCCTGTTCGGGTTCGTGCTGGCGGTCGTGATCACCCGGGGCTACGGCCCGGCCGGCGCCGGCGCGTTCTTCGCCGCGATCGGGGTCGTCACTGTGGCCACCGCGATCTGCACGCTCGGCGCGGAGACCGGTCTGATGTGGGCGCTGCCCCGCCGCAGCGCCGGCGTGCGCGGTGACGCCGCCCGGGTGCTCCCGGTGGCGCTGATCCCGCCGCTGTTGACCGGTCTGCTGGTCGCCGGCGTGGGCGTGTTGGCCGCCGACGCCCTTGCGCCCCGGCTGCTGCGCGGCTCCGGCGCGAGCGGCGACGCTCTGCTCACCGTCACGTTCGCCGCGGTGCCGGTGGTGGTCGCGATGACCCTGCTGCTGGCCACGCTGCGCTGCGTACGGCCCATCCGGGCGTACGTCGGGGTGCAGTTCCTGCTGCTGCCGGTCGCCCGCCCGGTGCTGGTCGGCGCGGCCGCCCTGGCGGGTGGTGGTCTGCTCGCCGGCATGACCGGGTGGTTGGTGCCGGCGGCCTTGGCGCTGCTGGCCTGCCTCACACTCGTCGCCGGCCCGCTCGGGCTGGGCCGGGGCGCGGCGCTGCGTCCGCACCGCGCCGACTGGTCCACGTTCTGGCGATTCGCGTTGCCCCGGGCCGCCTCGGCGGCCATCGACGCCGGCAGCATGTGGGTGGGTGTGCTGCTCACCTCGGTGCTGGCCGGGCCGGCGGACGCCGGTGTGTTCGGCGCCGTCGGCCGGTACGTGCTGGCCGGTCAGTTGGCCATGCAGGGGCTGCGGGTGGCGGTGTCGCCGCAGCTGTCCCGGCTGCTCGGGCGGGGCGAGCGGGCCGCGGCGGCGGCCGTGCACAGGCAGTTGACCACCTGGGGGCTGGTGCTGTCCTGGCCGGTGTACCTGCTGCTGGCGGTCTTCGCGCTGGCCTTCCTCCAGCTGTTCGGGCCGGAGTTCACCGCCGGTGTGCCGGCGATGACGGTGCTCGCGCTGGCGATGCTGGTCAACACCGGAGTGGGCAACGTGCAGAGCCTACTCCTGATGGGCGGGCGCAGCGGGCTGCACCTGGTCGCCACAGTGGCCGGGTTGACGGTGACCGTCTCGCTGGGTCTCTGGCTGATCCCGCGCTATGGCGCGACGGGCGCGGCGGTGGCCTGGGCGGCCGGCATCGCCACCGAGAACCTCACCGCCGCCGGGTTCGCCCGGTCGGTGGTTCGGGAGCCGCTGTTCGACGCCGCGATGGTGCGTGCCGCGGCGGCCACGATCGCCGGCGTGGGCCTGGCCGCCGGGGCCGGCGTGCTGGTGGGCGGTCGCGGCCTGCCCGGCCTCGCTGTGGCGTTGGCGGTGCTGCTGACCGGCTGCGTCGGCATGTTGACGTTGCCCCGGGTGCGCGCCGGCATCCGGGGGACCATGAGGCAGATCCGTGGAGGGGACGACGCGGCCACGGCCGCCGAGCCCACCTCGGCATCGACGAGAGGCAGGTGAGGTTCGTCGTGGTGTCCATCCGTGACCGGGTCAAGCAGTTGGTTCCGACCCAGGTGACCACCCGGGTGAGGGAGTCGCTCGTCGACTACGGCGTTCGCACCAGCGACCGCCGGCCGTTGCCGGACTTCCTGATCATCGGGACCAAACGGGGTGGCACCACCTCCCTGTGGAACTACCTCATCCAGCACCCGTTGGTGCCCCGGCTCTTTCCCGCGTGGAACACCAAGTCGGCGCACTACTTCGAGGAGCACTGGGGCCGCGGCGAAGCCTGGTACCGCTCGCATTTCCCGACCGATCGGCAGCGCGAGGCCCTGGCCAAGCGGCACGGTGGGCCGGTCAGGGTCGGTGAGGCCGCCCCGCTGTACATGTTCCACCCGCTCGCCGCGGAGCGGGTCGCCGCGCTGATGCCGTCGGTGAAGCTCATCGTGCTGCTACGGGACCCGGTGGAGCGGGCGTACTCGCACTGGAAGGAACGCCGCACCCACGGCATCGAACCACTGGACTTCGCCGCCGCGCTGGCGGCCGAGCCGGAACGCACGGCGGGGGAGCGGGAGCGGTTGATCGCCGAGCCGGAGTCGTTCAGCGAGCCGTACGACTGGTACACGTACCGGGCCCGGGGGCGTTACCTGGAGCACCTGGAGCCGTGGCTGGAGCGCTTCGCCCGGGAGCAGATCCTCTTCCTGCCCAGCGAGGACCTGTACCGCGACTCGCGGGCGACCTACCGACGGACCCTGGACTTCCTCGGTCTGCCGGCGTACGACCTGCCCAACTTCAAGGTCTACAACGATCGGCGCTCGGCACCGCTGGAGCCGAGCGTGCGCGCTGAGCTGACCGACTACTACCGGCCGTACAACGACGCGTTGCGTCAACGGCTCGGGCTGGACCTCGACTGGGCGGACCGGGCGGCGTGACGACCCGGGTGGGCCCGGCGACCGACCCGCGTTCACGGGTGGACGGCCTGGGGTGGGTGAGCCGCGCGGTCTTCCCGGACGACCGGGTCGGTCTGACAGTGGCCGGCGCCCCGCCGGCCGGTCACCAGACGGTGGCCCGGTACGCGGTGGTGCCGTCGGTCGCCCGGGCCCGGTTCCTGGTGCCGTTGGGCGCGCCCCGGGCCGGGGCGGCGTCCCTGTTGGCGTACAACGCCCTGCGGCCACCGAAGGTGCGCGCGCTGCGGGCGGTGCTCGGTGGGCTGGCCCGGTTCGGTCGGGTGGGGCTCGCGCCCTTTCCGACGTTGACAGTCTCGGTGCCGGCCGGGGTGCCGGCCGCGGAGCTGCTGCTGAGCGAGCGGCTCTCCGCCGACCTGGGTGACACGCCGCTGCTGGCCGCGTTCGGGGTCCGTCCACCCGACCCGAACGGCAAGCCCACACTGCAACTCTTCAGTGCCGACGGGCGTCCGCGTGGCTATGCGAAGATCGGCTGGAACGACGCGACCCGCGCGCTGGTCAGCGCGGAGGCGGCGGCGTTGCGCGCGTTGCGCGAGGTGGTCGGCGTCGCCGACCATCCGACGCCGCCTCGGCTGCTCACCGAGACGTCGTGGGCGGGCCAGGTGGTCGCGGTGATCGAGCCGTTGCCCCCGGCGGTACGCGGTGTGCCGGTGGACGACCCGCCCCGGATCGCGGCGCTGCTCGCTGTCGCCCGGCGGGGCGGCCCGGCGGGCACACCCCGACCGCTGGTCGACTCGGCCTTCCTGCGCCGGCTGGCCGATCAGGCCGGCCGGGCCGCCGCGACCGAGCCGGCCGGTGCGCGGGCGGTCGCCGCGGTTTCGGCGTTGGCCCGCCGGCATGGCGACACCAGCGTCGAGTTCGGTCACTGGCATGGTGACTGGGTGCCGTGGAACCTGGGCTGGCACGCCGGCCGGTTGGTCGCCTGGGACTGGGAGCACAGCGGGCCGGATGTGCCGGTCGGCTTCGACCTGGCGCACGACGCGTTCCAGCGGGCCCTCGTACTGCGCGGGGAGCCAGCCGACGCCGCCGCGTCGGCAGTGGACGGATATCTGAGTCGGCACGGCGAGCGGCTCGGCCTCGACGCCGCGCAGCGCCGGCTCGTCGCCGACGCGTACCTGGTGGAGATGTGGTTGCGGACGTGGCGGCTGGCCGACGCCGGCGCGGGCTGGAACGCCGCCCTGCATCCCGCACTCTTGGACGTCATCGAGAAAAGACATAGCGGCTGATCTGGAGGAATCGCGGCGACGACGGTGCGCCGCAGAGTGACGACATAATCGCAGGTGGTGATGACGATCGATGGACCTCGGACGTTCGGTGCACCGCACCGCCCGCCGTGGAGATCGTCATCTCGGCCGGTCGCGCTATTCAACGACCGGGCATCGTGTGATCTGCTCTTGCCTGGCGTGAACTGAAATTCCAAGCGAACTTGTGGGGAGTCGCGTGGACACGAACAACGACGACAGTGGGGCGCCGGTGCTGCTGCTGGTCGGCTCCAGCGGCGGGCATCTGGCCCAACTACTGGCCTTGCGGCCCTGGTACGAACAGTGGCGGCGCTGCTGGGTCACCTTCGACACTCCGGAGGCGGTGTCGCTGCTGGCCGGCGAGGACCTGGTGCCGGCGCACCACCCGACCACTCGCAACGTGCCGAACCTGCTGCGCAACGCGCTGCTGGCCTGGCGTGTGCTGCGGGTCCGGCGGGTGGCCGCCGTGGTCACCACCGGCGCAGGGGTGGCGGTGCCGTTCGTGGTGCTGGCCCGGCTGCGGCGCATCCCGACCGTCTACATCGAGGTGTACGACCGGATCGACACCCCGACGTTGACCGCTCGGCTCTGCCGGCCGTTCCTGTCCGCGATGCTCGTGCAGTGGGACGAGCAGCGCCGGCAGTATCCCGAGGCGACAGTCGTCGGGACGCTGCTGTGACGGGGGAGACGGGCACCGCCCGGCGTCCGCAACCCCGGCCGGCCACCGAGGCGGCCCGCCTGCCGCGCCAGCGCGACAGCTCGGCTGTCGCCCAGCTCCGGCTGCTGGTCGCGGTGGGCACCGACAAGCACCCCTTCGACCGGCTCGTCGACTGGTTGGCGCAGTGGCACGCGCACGCCTCCGGCCCGATCGGGCTGACCGTGCAACACGGGCACACCGCAGCGCCCCAGCTGAGCGGCGCGGTGCCGTTCCTCGGCCACGACGCGTTGCAACAGGCGATGATCGATGCGGACCTGGTGGTCTGCCACGGTGGCCCGGCGACCATCCTGGAGGCCCGCCGGCACGGCCACCTGCCCATCGTGGTGCCCCGCGATCCGGCTCGCGGTGAGCACGTCGACAACCACCAGCTCCTCTTCGCCCGCCGGCTCGGCGCCGCCGGGCTGGTGGCGCTCTGCGAGACCCGGGAGGCCCTGTACGACGCGTTGGCCGCCGGGGTGGCCGACCCGTCCCGGTACGCGGTGGCCGCCGACCCGGAGGCACACGAGGCACGACGGGCGGCGGTGGCCCGGGTCGGGCAGATCGTCGACGACCTGGTGGCCCGTTCGACAGCGCGCCCACCCCGGTGGCGGGCCTGGTCCCGGCCTCGTCCGGGTACGGAGGAGATCCGATGACCCAGCAGTCGACAGTCAGCGTCGTGGTGCCCACCCGGGACCGCCCCGAGCTGCTGCGGGCCGCGGTGCGCGCGATCCTGGCACAGGACTACCCGGCCCTGATCGAGGTCGTCGTGGTGTTCGACCAGTCCGCGCCGGACGAGTCGCTGACCGAGCTGGGGAGCGGCCAGGCCCGCGTGGTGCGGGTGGTCCGCAACTCTCGTACCCCCGGGTTGGCCGGTGCGCGCAACAGCGGCACCCTCGCGGCCGAGGGTGAGCTGGTCGCGTTCTGCGACGACGACGACGAGTGGCTGCCCGGCAAGCTGGCCGCCCAGGTCGACGCGCTGGCCGGCGACCCGGCCGCCGAGTTCGTCTGCTGCGGCATCCGGGTCAACTACGACGGGCACACCGTCGACCGGGTGCTCGACAAGGACCGGATCACCCTGGACGACCTGCTGCGCGACCGGATGACGGAGCTGCACCCGTCGACCTTCCTGATCCGCGCCACCGCGCTGCGCAACGGGTTCGGGCTGGTCGACGAGGAGATCCCGGGCAGCTACGCGGAGGACTACGAGTTCCTGCTGCGGGCCGCGCGCAGCGCGCCGCTGATCAACCTGCGGACGCCGTCGGTGCTGGTCCGCTGGCACAAGCGCTCGTACTTCGCGCAGCGCTGGGACACCATCTCGGAGGCGTTGCAGTGGTTGCTGCAGCGCTACCCGGAGTTCGCCAGTCAACCGGCCGGCGAGGCCCGGGTGGCCGGGCAGATCGCGTTCGCCCAGGCCGCCTCCGGCGACCGCCGGGGCGCGCTGCGCTGGGCCCGGCGCACCCTGCGGAGCAACCCCCGCGAGCCGCGCGCCTACCTGGCCCTCGCCGTCGCCGGTCGGGTGGTCCGGGCGGACGCGGTGCTGCGCACCCTGCACAAGCGCGGTCGGGGGATCTGAGCCGCCGCCCGCGTGAGCGGGCGGCGGCGTCCGCTGGGCGGGACGCGACGGGGAGCGCGCCGCGTCGGTGGCCCGCCGTGACAGACTGACCGCGTGTTGCGCTGGCTGACTGCAGGTGAATCGCACGGTCCCGCCCTCGTCGCGATGTTGGAGGGGGTGCCGGCCGGCATCGAGGTGACCACCACCGAGATCGCCGACGAGCTGGCCCGTCGACGGCTGGGCTACGGGCGGGGTGCCCGGATGTCGTTCGAGCGGGACGAGGTCGAGTTGCTCGGCGGCCTGCGGCACGGCGTGACCCTGGGCAGCCCGGTGGCGATCCGGGTTGGCAACTCCGAGTGGCCGAAGTGGCAGACCGTGATGGCGGCCGACCCGGTCGACCCCGACGAGCTGGCCCGGCAGGCCCGCAACGCCCCGCTGACCCGTCCCCGGCCCGGTCACGCCGACCTGGCCGGCATGCAGAAGTACGGGCACACCGACGCCCGGCCGATCCTGGAGCGCGCCAGCGCCCGGGAGACCGCCGCCCGGGTAGCCGTCGGCACTGTCGCGAAGGCGCTGATCCGTCAGGCGCTCGGCATCGAGATCGTCTCGCACGTCGTCGAGCTGGGCCCGGTGGCCGCGAAGCCCGGCCTGCGTCCCACTCCGTCCGACACGGCCCGGATCGACGCCGACCCGCTGCGCTGCCTCGACCCGGAGGCCAGCGCCCTGATGGTCGCCGAGGTCGATGCCGCGAAGAAGGCCGCCGACACCCTCGGTGGCGTGGTCGAGGTGCTGGCGTACGGGGTGCCACCGGGTCTGGGCAGCCACGTGCAGTGGGACCGCAAGCTCGACGCGCGACTGGCCACCGCGCTGATGTCCATTCAGGCGATCAAGGGCGTGGAGATCGGCGACGGCTGGCAGCAGGCCCGCTCCCGCGGCTCCGAGGCGCACGACGAGATCATCCCGTCGGCCACCGGCGTCCGCCGGGTCACCGACCGGGCCGGCGGCCTGGAGGGTGGCATCACCACCGGTGAGCCGCTGCGGGTCCGCGCCGCCATGAAGCCGATCTCCTCGCTGAACCGGGCGCTGGCCACCGTGGACGTCACCACCGGCGAGCCGGCCACCGCTATCAACCAGCGCTCCGACGTCTGCGCGGTGCCCGCCGCGGCGGTGGTCGCCGAGGCGATGGTGGCGCTGGTGCTGGCCGAGGCGGCCACCGAGAAGTTCGGCGGAGACTCGATCGCCGAGATCCGCCGCAACCTGGCCGGGTACCTCGACGCGCTGGTCATCCGCTGATGGCACCTGTCGTCGTGCTGGTCGGCGCGCCCGGCTGCGGCAAGACCACAGTCGGGCGGGCGCTCGCCGCCACCCTCGGCGTGGAGTTCCGCGACACCGACACCGACATCGAGCAGATGGCCGGGAAGCCGATCCCGGAGATCTTCATCGACGAGGGTGAGGCGCACTTCCGTACCCTGGAACGGGCCGCCGTGGCCGCGGCGCTGGCCGGCGGCACGGGTGTGCTCGCCCTCGGCGGCGGCGCGGTGCTGGCCGAGGAGACCCGGGCGGCCCTGATCGGGCACCGGGTGGTGCACCTCTCGGTCGAGTTGCCCGACGCGGTGCGGCGGGTCGGGCTCGGCGCCGGCCGGCCGCTGCTGGCGATCAACCCACGGGCCACCCTCAAGCACCTGCTGGACCAGCGCAAGCCGCTCTACGCCGAGGTCGCCACCGAGACGGTGGTCACCGATGGTCGGGCCCCGGCGCAGGTCGTCGCCGACGTCGCCGCCCTGCTGCCCCGCTGACGCCGCGCCCGCCACGCCGATCTTGCATTTGCTGTCCCGGCCCAAGGGGCATTTCATCGCATCTCGGCAACCGGAAGTGCAAGATCGGCGGGGTGGGGGTGTTCCTCAGCCGCGGGCGATCAGGTCGAGGACGTCGGCCAGAGCCTTCGGCTCGCTGAGCATCGGCCAGTGCCCGGTGGGCAGCTCATGCAGCTGGCCGTCGGCCAGGCCGGTGAAGAACGGATGCTCCTGTTGGATCATCTGCCGCACCACGTCAAGCGGAAACGTGCTGGCGACCAGCGCGGTCGGCACCGGGCGCCCACCGGTGCGTCGGACCGGGTCGGTGGCGGCCCGCAGCGGCTGCGGGGTGGCCCGGGTACGCAGCAGCGCGAGCGCCGGCTCGTCCAGGCCGGCCAGGTTGGTCGGGTCGGCGGCCGGATCCCAGGCCGGCGGCGGCAGCAGGTGCCCGGTGCCGATCGCGGCCCGCAGCCGCTGCTGCTCCTCCGGCGGCAGTGTGTCGAACTGCGCCGTGCCGTCCGGCAACGGCCCGCTCTCCACGTAGACGATCCGGGCGATCCGGTCCGGGATGCGGTCCACCGCCTGGGCGGCCGGCATCCCCCCGCCGGAGTGCCCGACCAGCAGTACGTCGCGCAGGTCCTCGACCTCGATCAGTCGGACGATGTCGGTGGTGTGCGTGTCCAGGCTGACCTCCGGCCCGGCCAGGTGGTCGCGTTCGGCCACCCCGGTCAGTGTCATCGGATAGACCTCGTGCCCCTGCGACCGCAGCGCGACGGTCACGTCCCGCCACGCCCAGGCACCCAGCCAGAATCCCGGCACCAGCACGAATGTCGACATCTGTGGCTCCTTCTCTCGGCTACCGACAGACCGTACGATCTATTCCGGACAGGATCCGCCCGCTTTGAAGGAGCGGCCCGTGTCACATCCCGCGGGACGGGTGCTGGCTCTGCTCGAACTGCTGCAGACCCGGCACCGGTCGACGGCCGCCGACCTCGCCGGCCGCCTCGGTGTGGACGAGCGGACCGTGCGCCGGTACGCCACCACGCTTGTCGAACTGGGCATCCCCGTCACCGCCGACCGGGGCCGATACGGCGGCTACCGGCTGCACTCCGGTTACAAGCTGCCCCCGCTGATGCTCACCGACGACGAGGCGGTGGCCGTGCTGCTCGGCCTCGTCGTCGCCGAACGGGTCGGGCTCGCCACCGAACAGCCCGCCACCGCCACCGCCCTGGCGAAGATCCGCCGGGTGCTGCCGGCGGCGCTCGCCGACCGGCTCGCCGCCGTCCAGGAGCACCTGGGCTTCACCCTGCGCCGTCCGGAGCCGGAACGCGGACCGGCGTCGGGCACCCTGCTCGCGCTGGCCTCGGCCACCCGGCACCGACAGCGGGTGGCGCTGGACTACCGCTCCTGGCGCGGCGAGCAGTCGCACCGCGAGCTCGACCCGTACGGGCTGGTCTTCCACTCCGGTCGTTGGTATGTCACCGGCCATGACCACCGACGCGGGGAGATCCGCACCTTCCGACTGGACCGGATCGGCGCGGTGACGCCCGGCGCGGCGAGGTTCACCGTGCCGGACGGCTTCGAGGCGGTGGCCTGGGTGACCCGGTCGCTGGCCGGCGTGCCATACACGCACGAGGTGGAGGTCGTGCTGGAGACCGACCTGGTCGCCGCCCGCCGCCGCATCCCGCCCAGCGTCGCCGAGTTGACCGCCACCACCGACGGGGTGCTGCTGCGGGCCCGAGCGGAGAGCCTGCCCGGGATGGCGGCGCTGCTCGCCGGACTGGGGTGTCCGTTCACAGTGCGGCATCCGGACGCGCTGCGCGCCGCGGTGGCCGAACACGCCCGCCGGTTGGCGGACTGGGCCGCCCGGCCAGCAGGTGGACAGCCGCCCTCCCCGCGCCGCCCGCTGGACTAGGCTGCCGGCGATGGACGAGGTGACCCGAATTCCGGTCGGCGGCGAGCGGCCGTACGACGTCTTGGTGGGACGCGACCTGCTGGGTGCGCTGCCTGGCCTGCTGCCCGGCGCGACCCGGGTCGCGGTGCTGCACGCGCCTCCGCTCAAGTCCCTCGCGGACGCGCTCGGCGAACGCCTGCGCGCCGCCGGCGTCGAGCCACTGCCGATCGAGGTGCCCGACGCCGAGTCGGGAAAGCACATCGAGGTGGCCGCGTCCTGCTGGGACCGGCTCGGAGCGGCCGGCTTCACCCGTACCGACGCGGTGGTCGGGGTGGGCGGCGGCGCGGTGACCGACCTGGCCGGCTTCGTCGCGGCCTGCTGGTTGCGGGGTGTGCGCTGGGTGCCGGTGGCGACCTCGCTGCTGGGCATGGTCGACGCCGCGGTGGGCGGAAAGACGGGCATCAACACGGCCGCCGGCAAGAACCTGGTGGGGGCGTTCCACCCGCCGGTCGGGGTGTTGGCCGACCTGGCCACTCTGGACAGCCTTCCCGCTGTCGACCTGGCGGCCGGGCTGGCCGAGGTCGTCAAGTGCGGTTTCATCGCCGACCCGACGATCCTGGATCTCATCGAGAACGACCCGGAGGCCGCCACCGACCCCCGTGGGCCGGTGAGCCGGGAGCTGATCGAGCGGGCCATCCGGGTCAAGGCCGACGTGGTCGCCGGCGACCTGCGCGAGTCGGGCCTTCGGGAGGTGCTCAACTACGGTCACACCCTGGCCCACGCCATCGAGCAGAACGAAGGCTACCGCTGGCGGCACGGCCACGCCGTCGCCGTCGGTCTGGTGTACGCGGCCACCCTCGCCCGGCTCGCCGGGCGGCTGGACGCGCCGACCGCCGACCGACACCGGGTCATACTGAGCGCGCTGGGCCTGCCGGTGAGCTACCCGGCCGACGCCTGGCCGCAGCTGTTGGCAGCGATGCGGGTGGACAAGAAGACCCGGGGCAGTCGGCTGCGCTTCGTGGTGCTCGACGGGCTGGCCCGCCCGGCGATGTTGGAGGGCCCCGACGACGCGTTGCTGGAGGCCGCCTACCGCGAGGTGGCAACCGCGTGAAGGTCTACGTGTTGAACGGGCCGAACCTGGGCCGGCTGGGCACCCGCGAGCCCGACGTGTACGGCGCGACCAGCTACGCGGACCTGGTGGCGCTCTGCGAGAGCACCGGTCGGGAGCTGGGGCTGGCGGTGACGGTCCGGCAGACCGACGCGGAGCACGAGCTGCTCGGCTGGCTGCACACGGCCGCCGATGAGGGCGCTGCTGTGGTGCTCAACCCGGCGGCCTGGTCGCACTACTCGTACGCGGTGCGGGACGCCTGCGCCATGCTGCGGGGGCCGCTGCTGGAGGTGCACATCTCCAACATCCACACCCGTGAGGAATTCCGGCACCACTCGGTGGTCTCAGCGGTGGCGACCGGGGTGATCTGCGGTCTCGGTATCGACGGCTATCGTCTCGCTCTGCACTATTTGGCCACCCGCTGAGAGCCTGACAACTGGGCGCTCCGAGCGCGGGGCCGTCCGATTCGACGCAGCTTGTAGACTTGCCAGGTCTGTCCGCCAATTGATGATCAAGGCAGGAAATGGCCTCCACCAACGACCTCAAAAACGGCCTGGTACTCAACCTGGACGGCGAGCTCTGGGCCGTCGTCGAGTTCCAGCACGTCAAGCCCGGTAAGGGTGGTGCCTTCGTGCGCACCACGCTGAAGAACGTGCTGTCCGGGAAGGTGGTCGACAAGACCTTCAACGCGGGCACCAAGGTCGAAACCGCGACCGTTGACAAGCGCACGATGCAGTACCTGTACGCCGACGGTGAGGACTTCGTCTTCATGGATCTGGAGACCTTCGACCAGATCACCGTGCCCGGTGGCACCGTCGGCGAGGCAGCCAACTACCTGCTGCCGGAGGCGGAGGCGACAGTCGCCCAGCACGAGGGTGTGCCGCTCTACATCGAGCTGCCCACCAGCGTCGTGCTGGAGGTCACCTACACCGAGCCGGGCCTGCAGGGCGACCGTTCGACCGGCGGCACCAAGCCGGCGACAGTGGAGACCGGCGCCACAGTGCCGGTCCCGCTGTTCATCACCACCGGTGAGAAGATCAAGGTCGACACCCGCGACGGCCGTTACCTCGGCCGCGCCTGATGGCTGAGGGTTCCAAGCAGCAGATGCCGGCGCGCCGCAAGGCGCGCAAGCGGGCGCTGGATGTCCTCTACGAGGCCGACCTGCGGGACAAGCCTCCGGTGGAGGTGCTCGCCGGCTACGTGCAGCGGATCGAGCAGCCCCGGCCGGAGCATCTGGGCTACGCGGTGGGCCTGGTCGAGGGGGTTGCCGAGCATCTCAACCGGATCGACGAGCTGATCGCCAGCTACGCCGAGGGTTGGACGCTGGAGCGGATGCCGGTCGTCGACCGTAATCTGGCCCGGATCGCCGTCTACGAGTTGCTCTACGTCGACGAGATCGACGACGCGGTGGCGATCAGCGAGGCAGTGGAGTTGGCTCGGCAGATGTCGACAGATGATTCGCCGCGCTTCCTCAACGGGGTGCTCGGCCGGATCGCCGAGTACGCCACCCGCTGAGCGTCCGCACCGAACACGCACATCCGAAAGGGCCCGTGCCAGCTGGCACGGGCCCTTTCGGTGGAGCGGCAGATCAGGTGGAGCGGCAGATCAGGAGGCGAAGAACGCCCGGGGGTCGGCCACCAGCACGCCGTGCTCGGTGAGCCGCTCGATCAGGCCCGACGGTGAGGCGTCGTAGACGATCGCGAGCGCCCGCAGGTCGTCGGCGCGGATGGAGAGCACCCGGCCGTTGTAGTCGCCGCGCTGCTGCTGGATGGCGCGGGCGTAGCGGGCAACGTAGGCGAGGTCCTCGGAGGCCTCGTCGTAGAGCCGCTCCAGGTCCAGGACAATCTTGCTGGTGGGCTCGTGACGGACGCCACTGCCGTCAGGCAGCAGTTCCGAGACGGGTACGCGGTAGAACTCGGCCAACTCGGCCAGACGGGACACCGTCACGGCCCGGTCGCCACGCTCGTACGAGCCGACCACCACGGCCTTCCACCGCCCGTTCGACTTCTCCTCCACACCCTGCAGGGAGAGACCCTGCTGCTGGCGGATGGAGCGCAGGCGGGCGCCCAGAGACTTGGCGTATTCAGAGGGCATTCGGACACTCCCAGTGCTGCTCGGGGTTCTCCCGTCGATCGCTACGGAGCGTGACGGTACGGGGAATGCGACACGTGGTCAAGTGGTCGTGCCCCTCCCGTTGCGGAGCGTCCGGGGAGTTTTCCCCTTTTCCGGTACCTGACCCGGTGGTCAGCGGCCGCCGTCCATCACCCCGGTGACCACTGGTAACGTGGCGGAAGCCCCGGCCCAGGTCTGCTGAGCGGTCCGGCCGGAGGTGCCCGACATCCTTTAACGACCCGTCCCGTGAGGCGGGGAAGGAGGTCCGCCGTGGCGTACCCACCGGCTGCCCGTTCGTCACCACCGCAACAACCCTCGGTGAAGGTGATCCTCGCCAGCGCCGACGTGCAACGCGTGATCGACCGCATCGCCCACCAGATCCTGGAGAAGACCCAGGGCGCCGCCAACGCGGTGCTGCTGGGGATTCCCACCCGGGGCACCCCCCTCGCCCGGCGGCTCGCCGACCGGATCAGCACCTTCGAGGACGTCGCCGTTCCGGTCGGTGTGCTCGACATCACCCTGTACCGCGACGACCTCCGTCGGCACGCCACCCGCGCGGTGGGCCCGACCGAGCTGCCCCCCGGCGGGATCGACGGCAAACGGGTCATCCTGGTCGACGACGTGCTCTTCTCCGGCCGCACCGTCCGGGCCGCGCTCGACGCGCTCAACGACGTGGGCCGCCCGGCCTCGGTGCAGCTCGCCGTCCTGGTCGACAGGGGCCACCGGGAGTTGCCGATCCGCGCCGACTACGTCGGCAAGAACATCCCGACCTCGCTCGCCGAGAGCGTCAAGGTGACGCTCGCCGAGATCGACGGGACGGACGAGGTCAAGCTCTACGGGGGAACTGCCTCATGATCAAACACTTGCTCTCCGGCGGGGACCTGGACGCCGACACCGCCACCGAGATCCTGGACACCGCCGCCGAGATGGCCACCGTCGCCGGCCGGGAGATCAAGAAGCTTCCCGCGCTGCGCGGACGGACAGTGGTGAACCTTTTCTACGAGGACTCCACGCGTACCCGGATCTCCTTCGAGGCGGCGGCGAAGCGGCTCAGCGCCGACGTGATCAACTTTTCCGCGAAGGGGTCCAGCGTCACCAAGGGTGAGAGCCTGAAGGACACCGCGTTGACCCTGCAGGCCATGGGCGCGGACGCCGTCGTCATCCGACACCCCGCCTCCGGCGCGCCGCACCGCCTGGCCAACTGGGTGGACGGGTCGGTCGTCAACGCCGGCGACGGCACCCACGAGCACCCCACCCAGGCGCTGCTCGACGCGTACACCATGCGGGCCCGGCTGGGCCGGCTGGCCGGCCTGTCGGTAGCGGTGGTCGGGGACGTGCTGCACTCCCGGGTGGCCCGCTCCAACGTGCTGCTGCTCTCCACCCTCGGCGCCAAGGTCACCCTGGTCGGCCCGCCGACCCTCATCCCGGTCGACATCGCGGGCGCCCTCGCGCCCGGCACTGACGTCTCCTACGACCTCGACTCCGTCCTGCCGAACGTGGACGTGGTGATGATGCTGCGGGTGCAGCGGGAGCGGATGAACGACTCCTACTTCCCCTCCGCGCGTGAGTACGCCCGCCGCTACGGCCTGGACGGGCCGCGGATGCGCCGGCTGCCCGAGCACGCGATCGTCATGCACCCCGGCCCGATGAACCGGGGGATGGAGATCACCCCCGAGGTCGCCGACTCACCCCGCTCCACAATCGTCGAACAGGTCACCAACGGGGTCTCCGTGCGGATGGCTGTCCTTTACCTGCTGCTCGGAGGGAACAACCGGTGACCGCGTACCTGATCACCAGCGTGAGTGTCGTCGGCGCCGCGCCGACCGACCTGCTGATCCGCGACGACGTGATCGCCGAGGTCGGTTCCGGCCTGACCGCGCCGGACGCCACAGTCGTCGACGGCACCGGCCTGGTCGCCCTGCCCGGCCTCGTCGACCTGCACACCCACCTGCGCGAGCCCGGTCGAGAGGACGCCGAGACCGTCGAGTCCGGTTCCCGGGCGGCGGCGCTGGGCGGCTACACGGCGGTCTGCGCGATGGCCAACACCTCCCCGGTGGCGGACACCGCCGGCGTTGTCGAGCAGGTCTGGCGGCTCGGCCGGGAGGCCGGCCTGGTCGACGTGCAACCGATCGGCGCTGTCACAGTCGGGCTGGCCGGCGAGCGGCTGGCCGAACTGGGCGCGATGGCCGACTCGGCGGCCCGGGTGCGGATCTTCTCCGACGACGGGCACTGCGTCGCCGACCCGAAGTTGATGCGCCGAGCCCTGGAGTACGTCAAGGCGTTCGACGGGATCATCGCCCAGCACGCCGAGGAGCCCCGGCTCACCGAGGGCGCCCAGATGCACGAGGGCGAGGTCTCCACCCGGCTCGGCCTGATCGGCTGGCCGGCGGTCGCCGAGGAGGCGATCATCGCCCGGGACGTGCTGCTCGCCGAGCACGTGGGCGGCCGACTGCACGTCTGCCACGTCTCCACCGCGGGCAGCGTCGAGGTGCTGCGCCAGGCAAAGGCACGCGGGGTACGCGTGACCGCCGAGGTGACCCCGCACCACCTGCTGCTCACCGACGAACGGGCGGAGACCTACGACCCGGTCTACAAGGTGAACCCGCCGCTGCGTACCGCCGCGGACATCGCCGCGCTGCGTGCCGCCCTCGCCGACGGGGTGATCGACGTGATCGCCACCGACCACGCCCCGCACGCGGTGGAGGACAAGGAGTGCGAGTGGGCGTACGCCCGACCGGGGATGCTCGGTCTGGAGACGGCCCTCTCCATCGCGCTGGACGTGCTCGGCCCCGAGTGGGACCTGATCGCCGAGCGGATGTCGCGCACCCCCGCACGGATCGCCGGCCTCACCGGACACGGCGTCGACCCCGCGCCGGGTGTCCCGGCGAACCTGACCCTGATCGACCCGGCCGTCCGTCGCACCATCGAGCCGACGGAACTGGCCAGTCGCAGTCGCAACACCCCGTACGCCCGCATGACGCTGCCGGGTCGCATCGTGGCGACCTTCCTGCGCGGCGAGCCGACGGTCCTGGACGGAAAGGCTGTCAAGTAATGGTCAAGCGCAGACCCGCAATCCTAGTGCTGGAGGATGGGCGCACGTTCCCCGGCGAGGCGTACGGCAGCGTCGGAGAGACCTTCGGCGAGGCGGTCTTCAACACCGGCATGACCGGCTACCAGGAGACCCTCACCGACCCGTCGTACCACCGTCAGGTGGTGGTGCAGACCGCGCCGCACATCGGCAACACCGGCGTCAACGGCGAGGACGACGAGTCCGGTCGGATCTGGGTGGCCGGCTACGTCGTGCGCGACCCGGCCCGGATCGGCTCGAACTGGCGGGCCACCGGTGGTCTGGAGGACCGCCTCGCCACCGAGGGTGTGGTGGGCATCAGCGGGGTGGACACCCGGGCGCTGACCCGGCACCTGCGCGAGCGGGGCGCCATGCGGGTGGGCATCTCCAGCATCGACAACGACCCGCAGAGCCTGCTGGCCCGGGTCCGCCAGACGCCGCAGATGGTCGGCGCGGACCTGTCCGCCGAGGTGAGCACCGCCGAGCCGTACGTCGTCGAGGCCCTGGGCGAGCACCGCTTCACGGTGGCCGCGCTGGACCTGGGCATCAAGCGCAACGTGCCGCGTCGGCTGGCCACCCGTGGGGTGACCACCCACGTGCTGCCGGCGTCGTCGAGCATCGACCAGATGCTCGCCACCGGCGCCGACGCGATCTTCCTGTCACCCGGCCCGGGCGACCCGGCCACCGCCGACGCCCCGGTGGAGCTGGCCCGCGAGGCGCTGCGGCGGGAGGTGCCGCTGTTCGGCATCTGCTTCGGCAGCCAGATCCTCGGCCGGGCGCTCGGCTTCGGCACCTACAAGCTGGGCTACGGCCACCGGGGGATCAACCAGCCGGTGCTCGACCGGGTCACCGGCAAGGTCGAGGTGACCAGCCACAACCACGGCTTCGCCGTGCAGGTCCCCGGCTCGGGCAACGGCGCTGTCGTCCCCGACCAGGTGATCGACACCGACTTCGGTGGCGTACGGGTGTCGCACGTCTGCCTCAATGACAACGTGGTCGAGGGGTTGCGGGCCGTGGACCTGCCCGCGTTCACCGTCCAGTACCACCCGGAGGCGGCGGCCGGTCCGCACGACGCGGACTACCTCTTCGACCGATTCGCCGACTTGATCGAAGGCCGGACCCACAGCAAGGGGCGCAGCAATGCCTAAGCGGACCGATCTCAAGCACATCCTCGTGATCGGCTCCGGGCCGATCGTCATCGGGCAGGCCTGCGAGTTCGACTACTCCGGCACCCAGGCGTGCCGGGTGCTGCGCAGCGAGGGGATCCGGGTCAGCCTGGTCAACTCCAACCCGGCGACGATCATGACGGACCCGGAGTTCGCCGACGCGACCTACGTCGAGCCGATCACCCCGGAGTTCGTGGAGCTGGTCATCGCCAAGGAGCGCCCGGACGCGATCCTGGCGACCCTCGGCGGGCAGACCGCGCTGAACACTGCCGTCGCCCTGCACGAGGCCGGCGTGCTGGAGAAGTACGGCGTGGAGCTGATCGGCGCGAACATCGACGCCATCAACCGCGGCGAGGACCGGCAGCTGTTCAAGGAGATCGTGGCGAAGGCCGGCGTACGCCTCGGTGTCGACGACCCGACCGGGCTGGTGCCCCGCTCGCGGGTCTGCCACTCGATGGACGAGGTCGAGGCGACAGTCGCCGAGCTGGGCCTGCCGGTGGTGATCCGGCCGTCGTTCACGATGGGTGGTCTGGGTTCCGGCATGGCGCACACCCCCGAGGACCTGGCCCGTATCGCCGGCGACGGCCTGTCGGCCAGCCCGGTGCACGAGGTGCTCATCGAGGAGAGCGTGCTCGGCTGGAAGGAGTACGAGCTCGAGCTGATGCGCGACCGGCACGACAACGTGGTGGTGGTCTGCTCGATCGAGAACATCGACCCGATGGGTGTGCACACCGGCGACAGCGTCACTGTGGCCCCGGCCATGACGCTCACCGACCGGGAGTACCAGCGCCTGCGTGACCTGGGCATCGCCGTGCTGCGCGAGGTCGGGGTGGACACCGGCGGCTGCAACATCCAGTTCGCGGTCAACCCGGTCGACGGCCGGATCGTCGTGATCGAGATGAACCCCCGGGTGTCGCGGTCCTCGGCGCTGGCGTCCAAGGCGACCGGCTTCCCGATCGCGAAGATCGCCGCGAAGCTGGCCATCGGCTACACCCTCGACGAGATCCCCAACGACATCACCCTGAAGACCCCGGCGGCGTTCGAGCCGACCCTCGACTACGTGGTGGTGAAGATCCCCCGGTTCGCGTTCGAGAAGTTCCCCGGCGCGGACCCGGAGCTGACCACCACTATGAAGTCGGTGGGTGAGGCGATGAGCCTCGGGCGCAACTTCACCGAGGCGCTGAACAAGGCGATGCGCTCGATGGAAACCAAGTCGGCCGGTTTCTGGAGTGTGCCGGACCCGGCGGGCGTCACCCTGGCCGACACTCTCGCGGCGCTGCGGATCCCGCACGACGGTCGGCTGTACACGGTGGAGCGGGCGCTGCGGCTCGGGGCGTCGATCGCCGAGGTGGCCGAGGCGTCCGGCGGGATCGACCCGTGGTTCCTGGACCAGATCGCCGCGCTGATCGAGCTACGCGCCGAGATCGTCGACGCGCCGGTGCTCGACGCCGACCTGCTGCGTCGTGCCAAGCGGGCCGGTCTGTCCGACCGACAGCTCGCCGCGCTGCGTCCGGAGTTGGCCGCCGAGGACGGCGTACGGACCCTGCGCCACCGCCTGGACGTGCGCCCGGTCTACAAGACAGTGGACACCTGCGCGGCCGAGTTCGAGGCGACCACGCCGTACCACTACTCGACGTACGACCTGGAGACCGAGGTCGTGCCGTCGGACCGGCCGAAGGTGCTGATCCTGGGCTCCGGCCCGAACCGGATCGGGCAGGGCATCGAGTTCGACTACTCCTGCGTGCACGCCGTGCAGGCGTTGCGGTCGGCCGGTTACGAGACCGTGATGGTCAACTGCAACCCGGAGACGGTCTCCACCGACTACGACACCGCCGACCGGCTCTACTTCGAGCCGTTGACCTTCGAGGACGTCCTGGAGGTCTGGCACGCCGAGGACTCGTCCGGTCGGGCGGCCGGCGGTCCGGGTGTGGTCGGCGTGGTCGTCCAGCTCGGCGGGCAGACCCCGCTGGGGCTGGCGCAGCGGCTGAAGAACGCCGGTGTGCCGATCGTCGGCACCTCCCCGGAGTCGATCCACCTGGCCGAGGAGCGCGGCGCGTTCGGCGCGGTGCTGGCCCGCGCCGGACTGCGCGCGCCGGCGCACGGCATGGCCACCTCGTACGACGAGGCCAAGACGATCGCCGACGAGATCGGCTACCCGGTGCTGGTCCGGCCGTCGTACGTGCTGGGCGGGCGGGGCATGGAGATCGTCTACGACGACCCGACGCTGCGCGACTACATCGGCCGGGCCACCGACATCTCCGGCGACCACCCGGTGCTGGTGGACCGGTTCCTCGACGACGCCATCGAGATCGACGTGGACGCGCTGTGCGACGCCGACGGCGAGGTCTACATCGGCGGCGTGATGGAGCACATCGAGGAGGCGGGCATCCACTCCGGCGACTCGTCCTGCGCGCTCCCGCCGATCACCCTGGCGGGCTCGCACCTGGTCGAGGTCCGCCGCTACACCGAGGCCATCGCGCGCGGCGTCGGGGTCCGTGGCCTGCTCAACGTGCAGTACGCCCTCAAGGACGACGTGCTCTACGTGCTGGAGGCCAACCCGCGCGCGTCGCGGACCGTCCCGTTCGTCTCCAAGGCCACGGCGGTGCCGCTGGCCAAGGCGGCGGCCCGGATCGCGCTCGGAGCGAGCATCGCCGAGCTGCGCGCCGAGGGCCTGCTTCCGGCGACGGGGGACGGGGGCACGATGCCCGCCGACGCGCCGGTCGCGGTCAAGGAGGCGGTGTTGCCGTTCAAGCGTTTCCGGACCCGCGCGGGCAAGGGGATCGACTCGCTGCTCGGGCCGGAGATGAAGTCGACAGGCGAGGTGATGGGCATCGACACCAACTTCGGGCACGCCTTCGCCAAGAGCCAGTCGGCCGCGTACGGGTCGCTGCCGACCGCCGGGAAGATCTTCGTCTCGGTGGCCAACCGGGACAAGCGCGGCATGATCTTCCCGATCAAGCGGCTGGCCGATCTGGGCTTCGAGATCGTCGCCACCGCCGGCACGGCCGAGGTGCTGCGCCGGCACGGCATCGCCTGTGAGCAGATCCGTAAGCACTACCAGGCCGGTGCGGGCGACGACGCGGTGTCGCTGATCGGCGGCGGCCACGTGGCGCTGGTGATCAACACGCCGCAGGGCTCGGGTGCCAGCGCCCGCTCCGACGGCTACGAGATCCGCAGCGCCGCCGTCACCGCGGACATCCCCTGCATCACCACGGTCCCCGGCGCCGCCGCGGCGGTGATGGGCATCGAGGCGCGCATCCGCGGCGACATGCAGGTACGCCCCCTGCAGGACCTGCACGCCATCCTGCGGGCGGCCCAGTGACAGTGTTCGAGCAGGCGGTACGGCCGTTGCTGTTCCGGCTCGGGGGTGGGGACGCCGAGGCGGCGCACGAGTGGACGCTGCGGCGGTTGGCGGCCCTGTCGCGGCGGCCGGCCGCGCTCGCCGCGCTGCGGGCCCGCTACGCGGTCGACGCGCCGCGCACCGTGTTCGGGGTGCGGTTCCCCAACCCGGTCGGGTTGGCCGCCGGGATGGACAAGGACGGCGCGGCGCTGCCGGCCTGGCCGGCGCTCGGCTTCGGTTTCGTGGAAGTCGGCACCGTCACCGCGCACGCCCAGCCGGGCAACCCCCGGCCGCGGCTGTTCCGGCTGCCGGCCAGCGAGGCGGTGGTCAACCGGATGGGCTTCAACAACGCCGGCGCCGCGGCGTTGGCCGCCCGGTTGGCGGCGCTGCCGCGCCCGCTCGGGGTGCCGCTGGGCATCTCGCTGGGCAAGTCCAAGGTGACCCCGCTGGACGAGGCGGTCGAGGACTACCTCGCCTCGTACCGGGCGTTGCGCGGGCACGGCGACTACTTCGCCGTGAACGTGTCCTCACCGAACACGCCGGGTCTGCGGTCGTTGCAGGACCGTGCCCACCTGGACGCGCTGCTCGGCGCGCTGGTGGGGGAGAAGCCGGTGCTGGTCAAGATCGCACCAGACCTGACCGAGGCGGCGATCGCCGAGCTGCTGGAGGTCTGCCTGGCCCGGGGCGCCGCCGGGGTGATCGCCACCAACACCACCCTGTCCCGGGACGGCCTCGCGGGCGTCGACGTCGAGCGTGGCGAGCAGGCCGGTGGCCTCTCCGGTCGGCCGCTCACCGGACGGGCCCGCGACGTGGTCGCCTTCGTCCACTCCGAGACCGGCGGGCGGCTGCCGATCGTCGGCGTCGGCGGGGTGCTGGACCCGGACGACGCGGCGCGGATGTTCGATGCCGGCGCCGCCCTGGTGCAGCTCTACACCGGCTTCATCTACCGAGGACCGGCACTGGTCCGCGCCGCCGCCCGCGCGGTGGCCACAACGGCGGCACCGGACGCGGTCGCCGGCCGGTGACCGCTCCCGGGCGGGGCCGGTGCGGTGGGCCGACCCGCGTCGGTTCGCCGCCGCATCGGCTCCGAGCCCGGGACGCCACCCTCACCTGGCGCCCTTTGCTCTGCTTCAACCCACGCACCGGCCGGCGTCCGATATCCGGACCCCGGGTGTTGCGTCCGGTGAAGCAGAGCAAAGGGCGCGAACGCATGACCCGACTCGGCCGCGCGACGCCCACCGCCCGGCCCGTCCGTGTCTGGAAGGAGTACCCGTGACACCCGAGGAGATCCTGGCCGCCGACCGGGCGCACGTCTGGCATCCGTATGCCGCGCTGCCGCCGGCCAACCCGCCGTACGTGGTGCGCGGCGCCGAGGGGGTACGGCTGACCCTGGCCGACGGCCGGGAGCTGGTGGACGGGATGTCGTCCTGGTGGGCGGCCATCCACGGGTACCGGCACCCGGTGCTGGACGCGGCGGTGACCAACCAGCTCGGCCGGATGAGCCACGTGATGTTCGGCGGGCTCACCCACGAGCCGGCGGTGCAGCTCGCCCGGACCCTGGTCGAGCTGACCCCGGACGGCCTGGAGCACGTGTTCCTGGCCGACTCCGGCTCGGTCAGCGTCGAGGTGGCGGTGAAGATGTGCCTGCAGTACCAGCGGGCCGTCGGGCGGCCCCAGCGGCGTCGGCTGGCGACCTGGCGGGGTGGCTACCACGGCGACACGTTCCATCCGATGAGCGTCTGCGACCCGGAGGGCGGGATGCACCACCTGTGGGGCGACGTGCTGCCCCGGCAGGTGTTCGCCCCGGTGCCGCCGGGCGGTTTCACCGATCCGCCCGACGACGCGTACGTGGCGGCGCTTGTGGAGACGGTCGAGCGGCACGCCGACGAGTTGGCCGCCGTGATCGTCGAGCCCGTCGTCCAGGGCGCCGGCGGGATGCGCTTCCACCACCCGGGTTACCTGCGGGTGCTGCGCGAGGTGACCCGCGCCCACGGAATTCTGCTGATCTTCGACGAGATCGCCACCGGGTTCGGCCGTACCGGCGAGATGTTCGCCGCCGAGCACGCCGCTGTGACGCCGGACGTGCTCTGTGTGGGCAAGGCGTTGACCGGCGGGTACCTGACCCTCGCGGCGACAGTGTGCACCGCCGAGGTCGCCCGGGGCATCTCGGCGACCGGCGTGCTGGCGCACGGGCCCACGTTCATGGGCAACCCGTTGGCCTGCGCGGTGGCCAACGCCTCCATCGGGCTGCTGCGGGCCGGAGACTGGGCCGGCCAGGTCGCCAGGGTCGGCGCCGGCCTGCGCGCCGGTCTGGAGCCCCTGCGCGGTACGCCGGGCGTGGCCGACGTACGGGTCCTCGGCGCGATCGGCGTGGTCCAGCTCGATCACGAGGTCGACCTCGGCGCGGCGACCGCGGCCGCTGTCGCCCAGGGGGTGTGGCTGCGTCCGTTCCGCGACCTGATCTACACGATGCCGCCGTACGTCACCGACGACGTCGACCTGGCCCGGATCGCGACCGGGGTGGCGGCGGCGGTGGCGGCCGGCTGAGTCGGCCCGGCCACCGGGTCGACGGGTTACCCGGGCGGGTCAGCCGCCCGGACGAGAAGAGGGGAACACTCCGATGGAGAGCTTCGGTACCCGGCTGCACCGGGCGATCACCGAGCGGGGCCCACTCTGTGTGGGCATCGACCCGCATCCCGGTCTGCTGGCCCAGTGGGGCCTCCCGGACGACGTTCAGGGGCTCGACCGCTTCAGCCGGACCGTTGTGGACGCCCTCGGTGACCGGGTTGCGGTAGTCAAGCCTCAGTCGGCCTTTTTCGAGCGGTTCGGGTCCCGAGGTGTGGCGATTCTTGAGTCAACTATCCGACAGTTACGAGATGCCGGCTCGCTCGTTCTGCTCGACGTCAAGCGCGGCGACATCGGCTCGACGGTGAGCGCGTACGCCGCCGCGTACCTTGATCCATCCAGCCCCGTGTATGTCGACGCGGTCACCGCGAGCCCCTACCTCGGAGTCGGTTCGCTGGCGCCGATGTTCGAACTGGCCGCCGAGCACGGCGGCGGGGTGTTCGTCCTGGCCCTCACCTCCAACCCCGAGGGCGCGGCCGTCCAGCGGGCCGTCACGGCCGACGGACGCACCGTGGCGCAAACCGTTATCGACGAGATTTCCCAGCTCAACAGGGGTGCGTCGCCGCTCGGGAGCTTCGGTCTGGTGGTCGGCGCGACCATCGGTGACACCGGTCACGACCTCTCCGGTGTGGGCGGCCCACTGCTCGCTCCGGGGCTCGGCGCGCAGGGTGGCGGCGCGGCCGATCTGCGTACCGTCTTCGGTTCGAGCCTTGCCTCGGTGCTCCCGTCGTACTCCCGGGAAGTGCTCTCGGCAGGCCCTGATGTGGCCGCGCTGCGGGCCGCCGCGGACCGCGTGTTGGTCGACTGTCGGGCCGTCCTGCCTGCCCGGTGACTGACTGACGGGTCGGTCACTCTACGGTGATCATGCGGCCCCCACGTTGCCGAAAGCTCCGTTGGCCGCTAGTTTTCCCCGCGCTGGGAACCATGGACCCCTTGGTTCACAGCGACACCACGTTTCACAGATGCGGCGGTGCGCCCCGCCCGCCGCGATAGGGACCTGAGGAGAACTGGTGCCGCTCCCGTCACTGACCCCCGAACAACGCGCTGCCGCGCTCGAGAAGGCCGCGGAGATCCGCAAGGCCCGTGCTCAGCTGAAGGAGCAGCTCAAGCAGGGCAAGACCACCCTCGGTGCCGTCCTCGAGCGGGCCGAGAGCGACGACGTCGTTGGCAAGCTCAAGGTGTCGGCCGTCCTGCAGGCCATGCCGGGCATCGGCAAGATCCGGGCTACCCAGATCATGGAGAAGCTCAAGATCGCCGACAGCCGTCGCCTGCGTGGCCTCGGCGAGCAGCAGCGCAAGGCACTGCTTGGAGAGTTCGCCGCCAACTGAACCTGGCAGCGTGTAGAAACAAGCAGTGAGCACGGATGACGAGGCGCGCCCGGCGGCTCGGCTCACTGTCCTGGCTGGACCTTCGGGTTCCGGCAGGGAGAGTGTCGTCGAGCTCGTCCGGGCGCGTTCTCCGTCCGTGTGGATCCCGGTCGCGGCAACCACCAGGCCGCGCCGGGAGTCGGAGATCGACGGGGTGGACCGCGTCTTCCTCGCCCCCGCCGAGTTCGATCGACGGATCGTCGACGGCGAGCTGCTGGAGTGGTCCCGGATCGGTTCGCACCGCCGGGGCACCCCGTACCCACCGTTGCGCGCCCGGCTCGACGCCGGGCAGCCGGTGCTGCTCCCGCTCGACCTGCGCGGCGTCCCACTGGTCCGGGCGCGCCTGCCCGATGCCCGGCTGGTGTTGCTGAGCCCACCCGGGTACGCGCCCGACGCCACGGTGGCCGCCACCGTCGAGCACACGCTGACCCACGACCTCACCGAACGGGTGGTCGAGGAGCTGGTAGGCTTACTCGGTTCTTCTTATCCGGATCCGGCCTGGTCGCGCGTGCGTGGCTGACGGCCGGCCGCCGTTGAGACTCAGCACCGCGTCCGCGCGGCTCGAAAGACGCAGAGGTTAATTCGTGGGATCCATCGCCAACCCCGAAGGCATCACCAACCCGCCGATCGACGAGCTCCTCGAGAAGACGACGTCGAAGTACGCGCTGGTCATCTTCGCCGCCAAGCGCGCGCGCCAGGTCAACGCCTACTACAGCCAGCTCGGTGAGGGTCTGCTGGAGTACGTCGGCCCGCTCGTCGAGACCACCCCGCAGGAGAAGCCCCTCTCCATCGCCATGCGCGAGATCAACTCGGGCCTGCTCACCGCCGAGCCGACCGACCAGCCGTAAGCCCCCGCTGGCCGATGTCCGCCTCGATCGTCCTCGGGGTCGGTGGCGGCATCGCCGCCTACAAGGCGTGCGAGCTGCTGCGACTCTTCACCGAATCGGGTCACCGGGTTCGGGTCGTGCCAACCGCGTCGGCGCTCCGCTTCGTTGGAGCGCCGACCTGGGCCGCGCTCTCCGGTCAACCGGTCGCCGACGACGTCTGGACCGACGTCCACGAGGTGCCGCACGTCCGGCTCGGTAAGCAGGCCGACCTGGTGGTGGTCGCGCCGACCACCACCGACCTGCTCGCCAAGGCCGCCCACGGCCTCGCCGACGACCTGCTGACCAACACCCTGCTGACCGCCCGCTGCCCGGTCCTGCTGGCCCCGGCCATGCACACCGAGATGTGGGAGCACCCCGCCACTGTGGCCAACGTGGCCACGTTGCGCTCCCGGGGGGTCCGGGTCATCGAGCCCGCCGTCGGCCGGCTCACCGGCGCCGACACCGGCAAGGGTCGGCTGCCCGACCCGGCGGAGATCTTCGCCGTCGCCGGTCGGCTCCTGGCCCGCGGCGACTCCGCCCCCGCCGACCTGGCCGGTCGCCGGGTGGTGGTCACCGCCGGTGGCACCCGCGAGCCCCTCGACCCGGTGCGTTTCCTGGGCAACCGCTCGTCGGGCAAGCAGGGGTACGCGTTCGCCCGCGCGGCGGTCGCCAGGGGTGCCCGGGTCACGGTCATCTCGGCCAACGTCGGCCTCGCCGACCCGGCCGGGGTCGACCTGATCCGGGTGGGCACCACCGCCGAGTTGCGGGAGGCGACAGTCAAGGCCGCCGTCGAGGCCGACGCGGTGGTGATGGCGGCGGCTCCGGCCGATTTCCGGCCCGCGACGTACGCGACTGGCAAAATCAAGAAGTCGGACGACGGTGTCGCACCCACCATCGAGCTCGTCACGAACCCGGACATCGCGGCGGAGCTCGGCCAGCGCAAACGACCAGGGCAGGTGCTGGTGGTGTTCGCCGCCGAGACCGGCGATGCCGAGGCCAACGGCCGGGCGAAACTCGCCCGGAAGCGGGCCGACCTGATCGTTGTCAACGAGGTCGGTCCGGACCTGGTCTTCGGCGCCGACACCAACACGGTGACGGTCATCGGCGCGGACGGCTCGGTCAGCCGGCTGCCCGAGCAGGCCAAGGAAGCCGTGGCCGACGCCGTCTGGGATCTCGTCGTGGCGCGGCTACCCGGCCGCTCCTGACGGGTGGAACAGGGCGCGACCGATCCCGACACCGGCCGCAGTGGTGATTAGACTGCCGCGGAACGACCTCATACGCTTAGGAGTGCCGTGACACGCCGTCTCTTCACGTCCGAATCGGTCACGGAAGGCCACCCGGACAAGATCGCTGACCAGATCAGCGATGGCATCCTCGACGCGCTGCTGACCGAGGATCCCCACAGCCGCGTGGCAGTGGAGACCATGATCACCACCGGTCAGGTGCACATCGCCGGTGAGGTGACCACCAAGGCGTACGCCGACATCCCGACGATCGTCCGCCGGACCATCCTCGACATCGGTTACGACTCGTCGAAGAAGGGCTTCGACGGCGCCTCCTGCGGGGTCAGCGTCTCCATCGGCGCGCAGTCCGAGGACATCGCGCAGGGTGTGGACAACGCCTTCGAGCTGCGCACCGGGGCATCGGAGAGCGCGCTGGACGCGCAGGGCGCCGGCGACCAGGGCATGATGTTCGGCTTCGCCTGCTCGGAGACGCCCGAGCTGATGCCGCTGCCGATCGCGCTCGCGCACCGGCTGGCCCGTCGCCTCTCGGCGGTGCGCAAGGACGGCACGATCCCGTACCTGCGGCCGGACGGCAAGACCCAGGTCACCATCGAGTACGAGGGGCTGCGCCCGGTCCGGCTGAACACCGTTGTGGTGTCGAGCCAGCACGCCGCCGACATCTCGCTGGACTCGCTGCTCACCCCGGACGTGCGCGACCACGTGATCGCCCCGGAGCTGGAGAGCCTCGGCCTGGACACCGACGGCTACCGGCTGCTGGTCAACCCGACCGGCCGGTTCGAGATCGGCGGCCCGATGGGCGACGCCGGACTGACCGGCCGCAAGATCATCGTCGACACCTACGGCGGGTACGCCCGCCACGGTGGCGGCGCGTTCTCCGGTAAGGACCCGTCGAAGGTCGACCGCTCGGCCGCGTACGCGATGCGCTGGGTGGCCAAGAACGTGGTCGCCGCCGGTCTGGCCGAGCGGTGCGAGGCGCAGGTCGCCTACGCGATCGGCAAGGCGCACCCGGTGAGCCTGTTCATCGAGACGTTCGGCACCGAGACCGTGCCCGTCTCCTCGATCGAGAAGGCCGTCACCGAGGTGTTCGACCTGCGTCCGGCCGCGATCATCCGGGACCTCAACCTGCTCCGCCCGATCTACCAGCAGACCGCCGCGTACGGCCACTTCGGCCGGGAGTTGCCGGACCTGACCTGGGAGAGCACCGACCGGGCCGCCGACCTCAAGTCGGCCGCGGGAGCCTGACCGCCACCAAGCGCAGCGACCGGCGACCCGCGGACGGGTCGCCGGTCGCGCGCGTCTGCGTGGATGTTCCACTGGCGCACCTGGACCGGCCGTTCGACTACCTGGTGCCGGCGGAGCTGGACGAGGTGGCGGTGCCCGGTACCCGGGTGAAGGTGCGCTTCGCCGGGCAACTCGTCGACGGGTGGTTGCTGTCGCGCGCCGACGACTCCGGGCACACCGGCCGCCTCGCGTACCTGGAGAAGGTGGTCTCCCCGGAGCCGGTGCTGGCCCCCGAGGTCGCCCGGCTGGCCCGGGCGGTCGCCGACCGGTACGCGGGCAGCCTCGCCGACGTACTCCGGCTCGCCGTGCCGCCCCGGCACGCGCGGGTGGAGAAGGAGCCCTACGACGAGCCACCCGCCCCGGCGGCCCCCACCGGGGCGGTCGACCCGCGCGGGTGGCGCGACTACCCGACCGGCCCGGCGCTGCTGCGGGCGCTCGCCGACGGCCGGGCGCCCCGCGCGGTCTGGTCGGCGCTGCCCGGTGAGGACTGGGCGGCCCGTTACGCCGACGCGGTGGCGGCCACCGTCGCCGGTGGGCGCGGCGCGGTGGTCGTGGTGCCCGACGCGCGTGACCTCGACCGCCTCGACGCGGCGCTCACCGGTGTGCTCGGCCCGGGGCGGCACGTCAGCCTCTCCGCCGCGCTCGGCCCGGCCCGGCGGTACCGGGCGTTCCTCGCCGCTCGCCGTGGCCAGGTGCCTGTGGTGATCGGCACCCGGGCGGCGATGTTCGCCCCGGTGGCCCGGCTCGGCCTCGTCGCCGTCTGGGACGACGGTGACGACCTGCACTCCGAGCCCCGGGCGCCCTACCCGCACGCCCGCGACGTGCTGCTCACCCGCGCCCACCTCGCCGAGGCCGGTGCGCTCGTCGGCGGGTACGCCCGGACGGCCGAGGCGCAGCTGTTGGTGGAGACCGGCTGGGCCCCGGAGGTGGTCGCCGACCGGGTCACAGTGCGGGCGCGGATCCCGGCCATCGCGCCGACCGGGGACGACCCACAACTGGCCCGCGACCCCGGGGCCGCCACGGCCCGGCTGCCCAGCCTGGCCTGGACGGCCGCCCGCGACGCGCTCCGCCAGGACCTGCCGGTGCTGGTGCAGGTGCCCCGCCGCGGCTACCTCCCGTCGATCTCCTGCGCCGAGTGCCGCACTCCGGCCCGCTGCGCGCACTGCGCCGGCCCGCTCGCGCTGCCCTCGGCCGGTGGTACCCCGGCCTGCCGGTGGTGCGCCCGGGTGGCGGCCGCGTACGCCTGCCCGGAGTGCGGTGGGCGGCGGCTGCGGGCCGCGGTGACCGGCGCTCGGCGGACCGCCGAGGAGCTGGGCCGGGCGTTCCCCGACGTGCCGGTGCGCACCTCGGGGCGCGAGGAGGTGCTGACCGACGTTCCCGGCGGCGCGGCCCTGGTGGTGGCCACCCCGGGCGCCGAGCCGGTCGCCGAGGGTGGCTACGGCGCGGTGCTGCTGCTCGACTCGTGGGCCCTGCTGACCCGGGCCGACCTGCGCGCCGGCGAGGAGGCGCTGCGCCGCTGGCTGGCGGCTGCGGCGCTGGCCCGCCCGGCGCCGGCCGGTCGGGTGGTGGTGGTTGCCGACGGCGCGCTCGCCCCCGTGCAGGCGCTGCTGCGCTGGGACGCCGGCTGGTTCGCCGGTCGGGAGCTGGCCGAGCGCCGCGAGTTGGGCTTCCCGCCCGCAGTGCGGATGGCGAGCGTCACCGGGGCGGCCGAGGCGGTGGCGGACCTGCTGGCGGCGGCCCGGCTGCCGGACGATGCCGAGGTGCTCGGGCCGGTGCCGGCCGAGGAGGGCCGGGAGCGGATGTTGGTCCGGGTGCCCCGGGCCCGGGCCGCCGCGCTCGCCGAGGCTTTGCACTCGGCCGCTGGCGTCCGGGCCGCTCGCAAGGCCGCCGATCCGGTTCGTCTCCAGGTCGATCCGCTGAGCCTTTTCTGAGGCGTTTCGGCCGGTGCCGACCGTCACGGACCTCGCCCGCTACCAGGGGCCCTCGCACACCGCGTCCGGCAAAGCGGTGGCGCCCGAGTGGTAGCATCGCCCGTCATGCCAAGGCGTACGACGGGCTCCAGGTTTCGAGGGGGCGTCAGCCGCGCCGAGCTGGAGCCGTCGCGGGATGGCGCGACGATGGCGGGAACGCGTCGGTCGGGCGCGAGGTCGATGATGTCAATGAGCCGGTGATCAGGGGTGGACCAGTCGTGACCGTTGGACAATCGATCGTCTTCAACGGCGACCTCGGCAGTGGCAAGAGCACCGTGTCGGTCGAGATCGCCAAGCGGCTCGGCATGCGCCGGGTCAGCGTGGGGGACCTCTACCGGGAGATGGCGCAGCAGCGGCAGATGACCGCGCTGCAGCTCAACCTGCACGCCGAGCTCGACCAGGCCGTCGACGGCTACGTCGACCAGCTTCAGCGGGACATCGCCGCCTCCGGTGAGCGCCTCATCATGGACTCCCGGCTGGCCTGGCACTTCTTCACCGACGCGCTCAAGGTGCACATGATCACCGAGCCGGGCGAGGCGGCCCGCCGGGTGCTCGCCCGCCCCTCCGGGCCGGCGGAGAGCTACGCCTCCCTGGACGAGGCCAAGGCCAAGCTCCGGGAGCGCAGCGCGAGCGAGCGCAGCCGGTTCATCATCCGTTACGGGGTGGACAAGGCCCGGCTGCGCAACTATGACCTGATCTGCGACACCACCCGGGCGTCCGCCACCGAGGTGATCGAGCACATCGTGGCCGCGTACGAGGGCACGCTCGGCGCCGAGGTGCTGCGCGACGCGCCGCCGCTGCTGCTGCTGGACCCGGCCCGGGTCTACCCGACCGAGGACATCGCCACCCTGCGTGGTCTGTGGGACACCGACTTCGTCGGTGGGGTGGCCGAGGCCGGCGACGAGGCCCTCGAACCGCTGAAGATCGGGTTCACCGGCGAATACTTCTTCGTCGTCGACGGCCACCGTCGCCTCAGCGCCGCCCTGCAGAACGGGTTCTCGATGGTCCCCGCCCAACTGGTCGCGGAGGTCGACGAGCCGGTAGTGGGTGGGATGACAGCTATCGACTACTTCGCCGCCCAGGTGCGCCCCGGTCTGATCTACGACTGGGAGGCGGCTCACAAGATCCAACTGCCGCTGCCCGAGCCCGCTCTGCTCCGCGGCGACGCGGTGCTCGCGGGGGACCCGGGCGCCAGCGTCTGAACCCAGCGTGCGGCCGGACCGACGCGCGGGGTACGCGCGCCGGCCCGGGTCACCGGGTCGCACGGCGGTCGCGGAACGGCTCAGCCGAGGATGACGCCTGAGGCGCCCACTCCGCCGTGCCGGAGAAGATGTCCTCGTAGGGCATCCGCCAGGCGCGGACCCGACCGGTGGTCACGTAGCCGGTACGGGCGACGTGGAACTGTCATACATTGGCAGCCGTCTATCGAGCGGCGAGGGGCCGGAATTACCCTGCCCGTGCGCATCCGGGGGGCCGGATGACCGGGGTGGGGGTCGCATGTCTGAGCAGTGGATACCTTCCGGCACTCATCAGACGTCACACGGGTCACCCGAGCTGGCCCGCGCCGGCACCGAGGCGCAGACACTGTCCGAGTTGGCCGGGTTGCTGCGCCAGCTACGCCGCCGCGAAGCCCGGCAGCAGGGCGAGACCCTGCTGACGTACCGGCAGTTGGCTGCGAAGACCGGCTGGTCGCGCGGGATCATCGGGGAGTACTTCGCCGGCAACATCCTGCCGCCGCCGGAGCGGTTCGACGCCCTCATTCGACTGCTCGGGGCCACTCCCGCCGAACAGGGAGTGCTGGCCACCGCGCGGGACCGGGTCGAGGAGCGACGTCGACGCCCGAACCGCGACCACGCCACCACCGGGCGGGTGGTGGCGCGGGCCAGGGCCGGCGGCCCACGCGCCGGCGCCCCGTCCCCACGGTTTCCGATACCCCGCCAACTGCCCCCGGCGCTGCCCGGCTTCGTCGGGCGGGCGGCCCAACTCGCCCAGCTCGATGCCGAATGCGCTCGCGCCGTGGCGCCCGGGGACGACGGCGTGGCGTCGGTCACCGTCATGACGTTGTCGGGTACGGCCGGGGTCGGCAAGACGACCCTCGCGGTCACCTTCGCGCACCGGGTCGCCGATCGCTTCCCGGACGGGCAGCTCTACGTCGACCTGCGCGGGTTCGACGCCACCGGGACTGTGGTGACGGCCGTCGAGGCGGTCCGAGGTTTCCTGGAGGCCCTCGAGGTACCGCCCGAACGCATCCCCACCCACCTGCCCGCGCAGGTGGGCCTCTACCGCAGCCTGCTCGCCGGCCGCCGGATGCTGGTGCTGCTGGACAACGCCCGCAACGCCGACCAGATCCGACCCCTGCTGGTCGGCAGCCCGCACTGCCTGGTCCTGGTGACCAGCCGCAGTCGGCTCGCCGGGCTGATCGCCGCCGAAGGCGCCCGGCCGATCGGCGTCGACCTGCTCAGCACCGCTGAGGCCTGGCAACTGTTGGCGCGGCGGCTCGGCGCGGACCGGCTGGCGGCCGAGCCGCAGGCGGTGGACGAGATCATCGAGCGGTGTGCGCGGCTGCCGCTGGCGCTGGCCGTGCTCGCCGCGAGAGGTGCGGAGAAGCCGACGTTCCCGCTGGCCACCCTCGCGGCCGAACTGCGGGCGGCGCCGCGACCACTCGACTCGTTCGACGGAGGGGACGCCGGCACCGACGTGCAGGCCGTCTTCTCCTGGTCGTACCGGAACCTGACCCCGGCAGCGGCCCGCCTGTTCCGGCTCTTCGGCTGTCATCCCGGACCGGACATCGGGTTCGCCGCGGCGGCCAGTCTGGCCGGGCTACCCCCGGCCCAGGTGCCCCGACTGCTGGCTGAGCTGGCCCACGCGCACCTCGTCACCGAGCACACCCCCGGCCGGTTCGGTGCTCACGACCTGCTGCGGGCGTACGCGGCCGAGCAGGTCGAACGTCTCGAACCGGAGCAGGCCCGGCGGGCCGCGATCCGGCGTGGGCTGGACCACTACCTGCACACCGCGCACGCGGCGGCGCTGCTGCTGCAACCGGGACGGGACCCGGTCACCCTCGCCGCCGCCGCGCCGGGTGTGCTGCCCGAGGAGATCACCGACCTCGGTCAGGCGCTCGCCTGGTTCAGTGTCGAGTACCCGGTGCTGCTGGCGGCGGTCGCGCACGCGAGGCGGGCCGGGTTCGACGGCCACGCGTGGCAGCTGGCCTGGACACTGGTGGACTTCCTGCAACGCCGGGGGCGGTGGCCGGACCTGGCCGTGGCCCAGCGCAACGCCCTGGCCGGGGCACAGCGGGCCGGTGACCGACCCGGGCAGGCGAACGCCCACCGCGACCTCGCCCGGGTGCTGTCGCGGCTGGGTCGGGTGAACGAGGCGGCGAGGAACTACCGGCAAGCCCTGGCGATCTTCGCCGAACTGGGCGACCACACCGGGCAGGCGCGCACCCACCGGGCGTTCGGCGCGATGCTCGACGGGCTCGACCGGCACGCCGAGTCGCTGGAGCAGAGCGAGCGGGCCCTGGCGCTGTACCGGGCCGCCGGGCACGTCGCCGGGGAGGCCAGCGCCCGCAACGCGGTGGGGTGGGCGTACGCCCAGCTCGGCCGGTACGAGCCCGCGCTCGGGCACTGCCGGGAGGCGTTGGCGCTGCTGAGGACGACAGGCGATCGGCACGGCGAGGCGAACACCTGGGACAGCCTCGGCTTCATCCACGCCCGACTGGCCGACCATCGAGCGGCGATCCGCTGTTTCCAGCGGGCGATCGGGCTGTACCGGCGGGTCAGCGACCGCTACGACGAGGCGGACACCCTCTCCCGGCTCGGCGAGAGCCGGCAGGCGGTGGGGGACACGGCCGGGGCCGCGCGCACCTGGCGGCGGGCCCTGGTCATCCTCGACGATCTCGGCCACCCGGACGCCGAGCGGGTGCGGGAGCTGTTTGCCGGGGAGCCCGGCGGTGACCCTGGGCACACCGGCGGTGGTTGAGCGAGGTGCGCCGCCCGACGCCCGGCCGGGCACTCCGTAGACTGGTACGGCACCGCTCGTCCACCCGAAGAAGGAGCCGTCCCGCGTGACCGTCCAGCCCATCCGTCTGTTTGGGGATCCGGTGCTGCGCACGCCGGCCGATCCGGTCGTCGACTTCGACGCCGAGCTACGTCGGCTCGTCGCCGACCTCACCGACACGATGCGTGAGCAGAACGGCGCCGGCCTGGCCGCGCCGCAGCTCGGTGTGAGCCTGCGGGTGTTCACGTTCGACGTCGACGACGTCCTCGGACACCTGATCAACCCGGTGCTGGAGTTTCCCGACGAGGAGGAGCAGGACGGCCCGGAGGGCTGCCTGTCCATCCCCGGGCTCTACTTCGACACCAAGCGTCGGCAGAACGTCATCGCCAAGGGCTTCAGCTCGTTCGGCGACCCGATGCAGATCGTCGGCACCGGCCTGATGGCGCGCTGCGTGCAGCACGAGACCGACCACCTCGACGGGGTGCTCTTCCTGGACCGCCTGGACCCGGAGGGGCGCAAGGAAGCCATGAAGGCGATCCGCCAGGCCGAGTGGTACGACGCGGCGGCCCCGCCCACTGTCAAGCTCAGCCCGCACATCAGCGACCCCTTCGGTCTGGGGCGCTGACCCGGATGCGCGTGATCTTCGCCGGTACGCCGGCCGTCGCCGTACCCGCCCTGGCCGCCGTCGCCGCCTCCCGACACGAGCTGGTGGCCGTGGTCACCCGGCCCGACGCGCCCGCGGGGCGTGGGCGGGGCCTGTCCCGCTCGCCGGTCGGCGCGTGGGCCGACGAGCACGGCGTCGAGGTGCTCACACCGGCCCGTCCCCGCGAGCCGGAGTTCCTCGACCGGCTGCGCGAGCTGGAGCCGGCCTGCGTGCCGGTGGTCGCCTACGGCGCGCTGGTGCCGCCGGCGGCCCTGGAGATCCCCCAGCACGGCTGGATCAACCTGCACTTCTCCCTGCTGCCCGCGTGGCGTGGCGCCGCACCCGTGCAGCACGCCGTGCTGCACGGCGACGAGCTGACCGGGGCCAGCGTCTTCCAGTTGGAGGAGGGCCTGGACACCGGCCCGGTCTACGGCACGCTGACCGACGAGATCCGCGCCACCGACACCTCCGGCGATCTGCTGGGGCGGCTCGCCGACTCCGGTGCCGGGCTGCTGGTGGCGGTGCTCGACGCGATCGCCGACGGCACCGCCCGCGCCGAGCCGCAGCCGGCCGACGGGGTGTCGCTGGCGCCGAAGCTGACAGTGGACGACGCGCGGGTGCGCTGGAGCGACCCGGCCTTCGCCGTGGATCGGCGGATCCGGGCCTGCACGCCCGCGCCGGGTGGCTGGACCACGTTCCGCGACGAGCGGGTGAAGCTCGGCCCGGTCGTCCCGGTGCCCGACGGCCCCGAGCTGAAGCCGGGGGAGTTGCTGGTGGAGAAGTCCCGGGTGCTGGCCGGCACGGCGACAGTGCCGGTACGTCTCGGCGAGGTCCGCGCCGCGGGCAAGCGGGCGATGGACGCGACCGACTGGGCGCGCGGCGTCCGGGTCGGCACTGGAGAGGACTTCGCGTGACGGCACCGGAGGGAACCCGACCGACTCGCTCCGGCCCGTCGACCGGCCGTGGCGGGGATCGCCGCCCGGTCCGACCACCGCTGGACCGACCGCGCCGCGCCGCGTACGAGGCGGTGGCGGCGGTGCACCGCGACGACGCGTTCGCCAACCTGGTGCTGCCCATCATCCTGCGGGAAGAGGGGCTGTTCGGTCGGGACGCGGCCTTCGCCACCGAGCTGACCTACGGCACTCTGCGCCACCTGGGCACGTTGGACGCGATCCTGACCGACGCGGCCGGCCGGGATGTGGCCCGGATCGACCCGCCGGTACGCGACGCGCTGCGGCTCGGGGCGTACCAACTCCTGCACACCCGGGTGCCGCCGCACGCCGCTGTCTCGTCGACTGTGGACCTGGTCCGTTCGGTCGCACCGGGCGCTACCGGGTTCGCCAACGCGGTGCTGCGCGAGGTGTCCACCCGTGACGCGGACGCCTGGGTGGCGAAGCTCGCCCCACCGATGGAGACCGACCCGGTCGGGCACCTCGCGTTGGCGTACAGCCACCCGCAGTGGATCGTGCGGGCCTTCTCCGAGGCGCTCGGCGGCGATCTGGGTGAGACGGAGCGCCTCCTGATCGAGGACAATGAGCGCCCGCCGGTGCACCTGTGTGCCCGGCCCGGCCTGATCGACCCGGTCGAGCTGGCCGACCAGGTTGGTGGAGCGCCCGGTGCCTTCTCGCCGTACGCCGTCTATCTGCCCGGCGGGTCGCCGGGCGACATCCCCGCGGTGGTCGACGGCCGGGCCCACGTCCAGGACGAGGGCTCCCAACTGGTGGCCACCGCGCTCGCCGACGCGCCGCTGGACGGCCCGGACGGGCGTTGGCTGGACCTGTGCGCCGGCCCGGGTGGCAAGGCCGGGTTGCTCGGCGCGCTGGCCGCGCAGCGGGGTGCCCGGGTGACAGCTGTGGAGGTGGCCGAGCACCGCGCCCGGCTGGTCTCCCTGGCGACCCGGGATCTGCCGGTGGCCGTGCTGACGATGGACGGCCGTGAGGTCGGCGGGGACCCGAAGCTGCCGGAGCAGCACTTCGACCGGGTGCTTGTCGACGCGCCGTGCACCGGGCTGGGGTCGCTGCGTCGTCGGCCGGAGTCGCGCTGGCGTCGCCAACCGTCCGACCTGCCGCCGCTGACCCGGCTGCAACGGGAACTGCTCGGCGCGGCGCTACGGGCGGTCCGCCCGGGTGGCCTGGTCGCCTACGTCACCTGTTCGCCGCACACCGTCGAGACGCACGTGACGGTTACCGAGGCGGCCCGCCGTAGCGGGGTTGCTGTGGACTTCGTGGACGCCCGCCCGCTGCTGCCGGCCGGCATGCCCGGTCTCGGTGACGGGCCGACAGTGCAGCTCTGGCCACACCGCCACGGCACCGACGCGATGTTCCTCGCCGTCCTGCGCCGAGGCTGATCCGTTCCACGCGTCCGGCCGGTCAGCCGACCGGCCGGACGCGGTGCGACAACGCTCGGCCCGACCGACACGCGCTAGGTGACCGGGAGGCCCTTGGTGCCGGCGTTCTTCATCGAGCGGGTCAGGTTCCGGTCGGAGATCCAGAGGAAGCACTGCACGCCCCGGTTCCCGTTGCGCCACTCCTCCTCGTACGGCTGGTAGTAGATCGTGCCGGCGCGGAAGTCGAGCTGGGAGTTGTCCGGGACCTTGGCGTACTTGGCGATCATCGTCTGGCAGGCCCGGTGGGTCCGCTTGGTGCTGCGGGTGAACTCGGTGTAGCTGGTGTCCGGCGCCTGCCAGACGCCGACGAACTCGGCGTGGTGCTTGGCGGTGCAGGAGACCGGCACCATCTCGTCGATGTCGTCCTTGACCAGCTTCGGGTTGAAGCAGCGGTACGCCAGCGGGGCCGTTCCGGACAGCGCGCCCTTGAGGCTGCCGGTGCGCAGGTCGACGGCTGTGTCGTCGATGCTGGCGATCTCGGTGACGTCGCAGCGGTACCAGCGGGCCCCGCCCGACCAGGCCTGCGGCGACGGCAGCACGACGGTCAGGCCGAGCCGCCCGGAACGCCAGTCGGCTCCCACCGCCTTGTTGACCGCCGTGTCGCACCCGGTCTGCGCGGCTCGCATGCCGGGCGAGCCGGGCTGCGGGGGCGTGCCACCCTCGGCACCCGGGCCGGTGAGGGTGCCGACGTGCATGGTCTCCACCCGGTGCGCCTCCGTGCACGCCGTCGGGTTGTAGCCGGTCAGGAAGCCGACCTGCTGGGAGCTCTGGTGGCAGACGTCGGCAGCGGGGACGAACTGCTGCGCCGCGACGGGCGCCGGCCAGTCGTCGATGAGGTCACTGTCGACTCCGGCGGGTGCGCCGCACCCGGCCAGCGCCAGGGCCAGCGCCCCACCCCCGGCGAACGCCGCCAACCACCGTCGCATCCCGACCTCCCGCCGCTGCCGGCCCCCGACCGGACCCAGCCGGTCGATAGCGCCACGGCGCAGCAGCATACGGCAACGATGCTCAGATCGCGGGCAGTCCCTCAGGACCGGCGCCGCGCATCGAGCGGGTGAGTTTGCGGTCGTCGCTCCACAGGAAACAGCGCACTCCACGGTCGCCCTCCTCCCACTCCCGTTGCGACGGCGGGTAGTAGATGGACCCGGCCCGGTACGGCAGTTCGCTGTTGTTGGGCACCGCCGCGTACTCGGCGATCAGCGCCATGCAGCGTCGGTGCGCCTGCTCGGCGGACCTGGCGAACTCCGCCCAGCTCATGTCCCGCTCCTCGTAGACGCCCACGAACTCGGCGCGGTGCGGCTCGGTGCAGAGCACCGGCGCCATGTAGTTGAGGTTGTCGCCGATCAGCTTGGGGTCGAAGCAGCGGTGCGTCAGGGGCGTGTCGCCGATCAACGCGCCGCGCAGGCTGCCGGTCCGGTTCACCGGGCGGGTGTTGTCGATGCTGCCGGTCTCGCTGAGGTCGCAGCGGAACCAGCGGGCGCCGCCGGCCCAGGCGGGCCCGGACGGCAACGCGAGGGACAGCGCGAGACGGGCCGTGTGCCAGTCGCCGCCGAGCACCTCCCGGGCCCGCTGGTCGCACTCGGCGCGAGCCGTGCGCAGCGCCGACGATCCGGGTGCCGGTCGGGCCTCGGTCAGCGCGTCGGGCCCGACGAAGGTGCCGACGTGGATGGTCTCGGCCAGGTGGTTGCGCGCGCAGTCCACCGTCTCGTACGTGCTGGCCTGCACAACGGTGGCGATCCGCGGCAGACAGGTGTCGGTGGCGGGTGTGAACGGCTTCGGAACCCGCAGCGTCGGCCAGTCGTCGGTGAGATCACCGTCCGCGCCCCGCGCCGGCGCGCAGCCGGCCAGCAGCAAAGTCGTGACGCTGGCCAGCACCAGCGCTGGAAGCCACCGTCGCATCGTCCGCCCTCCCGGGAGCTGGCGGCCGGTCGCCGCGCCCGCGGCGAGACCCCGGCGGGCGTGCAGCCTACGGCACCGTCCCGGATGGAGTGTCGTCGCGTTTCCGTCGATCGGCCAGTGGCTGATGTCTGTTCGTCCGGATTCGGGGGTCCGGAGCGTCCAATTCTGCACCAATGGTCACTGCTGGGTCACAGCGCGTCCCCACAGGTGCCGCGATGCGGGTGGCGGGTGGCCACGTTCGTACACTGGCCCCGTGACCGTACCGCCGCCGATCGTCGCGCCGAGCATCCTGGCCGCCGATTTCGCCCGCCTCGCCGAAGAGGTCCGTGCCGTCGAGGACGCCGCGGACTGGTTGCACGTCGACGTGATGGACAACCACTTCGTGCCGAACCTGACCATTGGGCTGCCCGTTGTGCAGAGCCTGCGGGCCGTCACGGCGATGCCCTTCGACGTGCACCTGATGATCGAGGACCCGCGCCGGTGGGCCCCCGGGTACGCCGACGCCGGGGCGTACAACGTCACCTTCCACGCGGAGGCGTCCGACGACCCGGTGGCGCTCGCCAAGGACCTGCGTTCGGCCGGTGCGAAGGCGGGCCTGGCCATCGACCGGGACACCCCGATCGAGCCCTACCTGGACCTGCTGCCCAGCTTCGACACCCTGTTGATCATGACGATCAAGGCGGGCTTCGGTGGGCAGCGGTTCATTCCGCAGCTCCTGGAGAAGGTGCGGACGGCCCGGCGGCACGCGTCGGCCGGGCACCTGGAACTGCGCATCGAGGTGGACGGCGGGATCGCCGCCGACACCATCGAGCAGGCGTCCGCGGCTGGCGCTGACGCGTTCGTGGCCGGCACCGCGGTGTACGGGGCCGCCGACCCGGCGGAGGCGGTACGGCACCTGCGGGCACTGGCGGAACGCGCGGCGCCCGGGGCCTGAGGTGGAGCCCGAGGCCGACCGCAAGGACATCATCCTCGTCGTGGACGACGACGAGGACATCGCTCGGTTCGTCGAGTTCAACCTGCGGCTGCACGGCTTCGAGGTGATCCACGCCAGCGACGGCCAGGAGGCCCTGGAGGTCATCGAGCGCCAGCGGCCGGACCTGGCGGTGGTCGACCTCATGATGCCCCGGATCGACGGGCTGGAGCTGACCCGCCGGCTGCGCGCCGACCCGATGACGTCCGCCCTTCCGGTGATCATGCTGACCGCCAAGGGGATGACAGTCGACAAGGTGCACGGGCTCAGCGCCGGCGCGGACGACTACCTGGTCAAGCCGTTCGACACTGCCGAGCTGGTGGCCCGGGTCTCGTCCACGCTGCGCCGCAACAAGGAGTTCCGGGAGGTCTCCCCGCTGACCGGGCTGCCCGGCAACAGCCGGATCCGTCGGGAGATCAGCGATCGGGTGCGAAACGGCGTGGACTACGCCGTCGGCTACGTCGACATCGACCGGTTCAAGAGCGTCAACGACCGGTACGGCTTCGTGCGCGGCGACGACTTCATCTCCGCGCTGGCCCGCAGCCTGCACCGGGCGGTGGTGGGCGTCGGGCTGCCACCGGCCTTCCTCGGTCACGTCGGCGGCGACGACTTCGTCATCGTCTGCGCCCCGGACCAGGTGCGCCCACTGACGTCCCGGGCGGTCGTCGACTTCGAGAACGCCGCCGACACGCTCTACGACCAGACCGACCGGGAGCGCGGCTTCGTCGAGTTGAAGGATCGACGCGGCAACATCCGGCGGGCGGCCCTGGTCACGCTCTCCATCGGGGTGTCCCTCTCCGACGCCGGCAAACGGTTCACCGACCCGCTCGAAGCGATAGCTGTGGCCTCGGAGATGAAGACGGTGGCCAAGAGCCAACCGGGCTCGTACGTGGCGGTGGACCGGCGTCGCGGCGTCACCTGAGCGTGATACCGCTGTGAAGTAGCTCGCCTAGGTGGCGGCGGAGCCGGATCGGCGTGTAAGACTTCCCGTGTACCCACCACGCGCTGGCGGGACTCGGTGAAATTCCGAACCGGCGGTGATCCACGGTCCAACCGTGGTCAGCCCGCGACCCGGACGGCTCTGCCGTCCGGTGGACCTGGTGAAAATCCGGGGCCGACGGTTGGGGGCGGTTCGTCCGCGCCCAGACAGTCCGGATGGGAGACAGCGCGCGGGACGGACGGGTCCGAGCCGGCCGCTGGCTTCAGCGTGCCGTGCCGACCCCCCGGGGCGGCTGTGCCGTTCCCGGAATCCGCCACCGCCTGCCCGTGGCCCCATGGCCACCGCCTCCCTGACCGCCCGCGCGCGGACCGGCGAGTGAGAGGGCAGGGGCAGCGCGATGGCCAGCGTCTCCGTTGATGAGGCGATGCGGCGTGCGATCGAGTTGGCGGCGCGCGGGCTCGGCACCACCAGCCCCAACCCCGTGGTCGGGTGCGTGCTCCTCGACTCCGACGGCGAGGTCGTGGGCGAGGGCTTCCACGCGTACGCCGGGGGGCCGCACGCCGAGATCGTCGCCCTGGCGCAGGCCGGGCGGCGGGCCAAGGGCGGCACCGCTGTCGTCACTCTGGAACCCTGCGACCACACCGGCCGCACCGGCCCCTGCAGTTCCGCGCTCGTCCAGGCCGGGGTGGGCCGGGTGGTCATCGCCGTGCCCGACCCGAACCCTGTCGCTTCCGGGGGCGCCGCCACCTTGCGCGCCGCCGGGGTCCGGGTCGATCTGGGGGTACGCGGCGAGGAGGCCGAGGCCGGCAACGTCGCGTGGTTGACCTCGATGCGCCGGGGCTGGCCGTACGTGATCTGGAAGTACGCCGCCACGCTCGACGGGCGCTCCGCCGCGGCGGACGGCACCAGCATGTGGATCACCTCGGAGGCGGCCCGGATCGACGTGCACGCGCTGCGCGGCACTGTCGACGCGGTCATCGCCGGGGTGGGCACAGTGCTCGCCGACGACCCCCGGTTGACCGCCCGCAACCTGCGTGACGGCAGCCTGGCCATCCGGCAGCCGCTGCGGGTGGTGGTGGACAGCTCGGGGCGTACCCCGGCTGACGCCAAGGTCCGCGACGGCGCCGCGCGCACGTGGATCGCTACCGCCGACGAGGTCGGCGCCGACCCGGACGGCCGGGTCGACCTGTCGGCGCTGCTCGCGGCGCTGCACCAGCGCGGAGTCCGCGCGGTGCTGCTGGAGGGCGGCCCCCGGCTGGCCGGCGCGTTTCTGAAGGCCGGCCTGGTCGACAAGATCGTCGGATACGTCGCGCCGCGGCTGCTCGGCGCCGGCCCGACCGCTCTGGTCGACGTGGGAGTGACCACCATCGCCGAGGCAATCGATCTGGAGTTCGTCGACGTTACGCAGATCGGTCCGGATCTCCGGATCACCGCTTTGCCCCGCAAAAGGGAGGGCTGAGATGTTCACCGGCATTATCGAGGAATTGGGCGAGATCGTCCGGGTGGAGCCGACGGCAGGCGATTCGGCGCTGCTGGGCGTCCGCGGCCCGCTGGTCACGTCCGACGCCCGGCACGGCGACTCGATCGCCGTCAACGGTGTCTGCCTGACCGTCGTGGAGGTGGGCGACGGCGTCTTCACCGCCGACGTGATGGGGGAGACGCTGCGCCGCTCCGCGCTCGGCGCGCTGCGCCCCGGCGACCCGGTCAACCTGGAGCGGGCCGCCGCGCTCGGTAGCCGCCTCGGCGGGCACCTGGTGCAGGGCCACGTCGACGGCGTCGGTGAACTCATCTCCCGGGAACCGGCCGAGCAGTGGGAGACCGTCCGGTTCCGACTGCCCGCCGCCCTGTCCCGCTACGTGGTGGAGAAGGGCTCGATCACCATCGACGGTGTCTCGTTGACAGTCGCCGCCGTCGGCGCTGACGAATTCGCCGTCGGGCTGATCCCCACCACGCTCAAGCTGACCACGCTCGGCGCGAAGGGCGTCGGCGACCCGGTCAACCTGGAGGTGGACGTGCTGGCCAAGTACGTCGAGCGGCTGCTCGGCGACCGGCTCACCGACACCAGCGGGCTGGCCGCGAACCAGGGCGGGGTGGCCTGATGGGCCCGCTCAGTTGGCTGCTGGACGCGCAGGTGCACGTCGCCGGCTCGCCGGTGCTGGCCAGGGAGATCGTCGGCAACGCGTTCGGGCTGGTCTCGGCGCTGCTCGGGTTGCGCCGGCTGGTCTGGGCGTGGCCGGTCGGCATGGTCGGTAACGCGCTGCTCCTCACCGTCTTCCTCGGCGGGGTGTTCGCCACACCGCAGGAGCACGACCTGTACGGGCAGGCCGGCCGGCAGGTGTTCTTCTTCGCTGTCAGCGTCTACGGCTGGTGGCGCTGGCAGCGCAACCGTCGCGCCGACGGCGGGCAGGCCGCTGTCGTGCCGCGCTGGGCCACCGGACGGGAGCGGCTGATGCTGCTGGTGGCCGCCGTGATCGGCACCGCCGCGGCGTACCCGCTGCTCAAGGCCCTGGGCTCGTGGGGCCCGCTGCCCGACGCCTGGATCCTCACCGGCAGCCTGCTGGCCACGTACGGGATGGCCCGCGGCTGGGTGGAGTTCTGGCTGCTCTGGATCGCTGTGGACGCGGTCGGGGTGCCGCTGCTGCTGCGCGGCGGGTTCTACCCGTCGGCCGTCATGTACCTGATCTACGGCGCCCTCTGCGTCTGGGGCTTCGCCGCCTGGTGGCGCACCTCCCGCGCCGCCCGACCGGCGACCGTCCGTACGCCCATCTACACGGAGGCTGTCGCGTGACCAGCTTTGGGGATATTGAGCAGGCGATCGCGGACATCGCGGCCGGGCGGCCGGTCGTCGTGGTCGACGACGCGGACCGGGAGAACGAGGGCGACCTGATCTTCGCGGCCGAGTTGGCCACGCCGGAGCTGATGGCGTTCATGGTGCGCTACACCTCCGGCTACGTCTGCGTGGCGTTGACCGAGAGCGAAGCCGACCGGCTCGACCTGCCGCCGATGCACCACACCAACCAGGACCGGCGCGGCACCGCGTACACGGTGACAGTGGACGCCCGCGAGGGGGTCAGCACCGGCATTTCGGCGGCCGACCGGGCGCACACTAGCCGGCTGCTCGCCGACGCGGCGACCGACCCGACCGACCTGGCCCGCCCCGGGCACGTGGTGCCGCTGCGCGCTCGCGAGGGCGGGGTGCTGCGCCGACCCGGGCACACCGAGGCGGGGATCGACCTGACCCGGCTGGCCGGGCTGCGTCCGGCGGGCGTGCTCTGCGAGCTGGTCAACGACGACGGCACCATGATGCGCCTGCCGGACCTGGAGAAGTTCTCCGCCGAGCACGGCCTCACGCTCGTCACCATCGCCGACCTGATCGCCTACCGTCGGCGTACCGAGAAGCAGGTCGAGCTGGTCGCCGACGCCCGGATGCCGACGAAGCACGGGGTGTTCCGGGCGCTCGGCTACCGCGCCGAGCACGACCCGGCCGAACATGTCGCGATGGTGCTGGGTGACCTCGGTGACGGCCAGGACGTGCTGGTCCGGGTGCACTCCGAGTGCCTGACCGGGGACGTGTTCGGCTCGCTGCGCTGCGACTGTGGGCCGCAGCTGGACGCCGCGCTGGCGCGGGTCGGGCAGGAAGGCCGGGGCGTGGTGCTCTACGTCCGTGGGCACGAGGGGCGCGGCATCGGCCTGCTGCACAAGCTGCAGGCGTACCAGTTGCAGGACCTGGGCCGCGACACCGTCGACGCCAACCTCGACCTGGGCCTGCCGGCCGACGCCCGCGACTACGGCACCGGCGCGCAGATCCTCTACGACCTGGGCGTGCGGTCGATGCGGCTGCTGACAAACAACCCGGCCAAGCGGGCCGGGCTGGAGGGGTACGGGTTGACCATCACCGGCCGCGAGGGGCTGCCGGTCGGCGCGCACCCGGAGAACATGCGCTACCTGCGCACCAAGCGGGACCGGATGGGTCACCTGCTGGACGAGTTGGACGAGGTGTCCGAGGCGCCGCTGGGGCGTCCGGTCGCCAACGACGAGATCGGAGCATGACGATGGCGGGTTTCGGTGAGCCGGGAGTCGAGGCGGTCGACGCCGCGGGGCTGACCGTCGGGGTCGTTGCCGCCCGCTGGCACGGCGAGCTGACCGACCACATGCTGGAGCGTGCGGTGGCCGCCGCCGAGGCGTGCGGTGCGCGTTCCGTGGTCGCCCGGGTCGCCGGTTCGGTCGAACTGCCGGTGGTCGCGCAGGCCCTCGCCCGCCGCTGCGACGTCGTGGTCGCCCTCGGCGTGGTGGTCCGTGGGTCCACCGCCCACTTCGACTACGTGTGCCGTTCGGTCACCGACGGGCTGACCCGGGTGGCGCTGGACGAGGGCAAGCCGGTGGCGCACGGGGTGTTGACAGTGGAGACCATCGAGCAGGCCCGCGACCGGGCCGGTCTGCCCGGCTCGGCCGAGGACAAGGGTTGGGCCGCCACGGTGGCGGCGCTCGACGCCGCGCTGGCCGTGCGGACGGTGGCTGCGGGCAACGCCCAGCGGGTCGGCTTCGGCGGCTGACGCCCGGGCCGTCTCTGAAGGCGGGCCTTCAGAGACGGCCGGCCTCGATGATCCGGCGCAGGAACTGTCGGGTACGGGGCTGCGTCGGCTCGCCGAGCACCTGCTCGGGCGGGCCGCTCTCGACGACCCGCCCGGCGTCGAGGAAGCACACCTCGTCGGCGACCTCCCGGGCGAAGCCCATCTCGTGGGTGGCCAGCACCATTGTCATGCCGTCGGCCTTCAGGTCGCGGATCATCGTCAGGACCTCGCCGACCAGCTCCGGGTCGAGCGCGGAGGTGACCTCGTCGAGCAGCATCAGACGAGGTGAGTTGGCCATCGCCCGGACGATCGCCACCCGCTGCTGTTGCCCGCCGGAGAGCCGGTCCGGGTAGGCGTCCGCCTTGGCGCCGAGCCCCACCCGGTCGAGAAGCTCCCGGGCCTGCGCCTCGGCCTCCGTCCGGCCCCGCCCGTGTACGCGGCGCGGCGCGAGGGTGATGTTGTCCAACACGCTCAGGTGCGGGAAGAGGTTGTACGCCTGGAACACCATGCCGATCCGCCGCCGGACCCGGTCCGGGTCGACCCGGGGATCGGAGATGTCCTCCCCGTCCAACTCGATGGTGCCGTCGTCGAGTTCGTCCAGCAGGTTGACGCAGCGCAGCAGTGTCGACTTGCCGGACCCGGACGCGCCGATCACCGCCACCACCTGATGCTCGGCGACGGTCAGGTCGAGGTGGTCGAGCACGGTGTGCCCGCCGAACTCCTTGCGCAGGCCCCGACAGCGCAGCAATGCCATGGGTCAGCCTCCCGACTGTCGGCGGGCGGCGCGTAGCGTCACCCAGTCGGTGACCGCGATCAGCGGGATGGCGAGCAGCACGAAGAGCACCCCCGCCACGACGTACGGCGTGTAGTTAAAGGTCTGGGCGGTGGCGATCTGCGCGGCGCGGACCGCGTCGATCGGCCCGGCCAGCGAGACCAGCCCGACGTCCTTCTGCAACGCCACCACGTCGTTGAGCAGGGGTGGCGCCACCCGGCGGACGGCCTGCGGCAGGACCACGTGGCGCATCGTCTGCCGGTACGTCAGGCCCAACGAGCGGGCCGCGGCGAGTTGGCTGGAGTGCACCGACTCGATGCCGGCCCGGAACACCTCGGCGAGGTAGCCGCCGTAGGTGAGGACCAACGCGATCCCACCCAGCACCAGCACCGGCGGCATGCCCTGCAACCGCAGCCCCGGCACGCCGAGGGTGAGCAGGTACAGCACGATGATCAGCGGTAGGCCGCGGAAGGTGTAGGTGTAGCCGGCGGCCAGCGCGCGGACCGGGAAGAAGACCGGCCCGCGCAGCGTCCGCAGCACGGCGATCACCAGCCCGAGCAGCAGCGCGCCGACCGCACAGCAGACCAGCAGCCGTACGTTGAGCCAGAGCCCGCTCAGCACCGTCGGCAGCGCGTCGCGGGCGATCTCCGGATCCAGGAACGACCGCCGGACCCGGTCCCAGCCCGGCGCCCCGGTCACCGCGATCACCAGCAGCGTGCCGAGCGCCGCCGTCGAGGACGCCGCGACGAGCACGCTGTAGACGGTCTGCCGACGCCGGTACGCCGACCGCCGCAGCTGCGCCTCCGAGGGCACCTGATCCAGTAGCGTCACCGCAGCTCGGCCGCCCCCGCCACCTGCGCGAGCCACTTTTGTTCCAGTTCCTTCAGCGTGCCCCCCGTGGTGAGCTGACTGACCGCCCCGCTCACGCAGGAGGTCAGTGGGGAGTTCTTGTCCAGCAGCAACCCGAACGCCTCGGGCGTACCGACCTGCGGCACCTGCCCGACGATCGTCGCGTCGGTGATCTCCGCGCCGGTGATGTAGAAGGCGGTCGGAAGGTCCACCACGAGACCGTCCAGCTGCCCGTTCTGAAGGGCCTTCTTGGCGTCGTCGTTGCTGTTGTAGACCTGCGGCTTGGCGGCCGGCTTGATCACGTCGGTGATCGCCTGGTAGCTGGTGGTGCCGACCTGCGCGCCGAGCCGAGCGTCCCGCAGGTCGGCCAGCGACTTCCGGCCGGCGATCTTCGAGGACTTCAACGCGATGACTGTCTGCCGCACCAGGTAGTACGGCGCGGAGAAGTCGACAGCCTGCTTGCGCTCGTCGGTGATGGAGAACTGGTTGATGTCGAAGTCGAAGTCCTTCGGCCCCGGCGCGATGGCGGTGTCGAACTTGACCCTGGTCCAGGTGACGTCGGCGCGGGCGTAGCCGAGCTTCTCGGCCACCGCGTACGCGACGGCGGATTCGAAGCCCTCGCCGCTGTCCGGCTTGTCCTTGGCGAACCACGGCTCGTACGCGGGCTGGTCGGTGGCGATGGTCAGCTTGCCCGGCGTACGCGTGGGCAGGCTGTCCTTGGCGCAGGACGGCGTTGCTGTGACAGTGGGGGTGGGTTTCTCGTCCTGTGGCGCGCATCCGGCGGTGGCTACGACGACGGCGCCGGCGAAGGTGAGCGCGAGGAGACGTGAGCGGCTGGCCATGGCGGACAGCGTAGAGCTCCATGGGCATCGATCGACAATTGTCCCACCATGTTGGTAGGGAATTGTCCGCTTACTGGATTCCGATGGACCCGGACGCGGGGTGCCGCCCGGGTGGCTGGAAGAATCGTTCCCCGTGAAGACGTTCGAGGAGTTGTTCGCCGAGCTGCAGGCCAAGGCCGCCGCCGGCACCCCGGGCTCGGGCACCGTCGCCGCGCTGGACAAGGGCGTGCACTTCATCGGCAAGAAGGTCGTCGAGGAGGCGGCCGAGTCGTGGATGGCCGCCGAGCACGAGGGGCCGGAGCGCACCGCCGAGGAGATCTCCCAGCTGCTCTACCAGGTCCAGGTGCTGATGCTCGCCAGCGGTCTCGAGCTCAAGGACGTCTACCGACATCTGTGAGTGCCCCCACCCCTGTTGATCGCCAACCGGATCGAAGGAGCACTCCGTCATGCTGCGTGTCGCCATTCCCAACAAGGGCACCCTGGCCGAACCGGCCGCCCAGATGCTGCGCGAGGCGGGCTACCGCCAGCGCACCGACCCCAAGGACCTCGTCTGCCGGGACGAGGCCAACGACGTCGAATTCTTCTACCTGCGTCCGAAGGACATCGCCACCTACGTCGGCTCCGGTGACCTCGACCTCGGGATCACCGGCCGGGACCTGCTGATCGACTCGGCCGCGCCAGCCGAGGAGGTCGTCGACCTCGCCTTCGGCCGGGCCACCTTCCGCTTCGCCGCCCGCCCCGACGACATCGCCTCCGTGCAGGAGTTGGGCGGTCACCGCATCGCCACCGCTTACCCGGGGCTTGTCGAACGGCACCTCGGCGAGGTGGGCGTCAAGGCAGACGTGATCCGCCTCGACGGCGCTGTGGAGAACGCCGTACGCCTCGGTGTCGCGGACGTGATCGCGGACGTGGTGGAAACCGGCGCGACCCTGCGCCAGGCGGGCCTGGTGGTCTTCGGCGAGCCGTTGCTGCGCTCGTCGGCGGTGCTGGTCCGGCGCGCCGGCGCGCCCGCGCAACCGCAGGCCGAGCAGTTGCTGCGCCGCCTGCACGGTGTGCTGGTGGCTCGCCGCTACGTGATGCTCGCCTACGACGTGCCGGCCGGTCTGCTGGACCGGGCCAGCGGGCTCACCCCGGGCATCGAGTCGCCCACCGTGTCGCCGCTGCACCGCGAGGGCTGGGTGGCGGTGCAGGCGATGGTGCTCCGCGACGACGTGCACCGCATCATGGACGAGCTGTACGAACTGGGTGCCCGCGCCATCCTCGTCACCAACATCCACGCCTGCCGCCTCTGACCGTCCAGGTCAAGAGCGCCGGTGGACCGGGGTTATCCGCGCGCCCGTCCCAGCGATGCCTAGCCGATCATGGAGTTGTGCTGGGCGACAAAAAGCCCGGAAGACCCTAAACCAGGCACCACAACTCCATGATCGGCAAGCCCGACCTGATCCTGCTCCGCGATCTTGCACATTCTGCACCGACACAAGGTGAATATCACCCTGTATCGACAACCGAAACCGCAAGATCGGCGACCCTTCCGCTCGCCAGGGGGGCACAGGAGTCGGGGGTGGCTCGGCGGGTGGTGCGTTTGGTGGACGAGCGCGGATGGCAGACTGGTGGGGTGAGTGAAACCGAGCTGGTCCGCCTGAAGCCCCGCCGCATCCGCGTGGTCTGCTGGTCGGCGGCGGCCGCCCTGGTGGTGGTGTTCGGTCTGGTCGCCACCTCGCTGAGTGGCCCGACCGGCGATGGTTACGGCAGCTTCCAGCGCGGCGACCAGATCGCCATGATCGGCCTGGGCGTCTTCGGTGCGCTGGGCTTCCTGCTGTTCACCCGTCCCCGGGTGGAGGCGGACGCTCGGAGCATCCGGGTCCGTAACGTCATCAGCTCCTACGAGCTGCCCTGGGAGGTTGTCCGGGGCGTCCGCTTCGACCGGGGCGCGCCGTGGGCCAGCCTGGAGCTGCACGACGACGACCTGCTGCCGATGGTCGCGTTGCAGGCCGCCGACAAGGAGTTGGCCGTCGACGGGGTCCGCGCGCTGCGCCGGCTGCACGAGGCCCACCAGGTCCGTCTCGCCGAACGCGCCGTCGGCCGCTGACCCCGGCGAAACCACCCACCGGCTCGTGCCGGCCGCGGGTCGTGCCCGGTTTGGGGGTCGCCGGGGCGCCGGTGTAGTGTTATCGAGTCGACCAGGCTGTCTCCGCGTGCGAGCAGACAGCCTTGAAAGCGGAGCGCCTGCTCCCACCCGAGTCGCCGCTACGGTGGCCGGGTCCGGTCACCGGTTCCGGGCATGTCCCGGCGCCGGGTGCGCGATCCTTGTGATCGTGCTGACCGGTCGAGCGGGCCCTGGCATGCGCCGGGGCCTTCTGCTTTTCGAGTCGGTTCCCTCCCGGGAGCCGCAGGGGTCGGCGAGTGAGCAGAAACGACTCGAGGAGGCCCCATCAGCGTCGAACCACGCGTGAACGAGCAGATCCGGGCACGTGAGGTCCGACTGGTCGGCCCAGAGGGTGAGCAGGTGGGCATCGTCCCGCTGGAGCGCGCTCTTCAGCTGGCCGCGGACGTCGATCTGGACCTGGTCGAGGTTGCGCCGATGGCGCGCCCGCCGGTGTGCAAGCTCATGGACTTCGGCAAGTTCAAGTACGAGAGCGCACTCAAGGCGCGCGAAGCGCGGCGTAATCAGCAGCAGACCGTCATCAAGGAAATGAAGCTTCGGCCGAAGATCGACCCGCACGACTACGAGACCAAAAAGGGTCACGTGGTGCGGTTCCTCAAGGCGGGCGACAAGGTCAAGGTGACGATCATGTTCCGCGGTCGCGAGCAGAGCCGCCCGGAGCTGGGTTACCGGCTCCTTCGCCGGCTCGAATCCGAGATCACGGAACTGGGATACGTCGAGGCCGCTCCGAAGCAGGACGGCCGAAACATGATCATGGTTCTCGCCCCGCATCGGGCCGTCAAGGCCTCCGCGGTCGCCGCTACGGCGTCTCGCGGCGGACCTCGGGACCGGGCAGGGGACGAGTCCGCCGCTCCGGAAGCCGATGAGACCGCGGCGGTCAGCGAGACCGCAGCAGCCGGTGACACCGGCCTCGCCGCCGACACCAGCGGCGAGTAACAGGGGAGAAGACGTTCCACATGCCGAAGATGAAGAGCCACACGGGTATGGGTAAGCGGGTCAAGGTGACCGGCAAGGGCAAGATCGTTGCCCAGCAGGCCGGCCTCCGCCACAACCTGGAGAAGAAGCCCTCCACCCAGACCCGCCGGCTGACCGGCACGGTCGTGCTGGCCAAGGCCGACGTCAAGCGCATCAAGAAGCTGCTCGGCCGCTGACGCGCGCCACCTTTACGTAATTAGGAGTTGAGATGGCACGCGTCAAGCGGGCTGTAAACGCCCAGAAGAAGCGTCGTACCCTGCTGGAGTCCGCGAGTGGTTACCGCGGTCAGCGCTCCCGCCTGTACCGCAAGGCCAAGGAGCAGGTGCTGCACTCGATGCAGTACGCCTACCGGGACCGTCGCGACCGCAAGGGCGACTTCCGGCAGCTGTGGATTCAGCGGATCAACGCGGGCGCCCGGGCCAACGGGATGACCTACAACCGTCTGATCCAGGGCCTGCGTCTGGCCGGCATCGAGGTCGACCGCAAGATCCTGGCCGACATGGCTGTCAACGACGCCGCCTCTTTCGCGGCGATCGTCGAGCTGGCCCGGGCCGCGGTCACGGCCGAGGGCACCGGCGGCGCGGCGGCTCAGGCCGCCTGATCCCCACGCACCAGAGCGAGGCGTCTCCCGTGTCGGCACCGCCGTCCGGGGGGCGCCTCAATCGTGCCAGAGGAGCGCACATCATGGCTTTCACCCCGCGTACCCCAAGGGTTGTCGCCGCCCGCCGCCTGCAACGCCGCCGGGACCGCGACGCCACCGGCCGTTTCCTGGCCGAGGGCCCACAGGCGGTCCGCGAGGCCCTCGCGCGGCCGGAGGTGGTCACCGAGTTGTTCGGTACGACCACCGCGCTCGACAGGTACCCGGAGTTGGCCGCCACGGCGGCCCGCGCCGACGTGCCGGTCTCCGAGGTGACCGACGATGCCCTCGCGGCGCTGACCGAGACCGTCGCCCCACAGGGGTTGGTCGCCGTCTGCCGGCATTTGGACGTCTCACTGGAGCAGGCCCTCGCGGGTGCGCCCCGGCTGGTGGCGGTGCTCGCCGAGATCCGTGATCCGGGCAACGCCGGCACCGTGCTGCGCACCGCCGACGCGGCCGGCGCGGGTGCCGTGATCTTCGCCGGAGACGCCGTCGACCCGTACAACGGTAAGTGTGTGCGGGCCTCGGCCGGCAGCCTCTTCCACGTCGACGTGGTGCGCGCCAGCGACCCGGTCGCGGTGGTCGACGCGCTGCGCGCCGCCGGGCTGTCGATCTTCGCCACCACCGGGTACGGCGACAACGACCTGGACGATCTGACCGACTACGGTCGGCTCGTCGGACCCACCGCCTGGTTGTTCGGCTCGGAGGCGCACGGGCTGTCCGAGGAGTTGACCGCGGCGGCCGACACCACTGTGCGGGTGCCGCTGTACGGGCGCGCGGAGAGCCTCAACCTGGCTGCCGCCGCAGCGGTCTGCCTGTACGCTTCAGCGAGAGCGCAGCGCTGAGGGTGATTGCCTCCGGCGCGACTGACAGCAGGGGAGAGCGTCCGTCCATGAACGCGACACGGCGTTCGTTTAGCCAGCCCGCCGGTGTCGGCGGGCGGCGGGCCTGACCTGCTCCCTGCGCAACTCCTACCGGCGGGCTGCGGCACAGCCGCGCGTCCGTAGACTCGCCTAGCCGCCCCGGTGAGGGCTGGCGCCGCCGTGAGGGAGTGCCCGTACGCCATGAGCTACCGCAACGATCCGTACGACCCGAAGCAGGTCGCCCTACTCGACCCCGCCGCCCTGGCCGAGGCCGTCGCGGACGCCACCAAGGCGTTCGAGGCCGCCGCCGACCCGGACGCGCTGACCGCGCTGCGCTCGGTGCACCTGGGTGACCGGTCACCGGTCTCCCTCGCTCGCCGGGAGATCGGCGCGCTGCCGCCGGCCGCGAAGTCCGACGCCGGCAAGCGGGTCAACGAGGCCCGCCGGGCGATCGAGTCCGCGTACGCCGAGCGCTCCGAGGTGGTGGAGCGCGAGCAGGCCGAGCGGGTGCTGGTCGAGGAGCGGGTGGACGTCACCCTGCCCTACGACCGGCGTCCGCGCGGCGCCCGGCACCCGTTGAGCACCCTGATGGAGTCGATCAGCGACCTCTTCGTCGGGATGGGCTACGAGGTGGCCGAGGGGCCCGAGGTCGACCTGGAGTGGGTCAACTTCGACGCGTTGAACATCCCCGCCGACCACCCGGCTCGCGGGTTGATGGACACCTTCCACATCGCACCGGAGGGCTCCGGCCTGGTGCTGCGTACGCACACCTCGACGGTGCAGACCCGCACGATGCTCAGCCGCAAGCCGCCGATCTACGTGATCGTGCCGGGCCGCGTCTACCGCACCGACGAGATCGACGCCACCCACAGCCCGGTGTTCCACCAGGCCGAGGGCCTGGTGGTCGACAAGGGCATCACGATGGCCCACCTGCGGGGCACGCTCGACCACTTCGCCCGGGCGATGTTCGGCCCGGAGGCGAAGACCCGGTGGCGGCCGCACTACTTCCCGTTCACCGAGCCGTCGGCGGAGTTCGACGTGTGGTTCCCGGAGCACCGGGACGGCCCGCAGTGGGTCGAGTGGGGTGGCTGCGGCATGGTCAACCCCCGGGTGCTGCGCGCCTGCGGCGTCGACCCGGAGGTCTACTCCGGATTCGCCTTCGGCATGGGCATCGACCGGACCCTGATGGTCCGGCACGGGGTCAGCGACATCCGCCATCTCTTCGAGGGCGACGTGCGGTTCAGCCGCGCGCTCGGGACCGGGGCGTAGGCGATGCGGGTACGAGACACGGGAACGGTGGTCTGAAGTCATGCGAGTTTCTGTCAGTTGGCTGCGGGAGTACGTCGACCTCCCCGCCGACCTGCCCACCGGTGACCTGGAGCAGGCCCTGGTCGACCTCGGCATCGAGGTCGAGTCCGCTGTGGACCTGACCGAGACCGTCACCGGCCAACTGGTCGTCGGTGAGGTCCGCGAGATCGAGGAGCTCACCGGCTTCAAGAAGCCGATCCGGTTCTGCCGGGTCGACGTGGGTGCCGCCAACGGCACCGGCGAGCCGCAGGAGATCGTCTGCGGTGCCCGTAACTTCGCCCAGGGTGACCGGGTGGTGGTGATCCTGCCCGGCGGCGTGCTGCCCGGCGGCTTCGCCATCGGCGCTCGCAAGACGTACGGGCACAACTCGGCGGGCATGATCTGCTCGGCCAAGGAGCTGGGCCTGGGTGACGACCACTCCGGGATCATCGTGCTGGGGCCGGACGTGACGGCCAAGCCGGGTGACGACGCGCGCCCGGTGGTCGGCCTCGACGACGTCGTCCTCGATCTGGAGATCACCCCGGACCGGGGGTACGCGTTGAGCCTGCGCGGCCTGGCCCGGGAGCTGTCGCACGCGTTCGACGTGCCGCTGCGCGACCCGGCCCTGGCGCCGGCTCCGGGCGGCACCGAGACGCCGGCGTACCCGGTGGAGGTCCGCGACACTGTCGGCTGCGACCGGTTCACGGCCCGCCTGGTCCGCGGGGTCGACCCGAGCGCGCCCACACCGTCCTGGATGCAGCAGCGGCTCGTCACCGCCGGCATCCGCAGCATCTCGCTGCCCGTCGACATCACCAACTACGTGATGTTGGAGCTGGGCCAGCCGATGCACGCCTTCGACGCCGACCGGATCGTCGGGCCGCTGGTGGTCCGTCGCGCCGAGGCGGGGGAGAAGCTGACCACCCTCGACGGGGTCAACCGGGTGCTCACCGCCGACGACATGGTGATCTGCGACGACACCGGTCCGATCTCCCTGGCGGCGGTGATGGGCGGCGAGACCAGCGAGGTCGTCGCCGACACCACGACGGTGCTCTTCGAGGCGGCGCACTGGGACCCGGCGATGGTCGGGCGCACCGCCCGCCGGCACAAGCTGTTCAGCGAGGCCGCGAAGCGCTGGGAGCGGGGCGTCGACCCGGCCGTGGCGCTGGTCGCGCTGGAGCGTGCCGTGCGGCTGCTCACCGAGCACGGTGGGGGCACGCCGAGTGCGGAGATCCTGGACATCGACCACGTCCGGCCGCGTACCCCGATCAGCCTTCCGGCGGACCTGCCGACCCGGCGGGTCGGCGTCGAGTACCCGCCGGCGCGGGTGGTCGCCCTGCTGGAGCGGGTCGGCTGCACTGTCGCGCAGGGCGCGGACCGGTTGTCCGAGGACCCGGGCGCTGTCGGCGTGGCCAGCGGCGTCGGGACGGTTCTGAGCGTGACCCCGCCGACCTGGCGTCCCGACCTGACCGACCCGGCCGACCTGGTCGAGGAGGTGGTCCGCCTCGACGGGTACGACAGGGTGCCGTCGGTACTTCCCACCGCGCCTCCGGGTAGTGGTCTGACGCCGCGGCAGCGTCGCCGCCGGGCCGTCGCCTGGTCGCTGGCCGAGCGGGGGTACGTGGAGGTGCTCGCGCACCCGTTCGTGTCGCCGGAGCTTGCCGACCAGCTCGGCCTGCCGGCCGACGATCCGCGTCGGCCCGCGGTGCGGCTGGCCAACCCGCTGTCCGATGAGGAGCCGCTGCTGCGTACCACGCTGCTCGGCCCGCTGCTCGGCATCCTCAAGCGCAACCTCGGCCGGGGTCACCGCGACCTCGCCCTCTACGAGATCGGTGCGGTCTTCCACCCGCGCGTCGGCGCCGGCAGCCCGCCGGCGATGGGGGTGGACCGGCGTCCCACCGACGCCGAGTTCGCGGCCGCCGACGCGGTGGTACCGGCGCAGCCGGTGCACGTCGCGGTGGTGCTCTCCGGCGACCTGGACCCGGCCGGTTGGTGGGGTGCCGGTCGCCCGGCCGGATGGGCGGACGCGATCGAGGCGGCCCGTGACGTGCTCGCCGCCGCCGGGATCCCCGACGAGCGGGTCGAGGTGCGTGCCGCCGAGTACGCCCCGTGGCACCCGGGTCGCTGCGCCGAGCTGCGGGTCGACGGCTCGGTCGTCGGACACGCCGGCGAGCTGCACCCGGTGGTGGTCGCGGCGTTGGAGCTGCCCCGCCGCACCAGCGCGATGGAGCTGAACCTCGACACGCTGCCGCCGACCCCGGTGACGCCGGCGCCGACGGTCTCCGGCTTCCCGCCGGCACTGATCGACGTGGCCCTCGTGGTGGACGACTCGGTGCCGGCGGAGCAGGTGCGCCGGGCACTGGAGGCGGGTGCCGGTGAGCTGCTGGAGGACGTGCGGCTGTTCGACGTGTACTCCGGCGCGCAGCTCGGCGCCGGCCGCCGGTCGCTGGCGTACAAGCTCACCTTCCGGGCGCCGGACCGGACGCTCACCGTCGAGGAGGCGGTCGCGGCACGGGACGCGGCGGTCGCCGTCGCGGCGGAACGCCTCGGCGCCACCCTGCGCGGCGCCTGACGGAGTCGACGCGGCCCCGGCGAGCGATTTCTTAATTCGCGGATTCGGGTTCGTGTCCCTGGCGGCGCATGAACGAGAAAGGCCCTGACCTGGTGGTTCACACTGGGTCGGGGCCTTTTCGTGTTCCCCGGGTGCTGGCGTCGAGTTCCGGCACCAGCGAGGACTGGTTCGACCAGTATTCGCCGATGGATGCTAGCGAGTGCACGCCAGGGCGGCTGAGGGAGCCGATCACGACGTGATCGTGGCTGGTGTTGGCGGGCGGCAGCGTCCGCCGCAATTCCCGGAAACGAGTCGTCGTCAGTCGTTCACGTCCCGAATGGCGCTTGCGAGGCTGGCAAGTTTCTCATCGGCGCGGCGGCGGCGGTGCCTCACCCACTGCTTACCTTCAGCCGCGATCCCCTCCAGGACGTGCAGGGTGTGGCTGAGTCCGGACGCGTCCTGTGACAGCTCGGTGATCTTTGTCGGGTCGTCCTCATGTGGGTCGGTCTCGCCCTCTGGCACGCTCACCTGCACCGAAACCGGGTCGCCGTTGAAGAGCGTCAGCTTAAAGGTCTGCTGCTGTCCGGCGACCCCTTCGATTCGCACGGCGGCGACGGCGTCGAAGCGGTAGTTGAGGCGCTGCGTGATCCGGCTCGTGGCCAGCTCGAAGTCCAGTTCGATGTCGACCTGCCGCACACCATCCTGAGTGAGCAGGAAGAGCAGGAGTTGATACCGGGAGTATCGCCAGGGGCCACGGGGATAGCGGGCCCGCTTGCAGGCGCGGCCGGGTGCCTCGATGAATGCGTGCGCGATGACCTGGCTGGGATGCAGTTGGAATTGCCTCATGGCCTGGTCGACCAGGACCTTGCGGTCGTGTTCTAGCCAGGCCGCCATCTCGGCGTCGGAGGGGCTGTCGGCCAGCTTCGCCTGCCACTTGCGGTACGCCGCCCATTGGGCTTGGTCCCGGAGCAGCCGTTCCGCGTCATCGTCGGCCACGCGGCGCCGTTCGGCGATGATGCGGAACCCGGCACGTTTGGCCGGCACCGCCGAGGCCACCGCCAGCAGGAGCCACACGACGGCGTGTAGGGGATCAAGCGTGATACTGCCCGCCATGGCCAGAATGCCGCCACAGGTGAGCAGTACCAGGCCGCCGAGATGGAGGGTGTGTGTGCGGACGGTGAGACGCAGCTCCTGCCGGTGGGCCGTGAGAGTGTCGCGCTCCCACCGGGTTCGGACGTCCCCGACGAGGTGCCGGATCAACCAGGCGACGCGGTCGGCTCCGATGCGCTGTTCCCGGTAGATCTCCACCAGCTCGTCACGCAGCTGCCTCCGTATGCCCGCGGTCTGGTCGAGCCAGTACCCGCGATCGGTGCCCCGCGGTACATATAGGGCGAAGTAGTGATTGAACATGCGGTCCACCCTGCTCGCGAATCCGCCCGTCGGCGCTTCGGGACGGCGTTGGGTGGGCGGGCGCAGCTGTGCCTCCTTGGCGTGCATGCGCGCCGAGCGGTAGTGGCGATCGGCGCCCCCGACACCGTAGGCGGCGAGCCCGCCGACGCCGACGAGTGCGCCGGCGATGGGACCGAGTCGTCCCGTCGCCATGGCCAGCGCGACCAGGGAGACGACGGAGAGCGCGGCGATGGCCGCGGCGATACCGAACTGGAGCCAGTTGCGCACGGTCACGGCGGCGGGAGCCACCTCCCGGGTACGGGGCTGTGCGGGCACAGGTTGGAAAAACTTCCATACCCGGTCGACCCGGTCGTCGCTGGTGCGCCGTGAAACCGCCAGAGCAACGGACCGTTGCCACATCTCGTCCTGGATCGTGCCGTCGAGCAGTGCCTCGAGGTGGCCGTAGACGCTCTCCCGCTGTCGATCACCCAGCGCGTCGATCTCCTTGATGACGAATTCTGCTTCGGCCGGGCTGACCGGGGTCAGCAGCCGAAGGACAGCCTCCACGCCGGCGGCCCACGGTTCGTTGGCATCGAGCGGCAGCAAGCTGCCGCAGATGGCCGTGAGGCGGTCCAGCTCAGCGTCCCCGAGTTGGCGCAGGGTGCGTCCGCTGAGTAGGGCGATCAACCTGTAGAACTGCACTTCGGTGGTCTGGAGGCCACCGGCGGCGGCGCGTTCGAGCAGCCGCACCGCCTCGTCGCGTACCCGGGCGTCGAGGTACTTCACCCCAGCCTCGAACTGCTGCTCCGGGGTCGGATTGGGGGGCAGGGTGTAGTAGTTGATGCCGCCATGCACGGTACCGGCCTGCACGCCAACGTACGCGTCTCCGTCCGCGACGTTCGTCGCCGCTTCGGTCGTCACTGGAGCGCCTTCACCGCGGCGATGATGCCTGCGAGGTGTGCGGCCAACTCGGCCACCTCGCCGACGAGGCCCCGCAGCCGCCGCAGTGCGAGTAGCAGCCTGCTCCTGCTGCCGGCCACCCCCTCCCGGACGCAGTCGGCGGCGGTGTCCAGCTCCGCTTCGGCGGCCTCGTAGGTGTCGTTGTCGAGGCCGCCGTCCCGGTGTGCCTGCTTCAGGTCACGCCGCAGTTCGCCGAGGCTCGCCGCCAGGTCGGCCGGCCGATCGGCACCGGCGCCGGCGCCGATGACGACGCCGCCCTGAATCTGCCCGGCCTGGATGCCCACCCGAGCATTGCCGGTGGCCACGTTCCGGTTCGTCATTCGCACAGGCGCACTCCTGTCGCTGTCGGTGTCACTGGTTGCGGGGGTTGGGGGGTTCTTCACCAGTTCCTGGGCCAGCGCAACGGCGAACGCGGCGGCGTGCCGTGCCGCCCGGGGCTGCCAGTTGTGTCCGTCGGTGCTCGTCTTGGTGCCGTCGGCGTGGTCACTGATGCCCCGCACCACCACAACCGGCAGGGCGCGGTTGAGGTGCCCGGCCTGGGCGACGCCCGCCGCCTCCATCTCGATCGCCAACGCGTCGTTGTAGTGCTGGCGAATCCACCGCGCCTGCTCCGAGACCGCTGAGTCCTGCACTACCTCACCGGCCGCGATGGCACCGAAGTGGACGGTAGCGGGATGTGGCTCGGCGGTGAGCCCGTCGCGCCACCGCCCGGAGCGTGCTACGTGGTGGGCGATCTGGTCGGCCTCGTGCGGGATCTCCCAGGCCTTGGGCCGGGCCTTAAGCCCGTCGTTTTCGCTCGTGCCGCCGTGGTAGGCGTAGACCTTGCTCGCCACAACCACGTCGCCGAGCCGGATGTTCGGCCACAGACCTCCGGCGACGCCCACGAAGAGCACGGCGGCCGGGGAGAACTCGGCCATCGCGCGCTCCGCGAGGACGGCGGCCGGATGGTTGCCCTTGCCCACCAAGGCCAGCGCGACGCGGCAGCCTCCGCGGCCGAGCCGGCCGACCTCGAAACGGGTCCCGGCAGCGTGCCGGTGCACCGTGAGGTCGGACAACCGCTCGCAAACCGCCTCGTACTCCAGATTGAGCGCCGTGAGGATCACGACGAGCCGATCTTTGGTGCTCATGCCGTCTCCTTGTCCGCCGGGTCCGGTCCAGAAGGCCTGACCATGGGGGGATGCAGTGTGGTGCGAGGGCCCGGCCGGAACAGCTGGGCCGGCCGGCCGCCGTCCGTCCGTCGGGTCGCCTCCACCGGGACGATGAAGCCGTCCACGCTGCGAACCTTGCGGTAGAAGTTGCGGGGATCGAGGGGTGCGCCCCATACCGCCTCATAGACGGTGCGGAGGTCGGCGATCGTGAACGTCGGTCCGCAGAAAGCGGTGGCGAGTGCGGTGCGTTCGAGCTTCTCCCGGGCCCGCTCGACCCCGTCAGCGAGGATCCGCCGGTGGTCGAAGGCGAGCCGGACGTCGCCAGCGAGGGATTCGTCCACGGGCCTCCAATAGGCGGAAGAGGCGTCGGTGCCGGCGACGGGCTCCGGCAGCGCCGGCGCGATCGCCAGGTAGGCGACCGAGATCACCCGGCCCCTCGGGTCGCGTCCAGGTGTCCCGTAGACGCCAAGTTGTTCGAGGTGCGGCCGGTCGGCAGCGAAGCCGGTTTCCTCGGCGAGTTCGCGGTGGGCGGCGGCGAGCAGCTCTTCCTCATTGTGGCCGAGGAAGCCGCCGGGCAGCGCGAGCGCCCCGCGGTCAGGTTCGACGCCGCGCTCGATCAGCAGGACCTGAAGGACGGCTCCGCGCAGCGTGAGGATGACGAGGTCCACCGCGAGAAGAACCCTCGGGGCGACCCAGCGATCGTCGGACATGGATCGACCCTAGAGTTAGTGTCACTCTGACGTAAAGGTGCTCCAGCTGTCGGATTCCGGCACACCCTGGGTGGGCGGACGCCTGGGTCGACCCGATGTAGCAGGGCCGCGGTGATGAGTCGATACCCATTGCCGGCCGGGGTGGGGGATGCCATCGTCGACCGCGACGAAGGGGCGTCCGTGCGCCCACTCGACGAGCTCACGGGTCTTCCAGTGCAGGACGTCGACCTCGTCGGAGCGGGCCGGTCCTCGACGGGCAGAGGTGGTAGCGCGAGCACGTCGTTCGCGTCGCTCATCCAGGGGCGGCGCCGGAATTGTTCTCACCGGGACCTCTCCGCTCCGGCGGCGATGGTGACCCGACCACGCCAGCAAACACCACGGTGACGGCGGCCTTCTGATGTCCTATGGCGCAAGTGGCTAGGCGCGCAGTACCGGAATGCTGTCGAGCTGATCTTGCCGAAGGTTTGATCTGATGATGCCGGACGGCCGTCCCCGGTCGGGCCTGCAAGCCACTACCTCATTCGGCGTGATCACGAAGTCGACGCTGAAGTCATGCTCCGCGTCGGGCAGATCATCCTCGATTAGCTGAGTCTGGTGGATCGTGGTGGCGATGGCGGTCTCGGTGGTGACGAGGCCGGCATCAGTGAGGAGGGCGATCTCCAGGTCGGAGTAGCCGGCTCCTTTGCCGACTCGCACGCCGCTTTGGCGGCTGACGGCGACGCTGCCGCAGACGATGAGGTCCACCGGGCGCATCTCGTCGGGTCCCACGGTGGGAGCGACCTGCGGCGCACTGCTACTCGTAGCTGCTATCTCGATTGGTGCGGTGAGGTCGGCGGGGTCGAGTAGATAGAAGGGCTTGGGGGTGGCGAGTTTCGGGACCGCCATGTAGAGCAGCTTGCCTTCCTGCAGGGCTCGTACCCGGACGGGAAGCTGTGCCCGGTCGGGGTTGCATTTGATAACTCGGGCGTTCTTCCATATGTCCAGCTCCGCGAGGTGGGCTGCGGCTTCTTCCTTGCCAACGAAGTTTGGGATGTGACCGTGCACGCCGAGTGGGACGGCACCTTGACGTTCGAGGAGGTCCCATACGTGTTGCCGAACGGCGTGTTTGGCGCGGTCGATGTCGGTCACGTGGGTGCTCCTATGGGCTCATGAGTGTGAGGAGTCGGTCGTTCACGTCCTGGACCGCGGGCTCGTTGCGCCAGGGGCGTAGCTGTCGGGCGGCGGCGAAGGCGAGGTTGAGTCCGCCGCCGGCACGTGTCCGCTCGATGACGTCGATGGCCTGATGCAGGTAGGACGTTGCGGCGTCGACGTCGCGTTGCAGGATGCTGGCGAGGGCGAGATTGCCGAGGATGACGGCGGTGGATTTGCGGCGTGCGGCAATCAGTTGTCGGGCGTCTTCTAACGCCGGCACTGCTTGGTCTGGCTTGTTGAGCGAGAGCCAGCAGGAGCCCGCGAGCCTCGTGTAGTGGCTGGGACAGAAGATGTCGGTGGCTGGATCTCGGGCGTCGACGGCGGCGAAGTGAGCTTCAGCGGTACCGAGAGCGTTGGAGCAGTCCCCGGCCTGACCGAGCATCGCGTGTGCCTCAGCTCGATGCAGTTGGGCGAGGCCGGCGATGACGTGACTGTCGCTGTGGCTGATGGCGGCGGCGCGGGTCGTCAGGACCAGGCCGGCGTTGGGTTGCTTGGTGCCGTAGAGGGCGAGGTAGCTCTTGCGGAGCAACGCGTTGGCCTCGGCGACTGGGTCTCGCGTTTCCTGGGATGCGCTGATCGCTTGATCGAAATAGGCGGCGCTGGCGACGTGGTCGCGCCGTTGCGAGGCGTCCCAGACGAGTTGACCCATCAGCGTCGCGGACTCCGCGACTGCTGCCGCCAGCTCGCGCTGGACCGGCCCGTTGCTGGCGTGCTGGCGAAGGAAGATCGCCTGACCGTGTAGTTGCCCGGCCTCGGCGAGCAGGAGCGTCGAGGGCGTCTGGTCGTAGCGCTCGTCGAGGCGCCGTACGCGTTCCCTCAGGTACGCCACAGCGACCAGGTCGACGCGGCCGGGGTTGCGCAGCACGTAGCCGAGACGCTCGTCGGGCGGTGACGGTGCCTGGCCGACGTCGGCCAGGAGGTCGGCCAGTTCCTCGATCGACAGCTTGAGGGCCGCAGCGAGACGCGGCCGGTGCCAGGGCTGCGGGTCTGTCTCCGCCCGTTCCCACCGCACGATGGTGGAGCGGTCGACGCCGAGGGCTTCGGCGAGGCGTTCCTGGCTCAGCCCGATTGTCTTGCGGCGCTGTGCAAGCCGGTGCCGACGCCTGTCCGCCACGTGCCGCCCGCCTCCCTTGGCCGCCATCCGTCATGGTCCATTCATCCAGCTCAAGCCGTATGACGCAATGGGGATGCGCCAGTTCTGCGCCCTTGCCGCGCTGGGCACCGGCGACCGCCGGGACTTGTGTAGACGCATGGCCGGAACGGGTGAGAGCAGAAGCCGCTGTGCAAGGTGTGGCGCCTACGTGGGCTCCCGCCCGTTCCGCTGCCATTTCAAACCCGACCGACTGAGTGGGGAAAGAAGTGAGCGCCCAGGAGCGAGACCGGCCCCGAGAGCACATCGCGCTGCGCCCAATTTGGCTCTGCCGTGCCTGCGGCCAACCCTGGCCCTGTGGGCGGGCGAAGCTCGCTCTCGTCACCGAGTACGACGGCAACCCGGTCAGCCTGTTCCTCTACCTGGCCAGTCTGCTCCACGACGCCATCGACGACCTACACAAGCTCAACCCGACCACTACCGGGTGCGCCAGTGACATGTTCGATCGATTCCTTGGCTGGCCGGCCCGACACACCCGCTCCTACCGAATGACTGAGACCGGCTCTCCGCGGCCCGGGGAGCCAGAAGCATGATCGCTGGGCTGGGAGCACATTGCCATGCAGTCGATCTACTCATTACCATGCACTACGCTGCATGAACTTGCACTCGTGAGTCGTCCTTGTTAATCTTCGCTGCATAGTCATGCGGAGGTGAGTATGGGGATCCGAGTCGCGGTCGCCGGAGCGAGCGGGTACGCCGGGGGCGAGCTGCTGCGCCTCATCGCCGGGCACCCGGAGTTCGACCTGGTCGCCGCCACCGCGCACAGCCAGGCCGGGCATCGCGTCGACGTGGTGCACCCGCAGCTCACCGGGCTCGACCTGGTGCTCGGCGAGACCGATCCGGCGACCCTTGCCGATGCGGACCTGGTCTTCCTGGCCCTGCCGCACGGCCAGTCGGCGGCTCTCGCGGCCCAGCTTCCGGCCGAGGTGCGAATCGTCGACCTTGGTGCCGACCACCGGCTGGCCGACCCGTACGCCTGGGCGCAGTACTACGGCGGCACGCACGCCGGGCAGTGGACCTACGGCCTGCCCGAGCTGCCCGGTCAGCGGGAGCTGATCGCCGGCTCCACCCGGGTGGCGAACACCGGCTGCTACGCCGCAGCGATCACCCTGGCGCTCGCGCCGCTGATCGCCGACGGCGCGGCCAACCCCGCCGACGTGGTGGTGGTCGCCGCCTCCGGCACCTCCGGCGCCGGCCGGGCGACCAAGCCGCACCTGTTGGCCAGCGAGGTGATGGGCGACCTGTCGCCGTACCGGGTGGGCACCCACCAGCACGTACCGGAGATCAAGCAGGCCACGGGCGCGACCGGCCTGTCGCTCACCCCGGTCCTGGCGCCGATGCCGCGCGGCATCCTGGCCACCGTCACCGCGGTGCCGGCGCGCGGAGTCGACCCGCAGGAGGTGCTGGCGCGGGCGTACGCGGACGCGCCGTTCGTGCACGTGCTGCCGGAGGGCCGTTGGCCGCACACCGCCGCCACCCTGGGCTCCAACTCGTGTCACCTCCAGGCCACCGTCGACGTCGACTCGGGTCGTCTGATCGTGCTGAGCGCGTTGGACAACCTGGGCAAGGGCGCGGCCGGTCAGGCCGTCCAGAACGCCAACCTGATGCTCGGGCTGCCGGAGACGACGGGCCTGTCGATCTGGGGAGTCACCCCTTGAGCGTCACCACCCCTCGGGGGTTCCGGGCGGCCGGTGTGGCCGCCGGCCTCAAGGCCAGCGGCGGCGCGGACGTCGCCCTGGTGGTCAACGACGGTCCGGACGCCGGCGTGGCCGGTGTCTTCACCACCAACCGGGTCAAGGCCGCGCCGGTGCTCTGGAGCCAGCAGGTCGTGCAGGGCGGTGTGGTCCGCGCCGTGGTGCTCAACTCCGGTGGCGCCAACGCCTGCACCGGCCCGGCCGGTTTCCAGGACACGCACGCCACCGCCGAGCACACCGCCGCCGTGTTGACCTCGGTCAGCCCACGGTTGATCCTCGGTGCCGGTGAGGTCGCGGTCTGCTCGACCGGCCTGATCGGTGAGCGGTTGCCGATGCCGAAGCTGCTGCCGGGCGTCCGATCGGCGATCCGTGGGCTGTCCCGCGACGGTGGCCCGGCCGCCGCCGAGGCGATCATGACCACGGACACCCGGCCGAAGACCACTGTGGCCCGGGGGAGCGGCTGGACTGTCGGCGGCATGGCCAAGGGCGCGGGGATGCTCGCGCCCGGGATGGCCACCATGCTCTGCGTGTTGACAACCGACGCGGTGGCCGGGCCGGCGACGCTGGACGAGGCGTTGCGCGCGGCCACCAGGGTCACCTTCGACCGGGTCGACTCCGACGGCTGCATGTCCACCAACGACACGGTGCTGCTGCTGGCCAGCGGCGCGAGCGGCATCGAGCCGACGCCGGCCGAGCTGGCCGCCGCCGTCACCGCGGCCTGTCACGACCTGGCCCAGCAGTTGGTGGCCGACGCCGAGGGCGCCACCAAGCAGATCGCCATCGACGTGGTCGGCGCGGCGGACGAGGACGAGGCGGTCGAGGTCGGCCGTACGGTGGCCCGCAACAACCTGGTCAAGACGGCTTTGTTCGGCAACGACCCGAACTGGGGTCGGATCCTCGCCGCCGTCGGCACCACCGCCGCCGCGTTCGAGCCGGACGAGGTGGACGTGGCGGTCAACGGGGTATGGGTGTGCCGGGGCGGCGCCGCCGCCGAGGACCGCTCGAAGGTCGACCTGACCGGGCGGGACGTGACCATCCGGATCGACCTGCACGCGGGTACGTCGGCCGCCACGATCTGGACCAACGACCTGTCCCACGCGTACGTGCACGAGAACTCGGCGTACTCGACGTGAGCGCGAGGAACGCAGCGCAGCGGAGTCCCGCAGTCGCGAACGAAAGGCCGGCGACGTGAGCGCGAGGAACGCAGCGCAGCGGAGTCCCGCAGTCGCGAACGAAAGGCCAGCGACGTGAGCGTGAGGAACGCAGCGCAGCGGAGTCCCGCAGTCGCGAACGAAAGGCCAGCACTGTGAGTCTCAGCAGCGATTTGGCTCGCGCCCAGGTCAAGGCGGAGACGTTGATCGAGGCGCTGCCCTGGTTGGCACGCTTCACCGGCTCGACCGTCGTGGTCAAGTACGGCGGCAACGCGATGACCGATCCGGAGTTGCAGCGGGCGTTCGCCGCCGACATGGTCTTCCTGCGTTACGCCGGCCTGAAGCCCGTGGTGGTGCACGGTGGTGGTCCGCAGATCTCCGCCATGCTGGGTCGCCTCGGCATCGCCAGCGAGTTCCGGGGCGGTCTGCGGGTGACCACCGCCGAGGCGATGGACGTGGTCCGGATGGTGCTGGTCGGTCAGGTGGGCCGGGAGCTGGTGGGTCTGATCAACTCGCACGGTCCGTACGCCGTCGGCCTCTCCGGCGAGGACGCCCGGCTGTTCACAGCGGTGCGGCGTCCGGCGTACGTGGACGGGGTGCCGGTCGACGTGGGCCAGGTCGGCGACGTCGAGTCGGTCGACGTGTCAGCGGTGACCGACCTGATCGAGGCCGGTCGGATTCCGGTGATCTCCACTGTGGCACCGGACGTGGAGGGTGTGCTGCACAACCTCAACGCGGACACCGCCGCCGCGGCGCTGGCCATCGCGTTGCGGGCCCGCAAGCTGGTCGTGCTCACCGACGTGGCCGGCCTGTACGCGGACTGGCCGGACACCACCAGCCTGGTCTCCGAGATCGCCGCGGACGACCTGGCCAAGCTGCTGCCCAGCCTGGAGTCGGGGATGGTGCCGAAGATGGAGGCCTGCCTGCGAGCGGTGCGTGGTGGAGTGCCAGCCGCGCACGTCGTCGACGGCCGGGTGGCGCACTCCACGTTGCTTGAGGTGTTCACCTCGGAAGGGTTCGGAACGATGGTAGTGCCGGGAGACGGGACGGACGCGACATGAGCACGTTGGCGCAGCGGTGGAAGCAGTCCATGATGGACAACTACGGCACGCCGCCGATGGCGTTGGTCTCCGGTCACGGTGCCGTCGTGGTCGACGACGCCGGCCGGGAATACCTGGACCTGGTGGGTGGCATCGCTGTCAACGCCCTCGGTCACGCCCACCCGGCGGTGGTGGCGGCGGTGTCGAAGCAGGTCGCGACCCTTGGGCACGTCTCCAATCTCTATGTGGCCGAGCCGCCGGTCGCCCTCGCCGAGCTGCTGTTGGCGCTCGCCGGCCGACCGGGCCGGGTGTTCTTCGCCAACTCGGGCGCGGAGGCGAACGAGGCGGCGTTCAAGCTCTCCCGGCGCACCGGCCGCACCCAGGTGGTGGCCACCAGGGGTGGCTTCCACGGCCGCACCATGGGTGCCCTCGCGCTCACCGGCCAACCGGCCAAGGCCGACCCGTTCCGACCGCTGCCCGGCGAGGTGACCCACGTCGACTACGGCGATGTCGCCGCCCTCGACGCGGCTGTCTCCGAGGCCACCGCCATGGTGATCCTGGAACCGATCCAGGGTGAGAACGGCGTCCTCGTTCCGCCGGCCGGCTACCTCGCCGCGGCCCGGCGGATCACCGCCCGGCACGGCGCGCTGCTGGTCCTCGACGAGGTGCAGACCGGCATCGGGCGCACCGGGCACTGGTTCGCGCACCAGGCCGAGGGTGTGGAGCCGGACGTGGTCACCCTGGCCAAGGGGTTGGGTGGCGGGCTGCCCATCGGCGCGACGCTGGCCTTCGGCCCCGCCGCGGACCTGCTCACCCCCGGCTCGCACGGCACCACGTTCGGCGGCAACCCGGTCAGTTGCGCGGCGGCGCTCGCCGTGGTGGCGACCATCGCCAACGAGGGCCTGCTCGACAACGTCAAGCGGGTCGGTGAGCGGCTGCGTCGCGGCATCGAGGCGCTGGGCCACCCGCTGATCGGTGAGGTACGCGGCGCCGGTCTGCTGCTCGGCGTGGCGCTCACCGCGCCGGTGTCGTCGGTGCTGGCCGAGGCCCTGCGGGAAGCCGGATTCCTGGTCAATCCGGTGCAGCCGGGTGTGATCCGGCTGGCCCCGCCGCTGATCCTCACCGCCGCCCAGGCGGACACCTTCCTGGCGGCGCTGCCCGCCGCACTGGACGTGACCGCCCCGGCCGCCGCCGGTGCGCAGACCACGCCAGCCACAGTGACCACCACGACGGGAACGACTCGATGACCCGGCACTTCCTGCGCGACGACGACCTCTCGCCGGCCGAACAGTCAGCGGTCCTCGACCTGGCGGCGCGGATGAAGGCGGACCGGTTCGGCCACCGGCCGCTGGTCGGCCCCCGCTCGGTGGCGGTGCTCTTCGACAAGCAGAGCCTGCGGACCAGGATCTCGTTCGACGCCGGCATCGCCGAGCTGGGCGGGCACCCCCTCGTCGTGGACACGCAGGTCACCCACTTCGGTCGCGGAGAGTCGCTCGCCGACGCGGGGCGGGTGCTGTCCCGCTACGTCGCGGCGATCGTGCTGCGGACCCACGGTGACGAGCGGATCGCCGAGGTGGCGGCGGGCGCGACGGTGCCGGTGGTCAACGCGCTCACCGACGGTTTTCACCCGTGCCAGCTGCTGGCCGACCTGCTCACCATCCGGGAGCGGTGCGGTGGCACGGCCGGACGGACCCTGGCGTACGTGGGGGACGGCGCGAACAACATGGCGCAGTCGTACCTGCTGGCCGGGGCGACCGCCGGGATGCACGTGCGGATCGCCGGCCCGGCCGGGTTCGCGCCGGACGCGGCCGTTGTGGAACGGGCCGCCCAGATCGCCGCGGAGACCGGCGGGTCGGTGCGGGTGCTGACCGACCCGGCCCAGGCGGTACGCGACGCCGACGTGTTGGCCACCGACACCTGGACGTCGATGGGGCAGGAGTCCGACGGGTTGGACCGGATCACCCCGTTCCTGCCGTACCAGGTCAACAAGGAACTGCTCGGTCAGGCCGCACCGGACGCGATAGTGCTGCACTGCCTGCCCGCACACCGTGGTGAGGAGATCACCGACGAGGTGCTCGACGGCGCGCAGAGCGCGGTCTTCGACCAGGCGGAGAACCGGCTGCACGTGCAGAAGGCGCTGCTGACGTTCCTGCTGGGAACCGCGACGGGAGGCCCCGCGACCGGCGATGCCGCCACCGGAGGGCCGCGATGACCGCGCCGCTGACTCGCGCGGCCCGGCACGCCCGGATCGTGGAGCTGATCCGCGACCGGTCGATCCGGTCGCAGACCGAGCTGGCCGACCTGCTCGCCGCCGACGGGGTCGGCGTCACCCAGGCCACCCTCTCGCGGGACCTGGAGGAGCTGGGCGCGGTCAAGGTGCGCGGCGGCGACGGTCCGGCCGTCTACCTGATCCCCGAGGACGGGCAGCGACCGTTGCGCGACGCCGAGGCCGCGCCGGCCCGGCTGGTACGGCTGCTGCGCGAGCTGCTCAACGGGGTCGACTCCAGCGGCAACATCGCCGTGCTGCGGACACCGCCGGGCGCAGCCCAGTACCTGGCCAGCGCGTTGGACAGGGCGGGCCTGCCCGAGATCGTCGGCACCATCGCCGGGGACGACACCATCCTCGTCGTGGCCCGTGAGGCCGTCGGCGGGGCCGCGCTCGGAGACAAGCTCGCCGGCTGGGCCCGCCGGGACGACACCGCTGAAGGGAACACCACGTCATGACCGAGCGGATCGTGCTCGCGTACTCCGGCGGGCCGGTTGGGCGGTGACGGACAGTGACACGTGTGAGCGCGAAGACCGAGCAGGCGCGACGAGCGGGCCCCGCAGTCGCGAGCGAGAGGCAACCAACGCAATGATGGGCGACGTGGACGACAAGAGCCTGACCGAGAACAGCGCCGCCACCAACCGGACGAGCCTCTGGGGTGGCCGGTTCGCGGGCGGCCCCGCCGAGGCGCTCGCCCGACTGTCGGTGAGCGTGCAGTTCGACTGGCGCCTGGCCCCGTACGACATCGCCGGTTCCCGGGCGCACGCCCGGGTCCTGGCCGGCGCCGGCCTGCTCGATCCGGAGGAACTGGGCCGGATGCTGGCCGCGCTGGACGACCTGGAGGCCGCGTGCGCCTCCGGAACGTTCCGCCCCACCATCGACGACGAGGACGTGCACACCGCGCTGGAGCGCGGCCTGCTGGAGCGTCTCGGCAGCCTCGGTGGCAAGCTGCGCGCCGGCCGGTCCCGCAACGACCAGGTCGCCACCGACCTGCGGCTCTACCTGCGCGACCACGCCCGGGGCGTGGCCAGCCGCCTGGTCGAGTTGGCGGAGGCGCTGGTCGAGCAGGCCGAGCGGCACATCGACACCGCCGCGCCGGGTATGACCCACCTCCAGCACGCCCAGCCGGTCACCTTCGGGCACTGGCTGCTCGCCCACGTGCAGCCGCTGTTGCGCGACCTTGAGCGGCTGCGCGACTGGGACCACCGGGCGGCGATCAGCCCGCTCGGCGCGGGCGCACTGGCCGGTTCCGGGCTCCCACTTGACCCGGTGGCGGTGGCCAAGGAGCTGGGCTTCCGTACGTCGTTCGCCAACTCCATGGACGCCGTCGCCGACCGGGACTTCGTCGCCGAGTTCCTCTTCACCACCGCCCTGATCGGGGTGCACCTGTCCCGGCTCGGCGAGGAGGTGGTGCTCTGGACCTCGCACGAGTTCGGCTGGGTGGAGCTGGACGACTCCTTCGCCACCGGCTCGTCGATCATGCCGCAGAAGAAGAACGCGGACATCGCCGAGCTGGCCCGGGGCAAGTCCGGGCGTCTGGTCGGTGGTCTGATGACAGTGCTCACCATGCTCAAGGGCCTGCCGATGACCTACGACCGGGACATGCAGGAGGACAAGGAGCCGGCCTTCGACGCGGTCGACACCCTGGAACTGCTGCTTCCGGCCCTGGCGGGAATGATCTCCACGATGACGGTGCGGGTGGACCGCCTCGTCGCCGCCGCCCCGGTCGGCTTCTCCCTCGCCACCGAGGTCGCCGACTGGCTGGTCCGACGCAACGTGCCGTTCCGCGACGCGCACGAGATCACCGGCCAGCTGGTGGCGCTCTGCGCGGCTCGGGAGTGCGAGCTCAACGACGTCTCCGACGAGGACCTGGCCGCGATCAGCGGGCACCTCGACCCGTCGGTGCGCGACGTGCTCTCGGTCCGTTCGGCTCTCGCCGCCCGGACGACGCCCGGTTCCACCGGCCCCGGCCCGGTCGCCGACCAGCTCGCCGATGCGGCGGACCGGCTGGCCAGCTGGCGGGAGTGGGCTTCCGAGCGGGTCGTTCCCCGCTGAGCTGTGCCGTGGCGTCGGCGCTGGCCGCCGGCGCCGCGGCGGTTCAGGCCGTCGGGCGCTCCCGCTTGGGGAGCTTGGCCACCACCATGTCGTACGACGAGTCGACCGCCTCGGTCAGCTCCTCGTCGTCGATCCCGCCGTCCAGGCGCAGCGTGTTCCACCCGGACCGGCCGATGTAGGGCATCACGCTGGCGTCGCCGGGGTGGCGGTGCAGCCACTCGTCGGCCACCTCCCGGGTCGCCCCGCACTTGATGCCGACCGTCGGCTTGCCGCTGTCGCTGCCGAGGAACGCGAAGATCCGGCCGCCCACCTTCACCACCTCGTCGCCCTCCCACGGCTGGTCCAGCCACGCTCCCGGCTTGGCCAGGCAGTACGCCAGCATCTCCGCGCGCTCCATGGGTGCCTCCTCGTCGTGCGCACAGTGTGCCCGCCCGGACGCCGTCGCAAGCGCGGCGTGCCGATCCGCCCGGCCCGCTCGCGCTCGCACACGGGCGAGCGCTTGTCGTCAGGGGGTCTGCTCGGCCGAGCGGGCGGCAACCCGCTCGTAGCGCTGCCGGGCCGCCTGCGCGCTGCCCAACCCCAGCCCGTACGCGATCGCCTGCCAGGTCAGCCCCCGGTCGCGGGCCAGCGTCAGCAGGCCGGCCTCGAGGGCGTCCAACTCGGCGCGGACGTGGGGCAGCAGGGTCAGCGCGGCGGTCAGGTCGGCGGCGTCGATCGGCTCCTCCGCGGGTTCGTGCTCGGCCCCGCCGGCGGCCAGCGCGGTGACCAGGGCTACCGCCTCCCACGGGTCGAGCACGTACGGGTGGGCCCACCGGCCCCGCCGCGTGTCGGTGCCGGCGTGCCGCTCGCTGATCCGCTGTAACGCCTCGTGGGTGCGGTGGGCGCGGGCCCGGCCCGGGTCCGGCGCGGTGAAGATGTCCTCGGTCGTCATACCCCGAGCACACCGTATGAACGTCTGATTGTCAACAGATTGTTTAAGCCTGGCGGCACGGGCGATGCCGTGCCGCCAGGCGATCTCTCAGAGCGCCAGGTTGAACTTGCGCTCGTCGAAGATGGGCGTGCAGTACGGGTCACAGGGGCTCGCGGTCACCACACCGAACGCGACGCCCGCTGCGAACGGACGCTCGACCGGAACCACCGCGATCCGCACCTGCTGGGTGCCCTCCGCGCAGGTGACCCTCCGAACCGTCGTGCCCGCGCGCATCGTCTGGCCGACCGCCTGCGCGACCTTGACCGTGACGTCGAACTCGAGGGCCTTCGAGCAGGTGACGGTGACCGGCACGATCGCCGCCGCGCCGTTCGCCTCGATCTTGCCCGTTGCGCCGACCGCGATCGTGGGCAGCGCCGCGTTGTCGGCCTGCGCCGCGGCCCGCAGCGGGACGCTCGCGCTGGCCGACGGGGTGAAGGCCAGTGTCGCGGCTGCCGCGACCAGGCCGGTGGCGATCAGTGGTCGTCGGATGCTTCGTACGGTCATGGTGACTTCCTCCCGTGATGTCGTCGCTCCCTGCGACGACATCGGGAACACTCCCGAGCCGACGGTCCGGTTTCACTGTTCGGCCGGCTGTCCGATGTGCGACGGGAGTCTTGTTCGGTCCGGCGCTTGGTGGTCGGTGCGCCCGGCCGGATGCCGGGGAACCGGGATGGGTACCGTCGGAGACATGGCCCTGTCGTCCGGTGATCGCGGCACCGACGCCGACCTGGCGGTGCTGGCGGACCTGCTCGCCGGTGCACTGCTGCCGGCGGCGCGCGGGCTGCTGGGCTGCCGGCTGTACGCCGGCGGGGTCACCGTCCGGATCACCGAGGTCGAGGCGTACGCGGGAAGTGGCGGCGATCCCGCCTCGCACGCCCACCGGGGCCGCACCCCGCGCAACGCCGTGATGTTCGGCCCCGCCGGGTACGCCTACGTCTACTTCACCTACGGCATGCACTGGTGCATGAACGTGGTCACCGGGGCCGAGGGAGAGGCCTCCGCCGTGCTGCTGCGCGCCGGCGAGGTGGTCGACGGGCTGACCACGGCACGGGAGCGCCGGCCGGCCATCCGGCGGGACGTGGACCTGGCCCGCGGGCCCGCACGGCTCTGTTCCGCGCTCGGCATCGACCGCGAGGCGTACGGGGCGTACCTGCTCGGCGACGGCCCGGTCCGCCTGCGCCCTCCGGCCCGGCCGGTGCCGCCGGAGACGGTGGTGGCGGGTCCCCGGGTCGGCGTGACCGGCGCCCACGATCTGCCCTGGCGGTTCTGGCTGGACGCCGACCCCACGGTCAGCGCCTACCGCCGGCACGTGCCGCGCCTGCGCTGAGCGCGCCGTCCGGCGTGTGGTCGGCGGACTCTGTCGGGGGGTGTGGCCATAATCACCGGACCTGCTCACCGACGGTTCGGAGGACGTCATGGCAACACTGCTCGCGATCGGCACGGCCAAGGGGTTGTTCCTCGCCACCAGCACCGACGACCGGCGCAGTTGGGAGATCACCGGTCCGCACTTCCCGATGACCGGTGTCTACGCGGTCGCTGTCGACACCCGTCGTTCCACCCCACGGCTGCTCGCCGGCATGACCAGCTCACACTTCGGCCCCAGCGTCGCCACCAGCGACGACCTCGGCGCTTCCTGGGACGAGCCCGACGAGGCGCCTGTCGCGTTTCCGGCCGACACCGGCGTCTCCCTCGGGCGGGTCTGGCAGCTGATGCCGGCCGGCCCTGACGAGCCGGACGTCATCTGGGCCGGCACCGAGCCCTCGGCACTGTTCAAGTCCACCGACGGTGGCCGCAGCTTCGAGCTGGTCCGTTCCCTCTGGGACCACCCGCACCGCCCGCAGTGGGAGGCCGGTTTCGGTGGTCAGGCCGTGCACACCGTGCTGCCCCACCCGCGTGACCCGGCTCGGCTGCTGGTCGCCATGTCCACCGGTGGGGTCTACCGCTCGGAGGACGCCGGGGCGAGCTGGGCACCGGGCAACACCGGCATCCGCGCCTACTTCATGCCCGACGAGTGGCCGGAGTTCGGCCAGTGCGTGCACAAGGTCGCCCGGGACGCCGGCAACCCCGAGCGGCTGTACGCGCAGAACCATCACGGCGTCTACCGCTCCGACGACGACGGCCGCACCTGGACCTCGATCGCCGAGGGGCTGCCCAGCGACTTCGGCTTCCCGATGGTGGCCCACCCGGGGCGCGGCGGCGTGGTGTGGACGTTCCCGTTGGTGGCCGACGGCGAGCGGTTCCCGACCGACCACCGCTGCCGGGTGTTCCGCTCCGCCGACGCCGGCGGCAAGTGGGAGCCGCTGTCGGTCGGGCTGCCTGAGGGCCCGTTCTATCCGGCGGTGTTGCGCGACGCGATGTGCGCCGACGGCGCCACCCCCGGTGGGGTCTACTTCGGCACCCGCTCCGGCTCGGTCTTCGCCAGCCGCGACGAGGGCGACTCCTGGTCGACTGTCGCGGCGCACCTGCCCGACGTGCTCTGTGTTCGCGCAGCGGAGGTCTGAGCGTGGTCACCGTGTTGCTGCCCGGCCCGCTGCGTGGCGAGGCCGGCGGCGCGAGTCGGCTGAGCGTCACCGCCACCGGGACGCTACGGGCGGTCCTCGACGAGATGGCCGTCGCGCACCCCCGGCTGGCCCGGCGCATCCGTGACGAGCGCGGCGAGCTGCGCCGTTACGTCAACGTCTTCGTCGACGGGGAAGACTGCCGCCACGCCGGCGGTCTGGCCACGCCGGTCAAGGACGGCGCGGAGGTGCAGGTGCTCCCCTCGGTGGCGGGCGGCTGACCGGGCCGACAGAGGGGGGATTCCCGACCCGGTGTCCGGTTATATGCGTGATCGGCGCCACTGTGGGGCGTCCCGCCGTCGGAATAGTTGCGTCGTCAAATAAGTTGAGAGCTGCGTCCGGGTACCACGACGGCACCCGGTTGACACGCGAGGAGCTGGTCATGCAGTTCGGAATCTTCACCGTCGGTGACGTCACTGTCGATCCGACCACCGGTCGGGAGCCGACCGAGCATGAGCGGATCAAGGCGATGGTCGCGATCGCGTTGAAGGCCGAGGAGGTCGGTCTGGACGTCTTCGCCACCGGCGAGCACCACAACCCGCCCTTCGTGCCGTCGTCACCGACCACCATGCTCGGCTACATCGCGGCGCGCACCGAGCGCCTGCTGCTGTCCACCGCCACCACGCTGATCACCACAAACGACCCGGTGAAGATCGCCGAGGACTACGCGATGCTCCAGCACCTGTCCGACGGCCGGGTGGACCTGATGATGGGCCGCGGCAACACCGGCCCGGTCTACCCGTGGTTCGGCAAGGACATCCGCGCCGGCATCCCCCTGGCCATCGAGAACTACGACCTGCTGCACCGGCTGTGGCGCGAGGACGTGGTCGACTGGAAGGGCAAGTACCGCACCCCGTTGCAGTCGTTCACCTCGACGCCGCGCCCGCTCGACGGCGTGCCCCCGTTCGTCTGGCACGGCTCGATCCGCAGCCCGGAGATCGCCGAGCAGGCCGCGTACTACGGCGACGGCTTCTTCGCCAACCACATCTTCTGGCCCAAGGAGCACACCCAGCGGATGGTCGCGCTCTACCGCCAGCGGTACGCGCACTACGGCCACGGCTCCGCCGACCAGGCCATCGTCGGCCTCGGCGGGCAGGTGTTCATGCGGCGCAACTCGCAGGACGCGGTCCGGGAGTTCCGGCCCTACTTCGACAACGCCCCGGTCTACGGGCACGGGCCGTCGCTGGAGGAGTTCACCCGGGAGACCCCGCTGACCGTGGGCAGCCCGCAGCAGGTCATCGACCGCACGCTCGGTTTCCGTGAGTACGTCGGTGACTACCAGCGGCAGCTGTTCCTGATGGACCACGCCGGGCTGCCGTTGAAGACCGTGCTGGAGCAGCTCGACCTGCTCGGCGAGGAGGTCGTGCCGGTGCTGCGCAAGGAGTTCGCCGCGCTGCGTCCGGCGCACGTGCCGGCGGCGCCGACGCACGCCTCGCTGGTCGCCGCCGCGGGCGGTGCCAAGGACAGCACCGTGCACGCCGTCGACGACGTCACGGGCAAGGCGCCGGAGGGGGCGACCCGATGACCCGCCGCACCCTGGCCGTCGTCTCGGCGGGGCTGAGCCAGCCCTCGTCGACCCGGCTGCTCGCCGACCAGCTCGTCGCGGCCACCCGCGACGAGTTGGTCCGGCGCGGCTCCGAAGTGGAGCTGCACGTCGTCGACCTGCGCGAGTACGCCCACGACGTGGTGAACAACATGCTCACCGGGTTCGCGCCGGCGGCGCTGCGCGAGGTCATCGACACGGTGACCGGGGCGGACGGGCTCATCGCCGTCACCCCGATCTTCAGCGCCTCGTACAACGGGCTGTTCAAGTCCTTCTTCGACGTGCTGGATTCCGAGTCGCTGGTCGACCGGCCGGTGCTGATCGGCGCGACCGGCGGCACCGCCCGGCACTCGTTGGCACTGGAGCACGCCGTCCGCCCGATGTTCGCCTACCTTCGGTCGGTGGTCGTCCCGACAGCGGTCTTCGCCGCCCCGGAGGACTGGTCCGACGGCACCGCCGATGGCGCGTTGCGCGCTCGGATCCGGCGTGCCGCGGGGGAGTTGACCGACCAGATCGAGCGCCGACCACCGGCCACCGGGCCGGCCGACCCGTTCGCCCTCACCACCGACTTCCTGCAGATGCTCGGCCGAGGCGACGGCGGCGCGCCGGTCAGCTGACCGGGTGAGCGACCAGCACCGGGCAGTGCGCGTGCTGGATCGCCGCCTGACCGACCGATCCGAGCAGCAGACCGGCGAACCCGGCCCGGCCCCGGGTGCCCACGACCAGCAGCGACGCAGTGCCGCTGGCCTCGATGAGCCCCTGGGCCGCGCCGGCTGCCCGGACCGGATGTTCCCGCACCACCAGGTCGGGGTGGTCGGCGCGCACCACGGCGGAGGCGTCGGCCAGGAGTCGCACCGCCTCCGCCTGGTACGCGGCCTGCGTCTCCTCGATCTCCTCCGGCACCGTCCGGTCCCCGTCCGGAGGACCGACGTGCACCAGCACCAGCGGCACGTCCCGCAGCGCCGCCTCGTCGGCGCCCAGGCCCACGGCGAGCCGGGACGACTCGGACCCGTCCACGCCCACCAGCACCGGGCCGTCCACCGGGATCGGCTGCTCGTCCGGGCGGACCACCAGCACCGGGCAGTGCGCGTGCGCGGCCACCTGCGCGCCGACCGAGCCGAGCAGCAGCCCGGTGAACCCGCCCAGGCCACGGCTGCCCACCACGACCAGCTCCGCCCGGCGGGACTCCTCGATCATGGTGGCCCCCGGGCCGCCGAGGACCTGACGCACCTCGACGTCGAGGCCGGGCCACCGGCCCGTCAGCTCGGCCGCCGTGCGCTCCAACATCTGCTGCGCCTCCTCGGAGGGCGCCGGCACCCCGAGGTCGTACGGGTTGAGCGGCACGCCGTAGCCGGACGTATGCAGGTAGCCGTGCACCAGGAGCAGCGGCCGGGAGCGGAGCACGGCGGCCCGCGCCGCGTGTTCGGCGGCGACAAGGCTGGACGGCGATCCGTCCACGCCCACCACGACAGGTCGGTTCATCTGCGCTCCCTGGGTCGGTCAGGTCATTGTCGACCGCCCCGCGCGCCGGAAGGGCCGGACGCGCCGGTCTCGGCGGCCTGTCGGTTCGCACTTCCACGTAACTACGTATGTGCGTAGTATCGTCGCATGGACACCGTGGAAGATCGACTCGCCGCGCTGGAGGCACAGGTTGCCGCGCTGAGCGAACGGCTCGCCGCCGCGCCACCACCACCCGCGCCCGAGGGCACCTTCTGGGCGCTCGACGGCCTCAAGCAGCGCCTTCCAGCCGACGGGTCGGGCGCGGTGCTCTACACCGGCACCGTCCGCGTCGCCGGCCAGCACTACGACTGGCAGTACGGCCGCACCGTCGACGACCTGCTCGCCGCCGACTGGGAGGAGCTGCCCAGCACCCTCTCCGCGTTGGCTCACCCGGTGCGGCTGCGGCTGCTGCGGGAGATCCTCGGCGGCCGGCAGAGCACCGGCGAGCTGGCCGAGATCGAGGAGTTGGGCACCACCGGCCAACTGCACCACCACCTGCGCCAGATCACCGCCGCCGGTTGGCTGCGCAGCGCCGGCCGAGGCCGGTACGAGGTCCCCGCCGAACGCGTGGTGCCGCTGCTCGCCATCCTCACCGCCGCCGGCCGCTGACCAGACGCGGCTCTGATGCCCATCCGACGACCCCACGGAGGAACCACAATGCGTCGGACGACAGTCACCGTCCTCGTCGTCGCGCTGATCGCCGGCCTGGCCGGGGTCGCGTTGATGCCCCGGGTGCCCCGACTCGGCGGGCAGACCACCGGCGATCGCGACCTGGCCGCTGCCGCACGCTCGGCCACGCCCGACCCGTCGGGGCTCCGCGGGCTCGCCGTCGCCCTGGTCGAGAACGGCCGGATCCGCACCGCCGGACTGGGTGACCGGGACCTCGCCGGTAGATCCGTGGAACCGGGCACCCCGTTCGAGATCGGCTCGGTCACCAAGGCGCTCACCGGCATGCTCCTCGCCGACCAGGTCGCCGCCGGTGTCGTCGGCCCCGACGACCGGCTCGGCGCCACCTGGCCCGAGGTCACCGGCCCCACCCACGACGTCACACTCGCCGAACTCGCCAGCCACCGCGCCGGCCTGCCCCGGCTCGCCCCCGGCTCCCCGCTGGGGTGGGCACGCATCCTCTGGTCCAACGTCTCCGGCGGAAACCCCTACGCCGGGCAGGGCGTCGACGCCATCCGCAGCGCCACCGACCGGGTCAGCACCGACGACGACGAGCGCGGCGAGGTCCACTACTCCAACCTCGGGCCGTCGGTGCTCGGCCACGCGCTCGCCGCGAAGGCCGGCGTCGCGTACCCCGAGCTGCTGCACGACCGGCTGCTACGGCCGCTCGGCATGACGGCCACCGTCGTCGCCACCCGCGACGACGACCTGCCGGCCGATCGCGCCCAGGGCAGCCGGGCCGGCGGCCGACCGCTCGACCCGTGGGCGGGAGCCGGTTACGCGCCGGCCGGCGCCGGCCCCTGGTCGACGGCCGAGGACCTCGGCCTGCTGCTCGCCGCGACCCTCGCCGGCACCGCACCGGGTGCCGACGCCGCCACCGCCCGCTTCCGCGAGGACGACGACACCCACATCGGGTACGGCTGGTTCACCACCCGGCACGGCGATCGCGAGGTGGTCTGGCACAACGGCGCTACCGGCGGGTTCCGGTCCTACGTCGGCCTCGAACGGGCGACCGGCCGGGCGGTGGTGGTGCTCGGCAACACCGACAAGGGCGTCGAGCCGATCGGGCTGCGGCTGCTCGGGGTGCCGCCGAAGGAGGCCGACTCGGCGACGTCGATGGTGCTGCCGTGGATCGGCGCCGGCCTCGCGGTCGTCCTCACCTTCCTCGGCGGCCTCTCCCTGCTCGGCGCCGCCCGCCGTCGCCAACTGGACCAGGTGACGCTGCTGGCGGCGGCGGTCTGGGCGTTCGCCTATCTCGGGCTGGGGCACCGGATGGGGGACTGGTCGATGGTGCCGGCCTGGCTGTGGCCGCTCGGCGCCGGCCTGTCGGCGGCGGGGGTGGCCCTGGCGGCGACCCGGTGGCGCGCCCTGCCGGTGGTCGACGCGCGGGTGCCGTGGCGTCGACTGCTGTCGGTGGCGAGTTCAGTGGGCGCCGCCGTGCTGGCGGTCGTCGCCGTCGCCGGCTGACTCAGCGCCCCCGTTGCGTACCCTCGGCCGATGACCTCCGATCTGCTGCTGCGCCCGGTCCGTGAGGACGACCTCGTCGAGTTCTTCCTGCACCAGCAGGACCCGGAGGCCAACCGGATGGCCGCCTTCGGCCCCAAGGACCCGTCCGACCGTCGGGAGTTCGCCGCACACTGGGCCCGGGTGCTCACCAACCCGGCGAACCTGGTCCGCACCGCCGAGGTCGACGGCGAGGTGGTCGGCTACGTGAGCGCCTGGCCGGCCGAGGGGCAGACCGAGGTCAGCTACTGGATCGACAGGGCGCGCTGGGGTCGGGGCCACGCCACGGCGGCCCTGGCCGCCCTGCTGCGCGAGCTGCCCAGGCCGGTGCACGCCCGCGCCGCCAAGGACAACGCCGCTTCCCTCGCGGTGCTCCGCAAGTGCGGGTTCGTGGTGGTCGGCGAAGACTCGGGGTACGCCAACGGCCGCGGCGAAGACATGGAGGAGTGGCTGCTGGAGCTGCCCGCCGACGGCCCTGACCTGGGCGGGCACTAGTCTCGCGGCGTGAACTGGTTGGATCTCGTCGGCTGGGCCGGCTCCGCGGTGCTGGTCTGGTCGCTGCTGCAGTCGCGCATCCTGCGGTTGCGGGCGCTCAACCTCGTCGGCTGCTTCGTGCTGATCGGCTACAACGCCGCCATCGAGGTCTGGCCCGGCGTCGGGCTCAACGTCGTGCTCGCGGTGATCAACATCTGGTACCTGCGCGGAATGCTCGCCACCCGGCACGACGAGAAGACCTACCAGGTGGTGGAGGTCGGCGTCGGGGACCAGTTCCTCGCGCACACGCTGCGGGTGCACTCCGCCGACATCGCCCGGTTCAACCCCGGCTTCCACTGGGACCCGGCCGCGTCGGGGCGCTCGGCGTTCCTCGTGGTCACGGCCGACGAGGTGGTCGGCGTGGTCCTGTCGCACGCCGAGGCGCCAGGCGTCGCCCAGATCGACCTGGACTACGTGACCCCGAAGTTCCGCGACTTCACCCCGGGCGAGTTCGTCTACCGGCGCAGCCACCTGTTCACCGAAAGGGGCTTCCACCGGGTGGTCAGCCCGCCCCGGATGGTGGCCCCCTACTACCACCGGCTCGGCTTCCGCCGGGACGGCGACTCGTACGTCCTCGACCTGCCGGGTTCACCGGCGCCCCGGTCGGCCTGACTCACCGTCGCTCCAGCCGGCGTTGCGTCACGTCGCCCGATTCGGCCTAGCGTCACCGTCGCCCGATTCGGCGTAGCCTCGCCCAGGCAGGATTCGTCCGGCGCCGGACGGGGCAAAGACACGCCTACGCCGGGCGGGCTCGCCGACCGGCGGGTGCCGCGCGTAGCGGCCGGTGCCACCACCACGAGGGAGCGAACCGGGCGTGCAGAGCTACGGGAGCCAACTGGCCCTGGTCGGAGTCCTGGTCGTGATCAACGCGCTCTTCGCGGGCAGCGAGATGGCTTTGGTGTCGCTGCGAGACAGCCAGATCCAGCGGCTGGAGCGCACCAGCCGGGCCGGGCGGGTGCTGGCCCGGCTCGCCAAGGACCCGAACCGCTTCCTGGCCACCATCCAGATCGGCATCACCCTCGCTGGTTTTCTGGCCTCCGCCGCCGCTGCGGTCTCGCTGGCAAAACCCCTGGTGCCGCTGCTCGGGGTGTTCGGCGGTGCCGCCGAGACGGTGGCGATCGTGGCGGTCACCCTCGCGCTGACCTTCGTCACCCTGGTCTTCGGCGAGCTGGCGCCCAAGCGGATCGCCATGCAGTCCGCCGAGCGCTGGGCGCTGCTGGTGGCCCGCCCGCTCGACCTGCTCGCCAGCATCACCCGGCCGGCCGTCTGGGCGCTCGGCGCCACCAGCGACGTGGTGGTCCGCCTGGTCGGGCTCAACCCCAAACACGAGCCGGAGGAGATCGGCCCGGACGAGCTGCGCGACATCGTCGCCGGCAACCACGGCTTCACCAAGGAGCAGCGCACCATCATCGCGGGTGCCGTGGAGATCGCCGACCGTCGGTTGCGGGCTGTCCTCGTACCCCGGTTGCAGGTCTTCACGCTCGACAGCGGGACCACAGCGGAGGCCGCGCGACTCGTGCTGGCCGCCACCGGGCACTCCCGGGCTCCGGTCGTGCGCCACGGCGGCCTGGACGACACGGCCGGAGTGATCCACCTGCGTGACCTGGTCGGCGTGCCCGACGACCGCCCGGTCGACGAGATCGCCCGACCGCCCATGCTGCTGCCCGACTCGCTACCGGTGGTGGAAGCGCTGCGCCAGTTCAAGGCCGAGCGTCAGCACATCGCGCTCGTCGTGGACGAGCGCGGCGCCGTCGACGGCATCGTGACGCTGGAGGACATCCTGGAGGAGATCGTCGGCGAGATCTACGACGAGACCGACCGGGATGTGCGCTCGGTACGCCGCGACCCCGACGGCGCTCTGCTGCTGCCCGGCACCTTCCCGGTGCACGACCTCCCGGACATCGGCGTGGAGCTGCCGTCGCGCCCAGCTGGTGACTACACCACAGTCGCCGGGCTGGTGCTGGCCCGGCTCGGGCACATCCCCACCGTCGCCGGAGAGGACGTCACGCTGGACGGTTGGGTGCTGGTGGTGGCCGGCATCGACCACCGGGCGATCACCGAGGTACGGGTCAGCCGCGTACCCGACGAAGCCGACGGCGACGCCGACACCGACCAGGCCGCGGAGCCGGTGCTGGACGAGGCGCGTAGCTGACCCGTCCGACGAGTGCCGTCGCTCAGGCGGGCGAGAGGTTCTGTAGCCGGACCTGACCACGGGCCACCAGCCGCTCGTCGGCGTCGGTGATCTCCACCTGCCACAGCTGCTGGCTGCGGCCCCGGTGCACGGGAGTGCCGACCGCCCTCAGCTCGCCGTCCCGGACGGCCCGCAGGAAGTCGGTCTGGTTCGACACCCCGACCACAGTGCCCCGGTCGGCCAGCCAAAGGGAGCCGCCCACGCTGGCCGCGGTCTCCACGACCGAGCAGTACACCCCGCCATGCTGGATGCCGAACGGCTGGTGCAGCTCCGGGCGGACCTGCCAGCTGATGACCACCCGATCGGCGCTGGCCTCCTCGAACGTGAGGCCGAGCAGGGCAACGAAACCGCCCGTCAGATCCGGAATCTCCATGGCAAAGCCCTCCTCGATCAACGGGGCGCAAGCCTAGCCGGGGCGGGTTGCGCCAAACCCGGTACGGGTCGATGCCGGCGATGGGGGAGAATCGGTGACCGTGACCGACAGCAGCCCTCCGCCGCCCGGGCGGGACTCCCTGACCGACGACCTGCTCTGGCGTGGCCTGATACAGGACTCGACAGGCCTCGACGAGCTGCGCGAGCTGCTCGACGGCGGGACGGCCGCCACCTATTACGTGGGCTTCGACCCCACCGCCCCGAGCCTGCACGTCGGCAACCTCATGCAGGTCACCACGGCCCGCCGGCTGCAACTCGCCGGCCACCGCCCGTTGCTGCTGGTCGGCGGGGCGACAGGGCAGATCGGTGATCCGAAGGAGAGCGCCGAGCGGACCCTCAACCCGCCCGAGGTGATCGCCGGCTGGGTCGAGCGCATCCGTGACCAGCTGGCGCCGTTCGTGTCGTACACCGGGGACAACGCGGCCCAGTTGGTCAACAACCTGGACTGGACCGGCGAGATGTCGATCGTCGAGTTCCTCCGCGACGTGGGCAAACACTTCCCGGTGAACAAGATGCTCGCGCGGGAGGTGGTGCGGGCCCGGCTGGAGACCGGCATCAGCTTCACCGAGTTCAGCTACCAGCTGCTTCAGGGCAACGACTTCTTCGAACTGCACCGCCGGCATGGCTGTCAGCTCCAGTTCGGTGGCTCCGACCAGTGGGGCAACATCACCGCCGGCGTCGACTACGTCCGCCGACGCGGCGCGGGGCCGGTGCAGGCGTTCACGACGCCCCTCGTCACCAAGGCCGACGGCACGAAGTTCGGCAAGAGCGAGGGGGGCGCCGTTTGGCTCGACCCCACGATGACCAGCCCGTACGCGTTCTACCAGTTCTGGCTCAACGTCGAGGACCAGGAGGTCGACCGCTACCTGCGGTACTTCAGCTTCCGGACCCGTGACGAGTTGGAGGAGCTGGCGAAGGCGACCGCCGAACGACCGGCTGCCCGGTTGGCGCAGCGGGCGCTCGCCGAGGAGCTGACCACCCTGGTGCACGGTGCCGACGAGACCCGACAGGCGATCGCCGCCAGCCAGGCGCTCTTCGGCCGCGGATCGTTGGACGAGCTGGCGCCGGAGACCCTGCGCGCCGCCCTGACCGAGGCGGGTCTCGTACGCCTCACCGGCGAATTGCCGGATGTGGCGGGTCTGCTGCGGGACTCCGGTCTGGTGAGTGGCCTCAAGGAGGCTCGGCGGGTGATCGCCGAAGGCGGGGCCTACGTCAACAACAACCGGGTGACCGCTGTGGACGCCGAGGTGTCGCCGGCCGATCTGCTGCATGGGCGATACCTGGTGCTGCGCCGGGGGAAGCGTTCGTTCGCGGGCGTTGAGCTGGGCGAATAGCCACCTGTCGACGATGTGACGGGGGACGCGTCCGGCGGATTTGACGATCATCCCGCCGGACGCGTAACTTTCTCTCTGCCAGCGCGGAACGGACGAAACAGGCGAAAGCCGAAAACGGCCGGAGCGCAGGTCAACGGCCTGGGGGTCGGGTGGGCACGCCTACCGGAGCCCCAACCGGGAGGTGCCACCAGAAACGCCGCGAGGCGGATTTGGCGCGGCGAAACCGACCGGGTATGGTTACGAACCGGTAGGGCACCGGGCGGGTCGCGGGAAACTGCGACGGCCGGCCTACCGAATCCATGACGAGAGCGGCGCAAGCCGGTTGCGACATGGTGCCCGCATTATCGGGTGAAGCAATGACGAACCGCGAAATATCGGTTTGACACGGCGGAAACGAGCGGGTAACGTAGTAAAAGTGCCTGGCGCTGAAAGCGCCGGGTGCGA